>JBDTMH010000052.1:0-21933 GCA_039934375.1 Burkholderiaceae bacterium | reverse complement strand
CCCAACATCATCACGCTGGCCTTTGCCTTCCTGTTCATCGGCTACGGCACCAAGGTCGGCCTGGTGCCGGTGCACAACTGGCTGCCCGACGCCCACGCGGAAGGGCCGACACCGGTCTCTGCCGTGCTGTCGGGCCTGCTGCTGAACGTGGCGCTGTACGCCATCCTGCGCTGCAAGGTGCTGACCGACGGCGCGCTGCAAGGCAACCAGCTCTCGGGAAAGTTGATGATGGGCTTCGGGCTGCTGTCGGTGGTGGCGGCGGTGTTCTTCATCATCCGGCAGAAAGACGTGAAGCGCATGTTCGCGTACTCGTCGATCGAGCACATGGGCATGATGACCTTTGCCTTCGGCATGGGTGGGCCGATCGCCACCTACGCCGGCTTGCTGCACATGACGGTGCACTCGCTGACCAAGTCGGCCATCTTCTTTGCAGTTGGGCACGCCACGCAGAAGGCAGGCACACAGGTCATGGAGAACATCCGCGGCCTGATCAAGGTCAGCCCCATGGTCGGGTGGGGCCTGATGCTCGGTTCACTGGCCATTCTGGGCATGCCACCGTTTGGAGTGTTCGCCAGCGAGTTCCTGATCGTTACCACCGCGATGCGCGAGCAGCCCTGGGCCACACCTTTCCTGTTGCTGGCTCTGGGTCTGGCTTTTGCCTCGGTATTCAGTCGCGTGCAGCCGATGGTGTTCGGCGAGACCAACGTCAAGCCGCTGGCGCATCCTCCGGCGCTGATCCCGGTGTTCGTCCACCTTGCGCTCGGACTCATGCTGGGTCTGTACATTCCGCCCTACCTCGATGGCTGGTACCGGCAGGCGGCCGCAATGCTGGGGAATTGACGATATGGCGGCGCCAACTACCGATCCGGACGTCTGCCCCTTGCGCACGATGGCGCTCGATTTGTTGCGTTTGCCGGGGCCTTTGCCCATATGGCGGGGACGCGTCGATGCGCAGCAGTGGCTGGCCGCTGCACACACGGTCGCCGAGTCGGGTGGGCGGCTGATCTCCGTGTGGGGCGTCGACCACAGCGCTGCGGGTGGCGGCATGGTGGTCTGCGCGACTTATGGCGTGCTGGAGGGGTTGGTCTGGCTGGAGCTCGCTGTCGGTGACACAGCTGCCTACCCCGATCTGTCGGGTGTCTTCCCCTGCGCCGGCCGCATGCAACGTGCAGCTGCTGATCTGTCGGGACTGCGCGCAGACGGCCCATCGGACAGCCGCGCCTGGCTCAGCCATGGCCTTTGGGCCGGCGGCGCACCGCTGCAGCTGGGTACGCTGCCCGTGGGTGCCGCGCCCGGCACGCTGCCGGCGGACTACCCATTCGTACGGGTTGCCGGTGATGGTGTGCACGAGATTGCCGTCGGCCCGGTGCACGCCGGCATCATCGAGCCTGCGCACTTCCGCTTCTCGGTGGTTGGAGAAAAAGTGCTTCGGCTCGAAAAGCATCTGGGGTACGCGCACAAGGGCATCGAGCGGCGCTTCACTGAACTGGCCCCATTGGATGCCTACCGCCTGGCCGGCCGGGTGTCCGGTGATTCAACAGTGGCATTTGCCTGGGCCTACTGCATGGCACTCGAATCCGCCTGGCAATGCGATATATCGCAACGGGCCGTGTGGTTGCGCGCGTTGATGCTGGAACGCGAGCGCGTGGCCAATCATCTTGGCGACCTCGGCTCTCTGGGCAATGACGCTGGGCTGGGCTTCGGATTGGCGCAGTTCTCGCGGCTGCGCGAGGACTGGCAGCGCTTGTCTGGCGACGCGTTCGGACACCGGTTCATGATGGACTGTATGGTGCCAGGGGGCGTTGCCGTCGATCCGACGCCCGACCTGTTACTGCGACTGAACCAGCAGTGCGATGCCGTCGAAGGCGAAGTGCATACCCTGCGCACCGTCTACGACGAACATGCCGGATTGCAGGACCGTTTCCTGACCACAGGACGCGTGTCGCCGGAACTGGCGGCGCAACTGGGCCTCACCGGGCTGGCTGGACGAGCCAGCGCCCAGGCTTTCGACCTGCGCTGCGACCAAGTCTGGCCGCCGTACGACCAGCTTGAAGTCAAAATGGCCACGCAGCGTGATGGTGATGTCGCCGCCCGGGTCGCGGTGCGGTTTGACGAGACTCTGGAATCCTTGCGGTTGCTGCGCAGGCTGTGCGCAAGTGCAACGACCGGTGCGATTCGCGTCGACTTGGTGGCGCCGGGAATCCCGCGCGTCGGGATCGGTTGGGTCGAAGGCTGGCGCGGTGAGGTGCTGGTGGCACTCGAAGTGTCGGCCGCGGGCCACATCGTGCGTTGCCATTGCCACGACCCATCCTGGCAAAATTGGCCAGTGCTGGAGCACGCCGTGATGGGCAACATCGTTCCGGATTTCCCCTTGATCAACAAGTCCTTCAACCTCAGCTATTCGGGGCACGACCTCTGATGTGGCACGTTCTCAGGCAAATCGCGCGACACCGCATCCTCACCGAGCCGATACCGCGCATCGAGGAGGCCGACTACGCACGGATCGATCGCATCCATGTCGGCCTGCTGGAAATTCTCGGCCAGGCACTAGCCATCCGCGTAGTAGATGCTGGATCATGCAACGGTTGCGAGCTGGAGATCAATGCGCTGGGCAACCCGTACTACAACATCGAGGGCCTGGGCATTCGATTTGTCGCCAGCCCGCGCCATGCCGATATGCTGCTGGTGACCGGGCCTGTGTCCCGGCACATGGAAGAAGCGTTGAAGCGCACTTACGACGCCACGCCGGAACCCAAGCTGGTGGTCGCGGTGGGGGACTGCGGATGCGATGGCGGTATCTTCGGCGAGAGCTACGCCAGTTGCGGGCGGGTCGCAAACGTCATTCCGGTCGATGTAGTCGTGCCGGGCTGCCCGCCGCCGCCGATGGACATCTTGCGCGGCATCTTGGGTGCCGTGCGCCAGCGCGCGCAGGCCCGGGCCGGGCGCTGACCTCAACGACGACGCGCTCGTTAAGCCCGATGCCCATCCACTACGCAAGACGATTGGTCGGACCGAAGCGTTCGGCTGATGCAAACCAGCAACTGGGCTTCATCCTGTGCTTCGTCGCAGGCACAGTCCACGCATTGAGCATTGCCGTGATGCTCGCGTACAACCAACACGCGACGGACCCTGCCTCGACCATTGGCGGCGCCTGGACTGATATTTTCGGTGGCCTGGCCGTCGCGTGCGCCGGCGGGCTGCTTTGCTTCGTGACGGGGGCCGTGCTTGCCACTGGCCTGGTGGGCTTAGCGCGGCATCGCAGGTTGCAGAGTGAATATGCCTTGCCGCTGTTACTTGAAGCCTTGCTGCTCCTGTTGATCGGTATCGTTGATGCTCAGGGGACTGCGGCCGGCGGGTTTGAGCTCTACGCTGTGCTGATGGTGCTAAGTCTCTCGATGGGCATTCAAAACGCGGCTGTTACCTTGATGTCCAACGCCGAGATCAGGACAACGAACATCTTTCCGCTCCTCATCGCGATCGGCTCCGAGCTTGGCCAGCGCATTGCCATCGACGCCGACGCGGTAGCCGGGAAAAGCAAACCCCCGCTTAACAATGATCGCCTCGCATTGCTGAATTTGCTGGCGCTGTACTTCTTTCTGGGTCTCGCAGTTGGTTGGCTGGCCTTTGAGCAAGTGGGCTTCTCGGCCATCCTGCCGTTCGCCATCACGCTGGCCGTCATGACCGCGGCGCCAGTCATTGACGACCTGATGTCGGCAAGACGCTGAGTCGCAAGGGACCAACGTTGCCACCATGCAGATCGTCGACAACTTCCTGAATGAAACCCGGTCCGATGCCAACCAGGGGAAGGCCGCCGCCGCCCAGCCCTGGGTGATCCAAGCCAGGGTCGCCGGCCCTGCGGACATTGTGGTCTACGAATACGGTGTTCGCCTGGACACCAATTGCCGCGCAGCAGCCACCGAGCAGATTGACAAGGCCCGCCGCCTCTACAACATGCTGATCGGCAGTATCCGGACCGTTCACGGCCAAATGAATGCCTGGGTGCTGGAGCGTGCAGGACCGCGCGCGCAGGTATTGCATGATCAACTCGCCGCGCTCGAACACGAAATCGCTACTGCCAGAACGGCGGCCGACGGTGAGATTTTGCGCCAACTCGCACCGCGGCGGATCGCACTGGGTACCGAACTGAACGCGCTGCTGCGCCCCGTGCGTCAGGCACACCGGCCCGATATCCGCAGCCTGTTCTTCTCACGGGTCGGCAACACCACAGTCACGCTGACCTATCGCCTTCGGTGTCAGGCCGTCGAAGACGGACTGGGCTGGGCGACCGCAAATGCCGTGCTCGACAGCGCACTGCTGGCTTGGAAGAAGTCCCTCGATCTGGGTCGCGCGCCGAAGTTTGCCGTGGGTGACCGCAAGCACCAGGACTCCCTGTCCCTGCAGTTCACGATCAAGAATGGCTTGCCGGCCGAGCGTGTGTTCGATGGCTCCAACATGGAAGTTCACTTGACGCCACCTGCCGCGGCAGATCGACGTGCCTACGGACAGTTCCGGTTCAGGCTCGGACTGGCGCGCGACGGGGTCTACGCCACCGGCACATGGCAATATCACCGACCATTGCCGACAGGCGCGCACGTATCGGGCGCAGGTCTGATCCGGCGGCGCGTGGCTGACAAGGATCGATGGACGCTGCAACTCGTGCTGCGGCTGGAAGTACCAATCCACATTGAATGCGAGCACCCAGTCGATCTGGCTGCTGTGCATTTCGGCTGGGCTGCCGTGGAGGGAGGCCGACGGGTCGCGACAATTGCACGATCAGCCGATCCCGCTGCTGTTCAGACACTCGTCATGCCTGCGTCCATCGAGACCGATCTGACACACTGCGCATCCTTGCAAAGGCAGCGCGCCCTGGCCAAAACTGCATTGCTGCCGCATTTGCGCGCGCCAGCGATTGGGGGGGTCGATCTGCCCGTACCCGTCCGGATCGAACTCGACAGCATCGCGGCCTTGCCAGCGCAACGTGTCGCGATCGCTCGTATCTACCGGCTGCAAAAGGCGCTGGCCGATACAGGCCGGCGCTGGGCCCGACTCGATACCTGGGTGCGCGAGGACCGCAAGCAATGGCAAGCCGCGGTGATGCTGGCCCGGCGCGCCCGTGGCCGGCGACGAGACTTCTATCGATGCGCCGCGCTGGACCTCGCGCGCCAGCACCGTGCCGTTGTTATGGAACCGCTGGACCTGATGGCGGCCAGCAGGGCTTTCATTGAATCGACAGGTCGTTGGAGTGTGTTTTCGCACCATGCTCGCGCCGGCCGCGTTGTGGTCGCAATCTACGAGTTGGAGCAAGCCATTCGATGGGCCTGCGCGCGCTGCGGCACGGCCATCTTCGAACTCAAGGGGCTGACGACCAGCACATGGCTGTTTGCGCAAGGGTCGGTGTGACACCGTCGCTGGAGACGAGTCTGCGCGGACGCTGTGGCGGCTGCGGCGCCGAGCACGACCGCCATGCGAACGCGGCCTGCGTAGGCTGGAGGCACACGCGCGACGGACTAGAAGCGCGGCTTGAGGAACATGCCACGAACACGATCAACCACGTTGCCAACGTTCGCGATCGGGGGGCCGCGCTCAAGGCCGGTATCGCCGAGAAACGCAGGCTCGGGCGTGTCGAGATAGAACTGCGTCAGAAGGAGGATAGAGCCAAGCGTTGAACTGGGGTAGTACGCGAACCATTTGCCATCGCCGGGGCCTTGTACTGGCGACATCGTCATTGTTTACTCCGTGTTCGCGTGCATTTCAGTCAGCCCTCTGGATAGAGGAAACCCAGTGACGTCTGTACTTTGAGACCGGACGTTGGCGACGCGAACTTCTTAATCGTTCGAGCCAGCAATTGATCGATGCCTTCACCCGCGATGCAGAGCGAACGGACCTTCACAATATCCTAGCGCGTCTGTCGATGGATACGGCGTGGACGACCAAATTCCGACCGACTGCTTGAACGGGCGTATGAGGACGCAGGTCGTCAGTATTTTCCAATCCAGGTATGAGCGCGACGCTGATTTCGAAGGTTCCGTAGATCGCCTTGAGGTCCTTATGGACCCGAAGCTGGAAGTAGTAGGAGAGACCTTTTGGGTGAGACCCGGTACACGTTTTGCCACATCGACCATCCGTTGATTCTCCCTGCATCTCTGCCCCTGTGGGAAGAAATGTGGGAAGGTTTCAGGGAAGGCAATGGGGAAAAAAGCTAGTGTTGGTGCGGGTTCCGGGGCTATCAGAGGAGAAAAGCTCGAAACACTGACCACTGGCGGAGAGGGCGGGATTCGAACCCGCGGAGGGTATAACCCCTCGCACGCTTTCCAGGCGTGTGACTTAAACCGCTCATCCACCTCTCCGGAGCGCGCCATTGTATCAGCGGGATTGCAGACGACGCTTCTTCCCACATCGCGCCAATCGATTTATTTACTTGCCTGGGTCGTCTGGATCATCGTCATGGCGGAGCTGATCAGCGCGGACACCTCGGTCATGTTGCTCGGCACAATGAGTGTGGTCTTGGCATCCTTGGCCACCTTGCCGTAGGCTTCGACGGCCAGCTCTGCCACCTTCAGTTGCACAGCCAGTTGGCCGCTGGGTTGCTCGATGGCTGCGGCGATGCGCTCGATCGCTGCCGCGGTGGCATCGGCGACGGCGATGATGGACTGGGCTTCACCCTGGGCGCGGTTGATCACGGCCTGCTTCTCGCCTTCGGAGCGGGCGATGAAGGCCTCGCGCTCGCCGGTGGCGATGTTGATCTGCTCCTGGCGCCGACCTTCGGAAGCGGCGATCAGCGCGCGCTTTTCGCGTTCCGCGGTGATCTGGGCCTGCATGGCGTGCAGGATCTCATTGGGCGGGGTCAGGTCCTTGATCTCGTAGCGCAGCACCTTGACGCCCCAGTTCAGCGCCGCTTCGTCGATGGCCTGGACGACCTGCGCATTGATGATGTTGCGTTCTTCGAAAGTCTTGTCCAGCTCCAGCTTGCCGATCACCGAACGCAGCGATGTCTGGGCCAGCTGGGTCACGGCCACGATGTAGTTGGACGAGCCGTAGCTGGCGCGCATCGGGTCGGTCACCTGGAAGTACAAGATGCCGTCGACCTGCAGCTGCGTGTTGTCGCGGGTGATGCAGACCTGGCTGGGCACGTCCAGCGGGATCTCCTTCAGGCTGTGTTTGTAGGCTACCCGGTCGATGAATGGCACCAGGATGTTGAGGCCCGGTGATAGCGAGGCGTGGTACTTGCCGAGCCGCTCGACCACCCAGGCGTTCTGCTGCGGCACCACCTTGATGGAGCGCGTGATGAAGATGGCGGCGATGACGAATATGACGATGGCGATTTCCATGCGGGAGACCTCTTTCTATTGTGGTTTCGTTGTTGCGGGGGTTCCGGGAATCTTGTCGACCAGAAGGCGGTTGCCCACCAACTCGGCGACCCGATGTGCACCAATGGCCGGCATCACGCCGGCACGGTGGATCACGGTCCAGTTGGCACCGCGGTACTTGACCTGGGCCGTACCGTCGTTTTGCCATGTGTTCACCATGACGGTTTCGCCGACATCGAGGTTCACGCTGCGCATGGATCGCACCGACGGGTCGCCCTCGCGGCGCTTGCGGATCTGATGCCACAGTACCACGGCACCACCACCGACGAAGGCGCCCACCAGCAATTGCGTTGTCGTGCTCAGTCCGGCATGGGCGGCCAGGGCCGCTGCAGCCGTACCGATAGCCAGCATCAGCAGGTAGAAAGTGCCGGTCACCAGCTCGATGCCGACTGCCGCGCCTGTTGCCAGCCACCACAGCGTTGATTCAGCCATTCCTGTTCCCCTGTATTGATCACACCACATTTTGGAGCATTTACCGGGTTCGGCCCGAGAGGCGTCGGCTTAATTCCTTACACTGCCCGGGTTGAATCTGTATTGAAGCGTTTGCCCCCGGGGGCACGGAGACCGCATGAAATTTCGCTTCCCCATCGTCATCATCGACGAAGACTTCCGCTCGGAGAACACCTCTGGCCTGGGCATCCGTGCGCTGGCGCAGGCCATCGAGAGCGAGGGCTTCGAGGTGCTGGGCGCCACCAGTTATGGTGATCTGTCGCAGTTCGCGCAGCAGCAGTCGCGCGCCAGCGCCTTCATTCTGTCGATCGACGACGAAGAATTCACCAACGACGCCGACCTGGGGCCGGCAGTGTTCAATCTGCGCGAGTTCATCACCGAGGTGCGGCGCAAGAACCTGGACGTGCCGATTTATGTCTATGGCGAGACCAAGACCTCGCGCCACATCCCGAACGACATCCTGCGCGAACTGCACGGCTTCATCCACATGTTTGAAGACACGCCGGAGTTCGTGGCGCGCCATATCATCCGTGAGGCCAAGAGTTACCTCGAAGGCGTGCAACCGCCGTTTTTCAAGGCCTTGCTCGACTACGCCGAAGATGGTTCCTACTCCTGGCACTGCCCCGGCCATTCTGGAGGGGTCGCATTCCTGAAGAGCCCGGTGGGGCAGATGTTCCACCAGTTCTTCGGCGAAAACATGTTGCGTGCGGACGTCTGCAATGCGGTGGAAGAGCTCGGCCAGTTGCTTGACCACACGGGCCCGGTGGCCGATTCCGAGCGCAATGCGGCGCGTATCTTCAACGCCGATCACTGCTTTTTCGTCACCAATGGCACCAGCACTTCAAACAAGATGGTGTGGCACCACTGCGTGGCGCCCGGCGACGTGGTGGTGGTGGACCGCAACTGCCACAAGTCGATCCTGCACGCGATCATCATGACCGGTGCGATCCCGGTGTTCCTGAAGCCCACGCGCAACCATTTCGGCATCATCGGGCCGATCCCCAAGGAGGAGTTCGAGCCGGCCGCGATCCAGGCCAAGATCCGCAAGAACCCACTGCTCAAGGGTGTCGACGCCAAGAAGGTCAAGCCGCGCGTACTGACGATCACGCAGTCGACCTACGACGGCGTGCTGTACAACACCGAGACCATCAAGGACATGCTGGATGGCTATGTGGAAAACCTGCACTTCGACGAGGCCTGGTTGCCGCATGCCGCGTTTCATCCGTTTTACGGTGCCTACCATTCGATGGGCAAGAAGCGCACCCGTCCCAAACACGCGGTGGTGTACGCGACACAATCGATCCACAAGCTGCTGGCCGGCATCAGCCAGGCCAGCCAGGTGCTGGTGCAGGATGCGCAGGAGGTCAAACTCGACCGCCACCTGTTCAACGAAGCCTATCTGATGCACACCAGCACCAGCCCGCAGTACAGCATCATCGCCAGCTGCGACGTGGCTGCGGCCATGATGGAGCCGCCCGGCGGTACGGCACTGGTCGAGGAGAGCATTGCCGAGGCGCTGGATTTCCGCCGCTCGATGCGCAAGATCGACGACGAATACGGCGCCGACTGGTGGTTCAAGGTCTGGGGCCCCGACCACCTGGCCGACGAAGGCATCGGCCGCGCCGATGACTGGATCATCAAGGGTGAATCACGCAAGGGCAAATCGGGTGTCAACTGGCATGGATTCGGCAAGCTTGCGGCCGGCTTCAACATGCTCGACCCGATCAAGTCGACCATCGTCACGCCGGGCATGGACCTCAACGGCAAGTTTGCCAAGACCGGCATTCCAGCCAGCATCGTGACCAAGTTCCTGGCCGAGCATGGCGTGGTGGTCGAAAAGACCGGCCTGTACAGCTTCTTCATCCTGTTCACTATCGGCATCACCAAGGGCCGCTGGAACACCTTGTTGACGGCGCTGCAGCAGTTCAAGGACGACTACGACAAGAACCAGCCGATGTGGCGCATCCTGCCCGAGTTCTGCCGCGACAACCCGAAATACGAGAAGATGGGACTGGCCGACCTGTGCCTGTTCGTGCACCAGCTGTACGCGAAGTACGACATTGCGCGCCTGACGACCGACATGTACCTCAGCGACCTCACGCCGGCCATGACGCCGAGCGATGCCTACGCCCATATCGCGCGGCGCAAGACCGAACGGGTCGAAATTGATCAGCTCGAAGGCCGCATCACCGTGGGTTTGGTCACGCCATACCCACCCGGCATTCCGTTGCTGATTCCGGGCGAGGTGTTCAACCGCAAGATTGTTGACTACCTGAAGTTCTCACGCGAATTCAACCTGAAATGCCCGGGTTTCGGAACCGACATCCATGGCCTGGTGACCGAGCCTGATAGCGACGGGGTGTTGCGCTACTACGCCGATTGCGTGGTGCGTTGAGCGCTGTTGCAGTATTGCGCCATCAGCTGGCCGCTGACTCCACCACGGTGGAGATGGCAACCTTGTTGAAGCCGCCGTCCACATAGGTGATCTCGGCGGTCACACCGGCGGCCAGATCGCTGAGCAGGAAGGCGGCCACGTTGCCGACATCCTCGATGGTCACGTTGCGCCGGATCGGTGAGGCGGCGGCCACCGTACCCAGCAGCTTGCTGAAATCCTTGATGCCGCTGGCCGCGAGTGTCTTGATTGGGCCGGCACTGATGCCGTTGACGCGCGTGCCGCGAGGTCCCATGGCTTCTGCCAGGTAGCGCACCGAGGCTTCCAGCGAGGCCTTGGCCAGACCCATGGTGTTGTAGTTGGGCACGATGCGCTCGGCGCCGAGGTAGGTCAACGTCAATAGCGCCGACCTGTCGCTCAGGTAGGGCAGAGCCGCCTTGGCCATGCCAGGGAAGCTGTAGGCGCTGATGTCGTGCGCGATGCGAAAGTTTTCGCGGCTGATGCCGTCCAGGAAGTTGCCGCCAATCGCCTCACGCGGCGCAAAGCCGATCGCGTGAACAAAGCCGTCAAATTGCGGCCAGGTCGCGGACAGATCGGCGAACATTTTCTCGATCTGCGCGTCGTCACCCACATCGCAGTCGAACACCAGCTGGGAGTCCAGCCCGGCGGCGAATTCGGTGATGCGCTCCTTGAAACGCTCGCCGACATAGCTGAAGGCCAGCTCGGCGCCCTGGGCGCGACAGACCTTGGCAATGCCATACGCAATGGAACGATTGCTCAAAACCCCGGTGATCAGCAATTTCTTGCCAGCAAGAAAACCCATGCGACTATCTCCCCAGAAAAATCCTGCAGAATTGTCGCATGCGCCTTTTGTTGTTCCTATGTCTGTTTCTGCCGGCCTTGCCCGGTTGGGCAGCACATGGATATGCCTTGTGGGGCGATCTCAAATATCCGCCAGGCTTCGAGCACTTCGACTATGTGCGGCCCGATGCGCCCAAGCGCGGGGAATTGCGGCTGGTGAGCAACCAGCGGGTGTCGACCTTCGACAAGTACAACCCGTTTACGATGCGTGGCAATGCGCCAGCCTATCTTTCGGCAATGATGTTCGACTCTCTGCTGGCGGGCTCGCTGGACGAGACCGGATCGGCCTATGGCCTACTGGCGCAGGATGTGGTGGTGCCCGTGGACGGCATGTCGGCCACGTTCCGGCTGCGTCCGCAGGCGCGATTTCACAATGGCGACCCGGTACTTGCGGCTGACGTCAAGTACAGCTTCGACACCCTGGTCGGGCCGTATGTGACGCCGGCCTACAAGACCATCTTGCACGATGTCGCCGGTATCGACGTGCTGGACGAGCGCACCGTGCGCTTTCACTTTCGCCAGCCGAATCGCGAACTGCCACTGACGGTGGGCGGATTGCCGGTGTTCAGCCGCAAGTGGGGCGCCCTGAACGGTGTTGCCAAGACCTTCGACAAGGTGGTGATGGACATCCCGATCGGCAGTGGCCCGTACCGGATCGGTCCGGTCAAGTTCGGGCGCGACATCACCTACGTGCGCGACACAGATTACTGGGCGCGTGACCTGAACGTGCGCCGCGGCAGCTTCAACTTTGACCGCATCACCGTCAAGATATACAAGGACAACACGGCGCGGCTGGAGGCTTTCAAGGCCGGTGAATTCGACCTGATGCGGTTCTTCTCGGCCGGCGACTGGGCGCGCCGGGTTACTGGCAAGCGCTTTGACAGCGGCGAACTGGTCAAGGTCGAGTTCAAGCACAGTCTGCCGTCGGGTTTCCAGAGTTATGTACTGAACACCCGGCGCCCCTTGCTCAAAGACGTGCGGGTGCGCCAGGCGCTGGGCCTGGCCATGGATTACGAGTGGATGAACCGGCAGATGTTCTACAACTCGTACCAGCGTGTCACCGGGCTGTTCGGGAATACCGAATGTGCCGCCACCGGTGATCCGTCGCCGCAACAGGTGGCCTTGCTCGAACCGTGGCGCGGCAAGGTGCCCGACAGCGTATTCGGGCCGATGGCGGTTGCGCCGCGCACCGACGGCGATTCATCGTTGCGCGGCAACCTGCGCAAGGCCAAGGCCTTGCTCAATGCCGCCGGCTGGTCGGTGCGGGACGGCAAGCTTCGCAATGCCAAGGGCGAGGCCTTCGTCGTCGAATACCTCGACAGCAATGAGTCCGGCGCCCGGGTCGTGGCGCCGTGGGCGCGCAACCTGGAGAAAATCGGCATTACGCTCAACTACCGCGCGGTCGACTTCGCGCTGTACCAGCAACGCCTGCAGAAATTCGATTTCGACATCACGTCGATCGCGTACGGCGGCACCAACAACCCGGGGCAGGAATACGCCGACCTGTTTGGCAGCAAAGCGGCGGATATCGAGGATTCCGGAAACCTGGCCGGCGTCAAGAGCGGCGCGATCGACGCATTGGTGGCCGACATGGTGGGCGCAAAGACCAAGGCCGCGCTGCTGCCGGCATGCCGGGCGCTGGACCGGCTGGTCAGCCACGAGCATCTGCTGATTCCGCAGTGGACTGCGAGCACGCACCGCATGGCCTACAACGCCTGGCGTCTGGCGCGCCCCGCGCCAAGTAGCCAGTATCCCCAGGGCATGCCGCCGTACGCGCAGGGCGAGACCTGGGCCATCGAGACCTGGTGGGCCAAGCCATAGACCATGTTTGCCTACGTTCTCAAACGCCTGCTGTTGATGATCCCGACCTTGTTCGGGGTTTTGACGATCACCTTCCTGGTGATCCAGTTCGTACCGGGGGGGCCGGTCGAGCAATACATGGCCGAGGCGCGGGCGGGCCTTGCCGGCAGCGGCGGCGCCGAGTCCGGCGGGCTGAGCTACCGCGGCGCGCAAGGGGTGGACAGCAAGCGGCTGGAGCAGATCAAGGCCTTGTATGGCTTCGACAAGCCGGCCCACCTGCGCTTTGTCGAGATGCTTGGCCGGTTTGCCCGTTTCGACCTGGGGCGCAGCTTCTTTCAGAACAAGGATGTGGGCCAACTGATCGTCGAAAAGTTGCCGGTGTCGATCACGCTGGGCCTGTGGACGTTCTTCATCAGCTATGGCATTGCGGTCCCGCTGGGGGTGGCCAAGGCGGTACGGGCCGGGTCGCGCTTTGATTTCGTCACCACGCTCATCGTGCTGGTCGGCTACGCGATTCCCGGGTTCGTGCTCGGCGTCGCATTGCTGGTGATTTTTGGCGGTCAGTTGCAGTGGTTCCCGCTGCGCGGCCTGACCTCGAGCAACTGGGATGAGTTGACCTGGGGCGCGCGCATCGTCGACTACCTGTGGCATATCGCGATGCCGGTCACGGCGATGGTGCTGGGCAGCTTCGCAGTCACCGCGATGCTGACCAAGAACGCGTTCCTCGAGGAGATTCGCAAGCAGTACGTGGTGACGGCCCGCGCCAAGGGTCTGAACGAGAGCCAGGTGCTTTGGAAACATGTGTTCCGCAATGCCCTTATTCCGATCATCACCGGCTTCCCGGCCGCGTTCATTGGCTCGTTCTTCACCGGCGCGCTGCTGATCGAGACCCTGTTCTCACTCGACGGGATGGGGCTGCTCAGTTACGAGAGCGTGATTCGGCGCGACTATCCGGTCGTGCTCGGCACCTTGTACCTGTTCACACTGATCGGCCTGGTGACCAAGTTGATTTCCGACCTGTGTTACGTGTGGGTCGACCCGCGCGTGAAGTTCGATTGATGAAGCTACCTTCAGGCGCACCGCGTTCGCCCGGCAAATCCCCGTCACGGCGCGCCTGGCTGCGGTTTCGGCGCAACCGGCTGGGTTACTGGAGCCTGGTCGTGTTCTGCGCCATGGTTGTGCTCAGCCTGTGTGCCGAGTTGATCTCCAACGATCGGCCGCTGATCGTGCATTACGAGGGGGCGAACTATTACCCCTTGCTCAAGGACTACCCCGAGACGACCTTCGGCGGCGACTTCCTGACCAGCACGGATTTCCTGGACCCGTTCATCCGCGAAAAGTTGGCCCGCGATGGCAACTGGGTGGTGTTTCCGCTGAACCACTATGGATCCAAGACACTGAACTATTTCGCCACCCAGCCCAATCCGGCACCTCCTACGCGCGAGAACTGGCTGGGCACCGACGACCGGGGCCGCGATCTGCTGGCACAGCTGATCTACGGGTTCCGGGTCAGCGTGCTGTTTGCACTGGCCCTGACCGTGACCGGCGTGACGCTGGGCCTGCTGGCGGGGGCGCTGCAGGGATTTTTCGGCGGCAAGACCGACCTCGCGTTCCAGCGCTTCATCGAGATCTGGGGAGCGATGCCGGAGCTGTATCTGCTGATCATCTTCAGCGCCATCTTCGCCCCCAGTGTGGCCTTGCTGCTGGGCCTGCTCAGCCTGTTCGGCTGGATGGGCCTGTCGGATTACGTGCGCGCGGAGTTTCTGCGCAACCGCCAACTCGACTACGTGCGGGCGGCACGTGCGCTGGGCGTGGGCAACTGGCAGATCATCGTGCGCCACATCCTGCCCAACAGCCTGACACCGGTCGTTACCTTCCTGCCGTTTCGCATGAGCGGTGCGATCCTGGCGTTGACCTCGCTGGACTTTCTGGGCCTGGGTGTACCGCCAGGTACGCCGTCGCTGGGCGAGTTGCTGTCGCAGGGCAAGAACAACATCGACGCCTGGTGGATCTCGATGTCGACCTTTGCCGTGCTGGTGTTGACGCTGCTGCTGCTGACCTTCATGGGCGATGCTCTGCGCGATGCGCTCGATCCGCGCAAGGTCGATCAGGTACCGGCGCCGGCCGCGGCCGATGGAACAGGGGCAACGGCATGATGCGCACAAGTTGCTGCGCCGCTCCCAAGGCAAACGACACCGCGGCGTCTGGCGCGCAGGTTATCGCGTGAGCCCGATGGATCGCGCCACTTCTACTGCGGCAGCCGGGCCTTTGCTGGACGTGCGGGGCTTGCGGGTCGCATTCGGTGGCGTGGATGTGGTCAAGGGCATCGATTTTTCCATCGCGCCAGGGGAGAAGCTCGCGCTGGTTGGCGAGTCGGGGTCGGGCAAGACCGTCACCGCGCTGAGCCTGCTGGGCCTGGCGGCGGACGCCCAATGCCGCGGATCGGCACGGTTCGCCGGCCCGCGCGGCGAGGTCGACCTGCTCCGGTTGCCGGAGCAGGATTTGCGGGCGATTCGCGGACGCGACATCGCGATGATCTTCCAGGAGCCGATGACGGCACTCAATCCGCTGTTTCCGATCGGCAACCAGATCGCCGAGGTATTGCAGCTCAAGCAGGGCCTGGACAAACTCGCCTGCGCCAGGGCTGTGATCGACCTGCTGGCCAGCACCGGCATTCCCGAGCCCGAGCGGCGCGCGCAGGCATTTCCGCACCAGCTCTCGGGTGGGCAGCGCCAGCGCGCCATGATCGCGATGGCGCTGGCCTGCAAGCCCAAGCTGTTGTTGGCCGACGAGCCGACGACGGCGCTCGATGTCACGATCCGCGGCCAGATCCTGGACCTGCTGTCGGCGCTGCAGCAGGAATACGGCATGGCGGTGCTGCTGATCACGCACGACCTGAACCTGGTGCGCAAATTCGCCGACCGGGTGGCGGTCATGGAAAACGGGCATCTGGTGGAACACGGCGCGGTCGAGACGGTTTTTGCGCAGCCGCAACATGGTTACACCCGCAAGCTGCTGGACAGCCGGCCGCGGCGCGATGTGATCGAGGTCGATCCCGCTGGTGCAGCTACACCCGGCGTTCCCATCCTGCAGGCCGAGGATCTGCAGGTCAGCTATCCGGTGCCGATTCCGGGCATACCTGGCTGGTTTCGCAAGGGCGCTTTCGTGGCCGTCAAGGGCGCGCGCTTTTCGCTGCTGCCGGGCCGCACGCTGGGCGTGATCGGCGAGTCAGGCTCGGGCAAGTCGACATTGGCATTGGCGGTGCTGGGCCTGCAGGCGTTTCGCGGCAAAATGCAGGTCGACGCGCAAACCTGGGGCGTTGGCAAAAAGTCCGACAAGGCGCTACGGCGCACGATCCAGGTGGTGTTTCAGGACCCGTTTTCATCGCTGTCGCCGCGCATGACGGTCGAGGAGATTGTCGGCGAGGGCTTGCTGGTGTATCAGGCCACGCTGGGCAAGGGCGATCGTCAGCAACGTGTGATGCAGGCGCTGCGGGAGGTTGGGCTGGACGAGCAGCAATTTCCCAGCCTGCTGAGTCGTTACCCGCATGAGTTCTCGGGCGGCCAGCGCCAGCGCCTGGCGATTGCCCGGGCCTTGATTGTCGAACCCCGTTTGCTGGTGCTGGATGAGCCGACCAGCGCGCTGGATGTCACGATCCAGCAGCAGGTGTTGCAGTTGTTGCAGCGATTGCAGCGCGAGCGAGGCTTGAGTTACCTGCTCATCACCCATGATGTTGACGTGATCCGGGCGATGGCACATGACGTGGTGGTGATGAAAGAGGGCGAAATTGTCGAGTCCGGAGCGCTCGAGCAGGTGCTCGATGCACCACGCCACCCCTATACCCGCAAGTTGGTCGAGGTGGTGGCCTAGTCTGCGTGGCGCCGGGCGGGTTCCCAGGCAAGCCCAACGGCTGCCCAACGGACGCTGAGCAAAGCTGCGCCTGTTCTCCGAAAATGCGGGCGATACCCATCGGTCAGGGGGTGCGAAGGGATGGATTTAACCCTCTTTATGCGGTAGAATCCCGGCTTCACGACCAAACGGGCGGGTTTTCACCGCCCGTTTTTTTTGGTCGGGCAGTTTCTGCTCCGTTGCCGGGAACGCAGGGGAATGCGGGCAGGACACGGACGGAACACTGGCAAAGGAACTGGATCGAATGGCGTTGCAGCAGATTGTTGAGCAGACAGTGGCCGGACTCGGTTACGAGCTGATCGAAATCGAGCGCCTGGCGGGTGGTTTGGTGCGGGTCACGATTGACTGGCCCTGGCTTGCTCCAGCGCCGGACGCGCCAGCCGCCGAGCCAAGGCCCGTGACGGTTGAAGATTGCGAGACGGTGACACGGCAGTTGCAGTTCGCACTGGAAGTCGACGCGGTCGAGTACCGCCGGCTGGAGGTTTCCTCGCCCGGAATCGATCGTTTGCTGCGCGACGTGCGAGATTTTGAGCGTTTCCTGGGTTGCGAGGTCGATGTGACGCTCAAGGCTCCGGTCGGGGCTGCGGCGTTGGGGCAGGTCAATGCGAATCGCAAGAAGTTTCGGGGCACGCTGGAGCGAGCGGACGTGGTCGAGGGCGCGCCAGCGCAGTGGCAATTGGTATGGAGCGAGCCGATCAAGGCCAAGCCAGGCCAGCGCATCGGCAAGAACCGGCCACCGGCGCCGGTGCATGCGCTGGGGTTTGCGCTTGACGAGTTGCGTGAGGCGCGTCTTGCGCCAGTGGTGAATTTCAAGGGGCGTGGCGCTGCTGCCGCGCCAGATGGTGCATGAGGTGCGGGGTGCCGCACGCATGTGGGTCGTTGACCGCACGGATGGTGCCGGTTTGGACAGAAACGGGAGTGCAGTGACATGAATCGGGAAATGTTGATGTTGGTCGAAGCCATCTCGCGCGAGAAAAGTGTCGAGCGCGACGTCGTGTTTGCGGCCGTCGAGGCGGCGCTGGCACAGGCGACCAAGAAGTTGTACTCCGGCGACGTCGACATTCGAGTTGCCGTCGATCGCGACAACGGCAGCTACGAGACCTTCCGCCGCTGGCATGTAGTGCCCAACGAGGCCGGCCTGCAGTTGCCCGACCAGGAGATCCTGCTGTTTGAAGCGCAGGAGCAGATTGCCGACATCGAGGTCGACGAGCACATCGAGGAGCCCATCGAATCGGTGCCGATCGGGCGCATCGGCGCGATGGCGGCCAAGCAGGTCATCCTGCAGAAAATCCGTGACGCCGAGCGCGAGATGCTGCTCAATGATTTCATGTCACGTGGCGACAAGATCTTCGTCGGTACCGTCAAGCGCATGGACAAGGGCGACATCATCGTCGAGAGCGGCCGCGTCGAAGGCCGGCTACGCCGCAGCGAGATGATTCCCAAGGAAAACCTGCGCTCGGGCGACCGCGTGCGGGCCATGATCATGGAAGTGGACCTGACGCTGCGTGGCGCTCCCATCATCCTGTCGCGTTCTGCACCGGAGTTCATGATCGAGTTGTTCCGCACCGAGGTGCCGGAGATCGAGCAAGGACTGCTGGAGATCAAGTCGTGCGCCCGTGACCCCGGTTCGCGCGCCAAGATCGCCGTGTTGTCGCATGACAAGCGGGTCGATCCGATCGGCACTTGCGTCGGCGTGCGTGGTACCCGTGTCAATGGCGTCACCAACGAACTGGCCGGCGAGCGCGTCGACATCGTGTTGTGGAGCGAGGATCCGGCCCAGTTCGTGATCGGCGCATTGGCGCCAGCCAACGTATCGTCGATCGTGGTCGACGAAGAGCGTCATGCGATGGATGTGGTGGTCGACGAGGAAAACCTGGCGATCGCGATCGGTCGTGGCGGCCAGAACGTGCGCCTGGCCTCCGAGCTGACCGGCTGGAGGATCAACATCATGGATGCCAACGAGTCGGCCCAGAAGATGGCCGACGAGGCCAGCACCGGCCGTCAGCTGTTCATGGAGAAGCTGGATGTGGACGAGGAGATTGCCGACATCCTGGTTGCCGAGGGCTTCACCAGCCTGGAGGAAGTGGCCTATGTGCCATTGCAGGAGATGCTCGAGATCGAGAGTTTCGACGAGGATACGGTGCATGAATTGCGCAACCGCGCCAAGGATGCCCTGCTGACGATGGAGATCGCCCACGAGGAAAATGTCGACGCGGTGTCGCTGGATCTTCGCGAACTCGAGGGGTTGGATGCCGAACTGATCGGCAAGCTGGCGGACAACGGTGTCCACACCCTCGACGACCTGGCCGATCTGGCCGTGGACGAGCTTACAGAAATCACCGGTCAGTCCGAGGACGTGGCCAAGACCATGATCATGAAGGCGCGCGAGCATTGGTTCACCGATGAACCCGCCTCGCAAGAGTGATCAGTCATGACAACGCAGTTTGAGTGATGGTTAGCAATTGCCGAGAAGGCTTGTTATGCCGAACGAGAGGTAGTACCACATATGTCCAGTACGACAGTCGCCGAGTTTGCCAACGAACTCAAGAAATCCACCGCAACGCTGCTCGAGCAGCTCAAGGCTGCGGGTGTGCCGAAGGCGGCCGCGAATGATGCGCTGACCGATTCCGACAAGCACAGCTTGCTGAACTATCTGCATACCAGCCACGGCACGGCTTCGTCCGAGCGCAAGAAGATCACCTTGGTCAAGAAGTCGACCACCGAAATCAAGCAGGCCGACGCCTCCGGCAAGGCGCGCACGATCCAGGTCGAGGTTCGCAAGAAGCGTACCTTCATCCGCCGCGACGAGGGCATGGACAGCGTCCCCGAAACGTCGGTCGCCGAATCTGTGTCAGTAGCGGCCGAGCCGGTCGTCGATCATGCCGAACTGGCGCGTCGCGAAGAAGAAGCGCGGCGCCAGGCTGAACTGATCCGCCGCCAGGAGGAAGACCTGGCGCACAAGCGCCAGCAACGCGAGGAGCGCGAGGCGCAGGAAGCACAGGCGCGCGCTACGTCCGAAGCCGCAGCCGCTGCCACGGCCAGCGCCGCCGCTGCTACGAGCAACAAGGTGATGGATCCGGTGACCGAAGGTGCGCCGGACGACCGCGCCGCCGACGATGCCGCTGCCAAGGCGGAACAACAAGGGCGCTCCGACGCCAAGCAGAAGGTGGCTGCCCAGTCCAAGGCGCGCGCCGACGCTGACGCTGCGCGCGCAGCTGACCTGGGCGACCGCCGGCGCAAGGCAGAGGCCGAAGCCGCGGCAATTCGCGAAATGATGGCCACGCCCAAGGCGGTTCAGCTTGCCAAGAAGCCTGAAGAGCCAAAGGTGGCTGCCAAGGGCACGTTACACAAGCCGGCCGTCGGTAGCACCGTAGCCAGGGCCAAGCCGAGCACCACGACACCAGGGCAGGGTGCCGGTGCGCCGGGTGCGGGCAAGGAAGTCAAATCGGCCAAATTGTCGAGCAGCTGGGCCGGAGATCCGTCCAAGAAAAAGGCCATCCCGACCCGTGGCGACACGGGCGGCGGGCGCGGCAACTGGCGCGGCGGCCCGCGTGGGCGTCGTGGCAGCAATGACCGCGACCATCGCGACGACCGCATGCAGTCGGCTCCGGTGGAGATGCGGGTGCTGGAAGTGCACGTTCCCGAGACCATCACGGTGTCGGAGCTGGCACACAAGATGGCAGTCAAGGCTTCGGAAGTCATCAAGCAGATGATGAAGCTGGGCCAGATGGTGACAATGAACCAGCCACTGGACCAGGACACCGCGATGATCGTGGTCGAGGAGATGGGCCACAAGGCCATCGTCGCGGCGCTGGACGATCCGGAAGCCTTCACCGACGAGGAAACCGGCCAGGCCGCCGAGGGCGAGGCATTGCCGCGTGCTCCGGTGGTCACTGTCATGGGTCACGTCGATCACGGCAAGACCTCGCTGCTGGACTACATCCGCACTGCCAAAGTGGCAGCCGGCGAGGCCGGCGGCATCACCCAGCACATCGGCGCCTACCACGTCGAGACGCCGCGTGGCATGGTGTCGTTCCTCGATACCCCGGGCCACGAGGCATTCACCGCCATGCGGGCGCGGGGTGCCAAGGCCACCGACATCGTCATCCTGGTGGTGGCGGCCGATGACGGCGTGATGCCGCAGACACGCGAGGCGATCAAGCACGCCAAGGCGGCCAATGTGCCGCTGGTGGTGGCGATCAACAAGATTGACAAGCCGGGTGCGAACCCCGAGCGGGTCAAGAACGAACTGGTGTCCGAGGAAGTCATTCCGGAGGACCTGGGCGGCAACTCGCCATTCGTGCACGTGTCGGCCAAGACCGGCGAAGGCATCGACGCGTTGCTGGAACAGGTGCTGCTGCAGGCTGAAATTCTGGAGCTCAAGGCGCCGGTACAGGCAATGGCCAAGGGTCTGGTGATCGAGGCGCGGCTGGACAAGGGCCGCGGCCCGGTGGCCACGGTGCTGGTGCAGTCCGGCACGCTGGAGGCAGGCAACATCGTGCTGGCCGGCTCCACGTACGGCAAGGTGCGTGCGATGCTGGACGAAAACGGCAAGCCGGTGAAGTCGGCAGGCCCGTCGATTCCGGTCGAGATTCAGGGTCTGACCGAAGTGCCGCAAGCGGGCGACGAATTCATGGTGTTGCCGGACGAGCGGCGTGCCCGCGAAATCGCGACCTACCGCGCCGGACGCTTCCGCAACACCAAGCTGGCCAAGCAACAGGCAGCCAAGCTGGAGAACGTGTTCTCCGATTTGACGGCCGGCGAGGTCAAGACGGTGCCTATCATTGTCAAGGCCGACGTGCAGGGCTCGCAGGAAGCGCTGGCGCAAAGCCTGCTCAAGCTCTCGACCGACGAGATCAAGGTGCAGTTGGTATATGCCGCCGTCGGCGGTGTGAGCGAGTCCGACGTGAACCTGGCGATTGCCTCCAAGGCCGTCATCATCGGTTTCAACACCCGGGCCGATGCCGGCGCGCGCAAGCTGGCCGAGCACAATGGTGTGGAGATCCGCTACTACAACATCATCTATGACGCCGTCGATGATCTGAAGGCCGCGATGTCGGGCATGCTCACACCGGACAAGAAGGAAGAGGTCATCGGTACCGCCGAGATCCGCCAGGTGTTCAAGGTCAGCAAGATCGGTTCGATCGCCGGCTG
>JBDTMH010000051.1:0-22052 GCA_039934375.1 Burkholderiaceae bacterium | reverse complement strand
GTGATCCAGGGATGGCCGGTCTCGAACAACATCGTCAGCATCTTGCGCCACAGGTCGGATGCCGCCAGTGTGCGTGAGGGTTTGATCTCGCCGCGCGCAGCCTGCGCTTCGTAGCCGACATAGGCGCGCTCAAAATCGGCGCCGAACTTGTCGTGCAAGTCGGGCACGTTGGACGGCGAGAACAACGTCCAGTTGCCCTTTTCCATGACGCGGCGCATGAACAGGTCGGGAATCCAGTTCGCCGTGTTCATGTCGTGCGTACGCCGGCGGTCATCGCCGGTGTTCTTGCGCAGCTCCAGGAACTCCTCGATGTCCAGGTGCCAGGTTTCCAGGTAGGTGCACACCGCGCCCTTGCGCTTGCCACCCTGATTGACTGCCACCGCAGTGTCATTGACCACCTTGAGGAACGGCACCACACCCTGCGATTCGCCATTGGTGCCCTTGATGCGCGAGCCCAGTGCGCGCACGCGGGTCCAGTCGTTGCCAAGGCCACCGGCAAACTTGGACAGCAGCGCGTTCTCCTTGATCGACTCGTAAATGCCGTCCAGATCGTCCGGGACGGTGGTCAGGTAACACGAGGACAGTTGCGAACGCAGCGTGCCGCTGTTGAACAAGGTCGGCGTGCTGGACATGAAGTCGAACGAGGACAGAATCTCGTAGAACTCAATGGCGCGCGCCTCGCGGTCGATCTCGTTGAGCGACAAGCCCATCGCCACACGCATGAAGAATGCCTGTGGCAGTTCGATGCGGGTCTTGCTGATATGCAGGAAGTAGCGGTCGTACAGAGTCTGCAGGCCGAGGTAGTCGAACTGCAGATCGCGCTCATGCTTGAGCGCCGCGCCCAGGCGCTGCAAGTCGAATTGCAGCAGACGTTCATCGAGCAGCTCGGCATCGACGCCCTTGCGCACGAATTGCGGAAAGTATTCCGCGTAGGCCGGCCCCATCTCGGACGGCGCAATGTCTTGCCCCAGCACCTCCTTGGCGATGGTGTGGAACAACAGCCGCGCGGTGGCATAGGTGTAGTCGGGGTCCTTTTCGATCAACGTGCGCGCAGCCAGCACAGACGCCTTGTAAACCTCGTCCATCGGCACGCCGTCATACAGATTGCGCAGCGTTTCAGCCATGATCGGCTCGAACCGGATATCCGGGCCCAGGCCCTCGCAGGCCATACGGATCAGGTTTTGCAGCCGCTCCAGATCCAGCGGCACACGCTGGCCGTTGTCGATGGCGAAAAGCTGCGGTGCCGCTGGCGCATCCTGTTCGACCTTGCGGGCGCGTTCCTGCGTGCGTTTCTCGCGGTACAACACGTAGGCACGCGCAATCTCGTGGTGTCCACCGCGCATCAGGCCGAGTTCAACATGGTCCTGCACGTCTTCGATATGAAACGTGCCGCCACCCGGACGCGAGCGCATCAGCGCACGCACGACGGTCTGGGTCAACTCGTCGACCACCTCTCGCACACTGGCCGAAGCCGCCCCATGGGTTCCGTGAACCGCCAAAAAGGCCTTCATCATGGCAACGGCAATCTTGCTGGGCTCGAACGGCACGACCGCGCCATTGCGACGAATGATCTGGAAGTGGGCCAGTGCGTCGACAGAGGGCGCCTGGGCCATCGCGGCTCTAGGGCTTGCTGCGGCACCGGGTTGTTGGGATGGGCGGCTATTCAGGGCTGTCTGCATTGTTCTTTCCTCGTCTCTGGGAACGTCTTGTGGGGGAGGATTCGGACGGGTGGCGGCTTGCTTCTGGGATGTCGCAACAAGCATGTGCGCCCGACCAGCGCACACTATATATGGGGTCCAAGTGGTTTACAAGCCACTACCGGTAGTGTATCGCGCAGACCACGGCAGCTCGGCGGCGCAGACCGTCAGGCCTGACGTGCGGGCGCGCTAGCCAGTGTCGCGGACCCGACGGCGCGCCATGCCTTGCGCCGTGGGAAATCCATAACGAAATGATGACATCATGCGGCCCGCACCGGTTTTTGACGCCGATGCCCGCATGGATCCAAGCATCTCCGATCTGCCAAACGTGGCATCGGTGGTGGCTGCGTTCGACGACATTGGCACGTCGCGGGTGCGCCACACCATCCGTTTTTTTATATTTCTGGTGGAAAAAATTCGGCGTCCCAAGCCAACGACCGGCGCAACAGCGGCCAATCAAACCCAGCGCCCGGATCGCACTTGCGTCCTGGCGCCACGTGTTCGTGGCCGGCCACGTGGCGAATCGGATATGCGCTGCGGATAGCGCTGCACACATCCGACGCAGCCTGGTATTGGGCCGACTCGAACAGCCCACCTTCGAGGCCTTCGAGTTCGATGCCGATCGAGTAGTCGTTGCAGTTGTCGCGCCCGTGGTAACAGGAGGCTCCGGCATGCCAGGCGCGGTCATCGCAGCTGACGAACTGCCAAAGACTTCCATCGCGCCGGATGAAGAAATGGGCCGACACGGTCAGCCCCCGGATCTGCTGGTAATACGGATGCGCGTCCCAGTCCAACGTGTTGGTGAACAGTTGCTGGACCGCCGCACCGCCATATTCCCCCGGCGGCAGACTGATCGAATGCAGGACCACCAGATCCACCGCCAGACCCGGCGGTCGCGGACCGAAATTGGACGAGTCGAGCCGCCGCGCAGCACAGTACCAGCCCTTGTCCCAGGCTGGCGTTCGGGCGCCTGCCAGGGCGCTACCGTCAATCGACGTCATCCGGCGACTCCCGGTCGGCCGGTGCGTCGATCTTCAGTCGCGCAATCCGATAGCGGATCTGGCGCAGGCTCAGCCCAAGCCGTGCCGCGGCTGCCGTCCGGTTGAATCCGGTCTCGTGCAGTGTCTGCACCAGGATTTCACGCTCCTGCCGGTCCAGATGGCTTTGCAGGTCACTGGGGATGACGATCTGCAACGCGCTGTCAGGTGCATCGGCCGGTGGCTGGGGTGTCGACGCGGAGGCCCTGTCGGGTGTTTCGGCCTGGGCTGCCAAAGGCGCCGGCAGCGTCGACTCGCCCAGGATGTCGACCCGCAGGTCGCCACCTTCGCTCAGCGCCACCGCGCGGTGCAACAGGTTTTCCAGTTCTCGCACGTTGCCTTTGAGCGGCGCCAGGCAGATCCGCTCGAGCACGCCTGCCGACAACGCAGGCACCGGCAGGCCGGACTCTTGCGCGATACGGGCGAGCAGGTTCTCGCACAACGCAGGCAGGTCGTCGAGCCGGTCGCGCAACGGCGGGATCACGATATCGATGACGTTGAGCCGGTAATACAGATCCTGCCGAAACCGCCCCGTTTGCACCTCAGCCGCCAGGTCGCGGTGCGTGGCGCTGATGATGCGCACGTCGACCGGCTCTTCCTGCGTCGAACCGACACTGCGCACGCAGCGCTCCTGGATCGCGCGCAACAGCTTGGACTGCATGGCCAACGGCAGATCACCGATCTCGTCCAGAAACAGGCTGCCGCCGCGCGCAGCCTGGAAGAAGCCGTCCCGATCCTGGGTCGCGCCAGTGAACGATCCCTTGCGTGTCCCGAAGAATTCGGCCTCGAGCAGCTGCTCGGGGATTGCACTGCAATTGACTGCCACCAGCGGCCCGGCCGAGCGATGGCTGTTGGCGTGCAGCGCACGGGCCACTAGTTCCTTGCCAGTGCCGGACTCTCCGGTCACCAGAACCGGCGCCATCGAGCGCGCGACCTTGGCCACCCGCTCCTTGACCTGGCGCATCGCCGCCGACTCGCCGACCAGGCGCTGCAACGCGGCTTCGCCGACCCCGGGTTCGGCGTCGGTCTTGCGCCGGTTGAATCCCTCGCGCGACGCCTGCCCGGCGGTGTGCCGTCGACCGGCCGCCGCCTCCTTGCGGGCGCCGAGCACGGCCGATGCGATAACGGAGCGAAACTGCTGGATGTCGACCGGCTTGGTCAGATAGTCAAAGGCGCCCGCCTTGAGCGACTCGACCGCATTGTCGGCCGAACCATAAGCCGTGATCACGACGCAGCGTTCGCGGCGCTGGCCCTCGCGCAGTCGTTGCAACAAGCTGATGCCCATGCCATCGGGCAGGCGCATGTCGGTAATGACGACGTCAAAACGCCGGGCCGAGAGTTGCTCCCAGGCCTGGGCCAGGTCGCCGACACCCAGCACGTCGTAGCCCTCGCGCACCAAAGCCAATTCATACAGGGTGCGCAAGTCCGGCTCGTCGTCCACGACGAGGATGTGGACATCCTTCTGGGCGCTGGCGGGGTCAATGGTCACGACGGTATTTTGGCAGATGGTCCACGGCGCGTCGCCGACGCAAAGCGGATGTGAAACGCGTTGCCTTCGACCTGGACCGCGGCCACACTGCGCCGGATCCGGGTAAACCCAATGGTGGCGCCATGGCCATCGCACAATTCGCGGCAGATGTACAGGCCCAGTCCGGTCGAGCGGCTCTCGGACGAAAAAAACGGCTCGAACAAGTGGCGCTCGACCGACGGCTCCATTGGCCGCCCATCGCTCCAGACCATCAGCGACACATGGCCAGCCTCGGCCCGACTCGTGACCACCTGGATCGAAGCGGCACTGGCGCCGGCGTAACGATTGGCGTTGTCCAGCAGATTGACCAATACCCGGCGCAAATGCTCAGCCTCGAATGCGACATCGACGTCGCGCTCGCACAGGTGCGTCGCCACCGGCGCCGTGCGCGCACCGTGCTGATCCCAATCGGCGCAGATCTGGGCCACCACGCTGTTGAGCCGCAGGCTTGCGGGCCCGGTCTCGGGCGCACGCTGCGGGACCCTTGCAATGTTCAGCACTTCGTCGACGATGCGCTCGAGCCGACTGGCATTCTGTTGGACCATGCGGATCAGCGGCTTGAGCCGTACATCGTCGACGCCTTCATCCAGCAAGGCATTGGCCTGCACAATGGCGGCCAGAGGATTGCGGATCTCGTGCGCGACCGCGCTGGACATGCGCCCCATACTGACCAGTTTCTCGGTGCGCATGCGCGCCTCGACCTCGCGCTGGTCCTGCACGAACATCACGCACAGGCGCTCGGACGGGTCGTCATCGGTGGCGGCAATGCGGGTGCGCACCTGGGTATGCTGCGCTCCCATGCCAGCGAGTGTCAGCACGATGCGGGCGCTTTGTCCGGCGTTCAGTGTCAACGTGCGCTGATTGAGTTGCACCAATTCCTGCCAGTCGGGCACCAGTGCCAGCGAAAATGACTGCTGCGTGGCCCCGACGTCGCGTCCCAGCAGGCGGCAAGCCGCAGGATTGGCCGCCAGCACCAGGTCCTGCCCGTCCACCACCAGAATGCCGTCGGTCAGCGACTCGATGACCAGCGCGTTGACCTCGCGCTGCACTTGCGCCACCATCTGGTTGCGCCGCGACCGCTGCTCCTCGCTGGCCAGGCGTGCCGACAACTGACTGGCCAGGAAGGCAATCACGAAATAGCCAGCGCCGGTCAGTGCAGACTGCGCAACCACGGACGGGGAGTCGGCGTCGCTGCCAAGGCCATCAAGCGTGGCGCGCAACAACAGCAACAGCGTTGCGCCGGCCGCAGTTGCCATGGCCACCGGCATCGATCCCAGTACCGCCGCCATGAGCACCGGCAAGGCCAGCAAGGGCGAATAGTTGATGCCGGAATTGCCCTGGACATATTGCAGCAGCGCAAACGTGGCAAGGTCGACCCCGACAGTCAGCGTCCAGCGCGCCCCCAGTGTCGCGCCCAGACGATGCGGGCGACCGAGCAGACGGGTGGCCAGCGTCGCCACCAGATAGACACCACAGGCGATGACCAGCAGCGAATTGGCCGCATGCCCCAATACGAACAGACTGGACTGCAGGGCCAGCAGAACCACGCCCAATGTCACGCGGGCGGTCATGAAGCCACTCCACAGCCGTGCGAACTCGCCAGGTCCGTCGCCGTCGACCTGACCGTAGCGCTGGCTCGAGCGCAGGTCCAGCCATGGGCGCAACGGCGCTACTGCCATGGCGAGCGTCAGGCCTCGGCCTGTTTGCGATGCTCGGTGGAACAATAAACGCCGCGCTCGCCGGCAAGCAAGTCATCACTCGGGCAATGCACGCCACATAGGTCGCAACGCCCCATGGCAATAGCGCCCTGGGCCTTGCGCCTGGGCCGGGCGTCCTCGCGCAAGGATTCGGCCCGGTCGGCCGCCCGATTGGAGCGCCAGATCCAGACGCCCACCATGACCACGATCAACACCAGCAGAAACTTCATGGCGTGCGCCCCAGTACGACTTCCATGACAAAACGCGACCCGACATAAGCCAGGAACAACAGTCCGGCACCGGCATACAACACCCGCACCGCGCGCCGGCCGCGCCAGCCATAACGCATGCGGCCCAGCAGCAGGGCCGCGAACGTCAGCCAGGACAGGATGGAAAATACATTCTTGTGGGTCATGCGCCAGACCACCCCCGGTCCGTACAGGATTTCACCGTACACCAGCGCCACCAGCAAGGTGGCCGTGAGCAGCACGAAACCGGCAAATACAAAACGGAAGGTCAGGCGCTCCAGCGTCATCAGCGGCATGCCGCTCTCCGGATCCGCCCCCTGGCGGATGCGGTCTTCGGCGCGCCCCATCATCCAGGCATGGACCACGGCAGCACCGAACAGACCATAGGAGGCAATGCCCAACGCCCAGTGAAGTGGTAACCAGACCGATGCCGCCGGATGCAGTGGGGCACCCGGAAACAGCAATGGCAGCAGGACAGCCACCGCAGCCAGCGCCGACAACACCCGGCGCAGCCGCAACTCGGGGTAAAAGCGCGACTCGATCGCATATACCGCGCCCACCAGCCACGCCGTGGCCGACAACGCCGGCGCAAAGCCGAAATGCGGCGCATGCCCCGCCAGGCCGATGGCCAGTACCAGCCCATGCAAGAGCCAACCCAACAATAGCACCAAACGGCCAGGGCGGTCTCCGAGCCCCAGCCACACCGCCGGAATCAGATAGCCGATGGCAGCGAGCCACGCAAGAACATGGGTCAACGCGGAACCACTGGCTAGAATCATGGCTACAGTTTATCCCCTCGCCCGCTTCCCCATGCGCGATCCGCAGGCGAGAAACCCGCACGCGCGCACCCGAAACCCCAAGCACCCATGGCATCATCGCTTTCCGAAAAACTGTCACGCCTCGTCAAGGAAATGCGCGGCCAGGCTCGCATCACCGAGTCCAACGTCACCGACATGCTGCGCGAGGTGCGCATGGCCTTGCTCGAAGCCGACGTCGCGCTGCCCGTGGTGCGCGACTTCATCGCACGGGTCAAGGAGAAGGCGCTGGGCCAGGAGGTGATGGGCTCGTTGTCGCCCGGACAGGCTTTGGTGGGCATCGTCAACAAGGAACTTGCCGTGACAATGGGCGAGGGCATCAGCGACATCAACCTGGCGGCGCAGCCGCCGGCCGTGATCCTGATGGCCGGCCTGCAGGGTTCGGGCAAGACCACCAGCACCGCCAAACTCGCACGCCACCTGATCGAGAAGCGCAAGAAGAAGGTGCTGACGGTGTCGGGCGACGTCTACCGCCCGGCGGCGATCGAGCAACTCAAGACTGTGACCGCACAAGCCGGCGCGGAGTGGTTTCCCAGCAGCGCCGACCAGAAGCCGGTGGACATTGCCCGCGCTGCGCTCGACTATGCGCGCAAACACTATTTCGATGTGCTGCTGGTCGACACAGCCGGCCGGCTGGCGATCGACGAAGTGCTGATGGGCGAGATCAAGGAACTGCATCGAGTGCTGAATCCGGTTGAGACGCTGTTCGTCGTCGATGCCATGCAGGGCCAGGACGCGATCAATACCGCGCGGGCCTTCAAGGATGCGCTGCCGCTGACCGGCATCATCCTGACCAAGACCGACGGCGACTCCCGTGGCGGAGCCGCCTTGTCGGCGCGACAGGTCACCGGAGCGCCGATCAAGTTCGCCGGCACCAGCGAGAAGATCGACGGCCTGGAGGTGTTCGACGCCCAGCGCCACGCCGGTCGCATCCTGGGCATGGGCGACATCGTCGCGCTGGTCGAGCAGGTCAGCGCAGGCGTCGACATCCAGGCCGCGCAGAAACTGGCAGCCAAGGTCAAGAGTGGCGCCGGCTTCGATTTGAACGACTTCCTGGCCCAGATCCAGCAAATGAAACAGATGGGCGGACTGTCCAGCCTGATGGACAAGCTACCCGCCGCCATGGCAGCCAAGGCTGGCCAGGTCGACATGAACCGCGCCGAAAAAGACATCCAGCGCAAGCAAGGCATCATCCACAGCATGACGACACTCGAGCGCCGCAAGCCCGAGCTGATCAAGGCCACGCGCAAGCGCCGCATCGCCCAAGGCGCCGGCGTTCAGGTGCAGGAAGTGAACCGTATGCTGAAGGAATTCGAGCAGATGCAGGACATGATGAAGAAGATGAAAGGCGGCGGCATGATGAAGATGATGAAGCGTCTGGGGGGCATGAAGGGGATGGGAAAAATGCCGTTCTGAGACATTGAGTGCCAGACCAAGAAATTGCGCAGCAATTTTTGCTCTGGCACCAACACTTTGTCGGATGTCCGGATGTCCGCCTTGTGCGACAGCCCGAGCGACACGAAGTACCGGAGCTGAAAGGTACGTGTTTTGCGGGAAGCGTGGCGTACCGCACTCCAGGCGGCTGAGGCGCAGAGTCGCGAATCGGTCGAGTGCCCGACACAAACACGTTGGGGACGCCGGCCGCACTCTGCACGGAGCCCAGCGCAATGCCCAAAAAGCTTTCGCCTGAGGAAATCATCAAGATCGACGTGTTGTCTCAGATGGCTGCGGGAGAGATGGCCCTAGAAAAAACTGAATTCATGTAAGTTGTTTCCTACGCACGCGACTCTGCTTGGATGGCAGAAATATTTTCGAGCACCCCTACCATCAGTCTTGAATAAGCGCGTTGCTGAAAGTAATTGGCAATATGACTTGTTTAATTTACCAACCTTAGCGGAGCAACCAATGAAAAAACTTATCTTGATAGCAGCACTGACCTTGTCCACCGGCATTGCAATGGCCCAAACCACGCATAAGGACAGCGTCATGATGAAGGATCACAAAATGATGATGATGAAAGACGGCAAGACCATGCCCATGGACAAGGACATGATGATGTCCGACGGAAGCAAGGTGATGATGGACGGCACTGTCATGAAGAAGGACGGCAGCAAGATGATGATGAAAGACGGCGATGCCATGGACATGTCCGGCATGATGATGAAGAAATAGGCGGTTTTTGCCTCCATCCAGAAGGGGACGTATTCACGTCCCCTTTTATTTGCGCGCGATTCCTGCGCCTGCTGGTTGAGGTCTATGGTGAGCCAGGACGGAAAGCCGCGTGGGTCAAGCGCTCTGTCTGGTCCGCTGGATAGGCCGAGAACACCGGTCGTGTCGAATTCGTGTCCGAAAAGCGTTGATCCAGTGCGCAATACGCAATGCAAGTGGATGGCGAAAGTAAGAGCGCTTGCGCGCGCCGGGTTTGCCACCACATTCGATTTCGGTGATTTAGAAGTCTTGTCCAACATGGGTGTCTAAGAATCGCATGCCACAGCTGTTCGGGCAGTGTGCGAGGCAGATCTCAACGAGCAGCCTGGGCAATCGGGCTGAGCTGGATCGCACCGATGACTGTGCGTCGAAAAGTCTTACACCCCTGTCGGAAAAGTTGTCTCGGCGGAAGTAGGCGGCGCATTTGGTTGCGCTGATGCGTCGATTTTTCGTGAACAAGTTCTGTTAATTCGCATCCCAATGCATGAATTTTCAGACTGGCATGACCGTTGCTTATGACCCCATACATCGAGCGCCAATCGCTCTTCATATTCTCAGAAAAAAAGGCTCACCATGCGCTACTTGCCACGCCATTGCGTTACGTCGATCGTCGCTGCCGCCGCGATGTGCAGCTTGCCTGCCCATGCGGTCGTGGTGACATTCGGCGGACAGGCAGCCGCTGACGGATCAGGCGTCACCAGCCAATTTGTGAATGCCAGCAATGTCGTCGACCCGAGCACGGGATACTTCATCGAAACGTTCGACGTGGCGACGGGAAACCCGGCGCGTCCCGGCCCAACCAGTTTTCCTGGGCAAGCACCTGACGGCGCGAACATGACGACACCCTACATCGGAATTGCACAAGGTCAGGGCTGCGCCATCAACTCGCTGGGGACTGCCGGAGCGCTGCAAGTCACGCAAGGCAGCTTTGCGGTCCGTAAGGGTTCGGTCCCCGGCGTGGCGGCTACGCCTGCTGGCGACACGACATGTTTTGGTTTCGGTCCCGGACCCGCTCCTGCGCCCAATGGCGTCAATGGCAAGATTCGAGTCGACTATGCTGCCTTCCTGAATCCGGGTGTCAAAGTCTCGTACTTTGGGCTGTACTACGGGTCGATCGACACGTATAACGACATTGCGTTCTATAACGGCGCCAACCTGATCATGGGCGATGGCATCCTTGCCGACGGCGTGATCACAGGCAGTGAGTTGCTGGCGCTCTCGGGCACCGCCTCCGGCGACCAGTTCGCGGCCGGATCGAACATCTACGTCAATTTGTCATTCGGCGCCGGCGAGGAGTTCACTGCGTTCGAGTTCCGGACGTCCGGTATCGCCTTCGAGGTCGACAATATCGTTGCCGGTCTGACATCCCGCAATCAGGTTCCTGAACCCGGCACCCTGGCGCTGGTTGGCCTGGGCCTGGTCGGTGCCGCGTCGATACGCCGCCGTAAGCAATCTCGCTGACCTTTCTTGATCCAGCACCTGCAGCAACCCGGATTTGAATTCGACCTGCGCACAAAGTGACCCGCGGCGCATGGGGCAACACCTGCCGCGGCGCGACAACTGGCCGCGGCTTGGAGGCCGTCACGGGACCGCCGCGGCAATGGCTGCCGCCAACCCGTTCTTTACCAAGCTTGTCAGTTTGCAGCAATGCTCTGCAGCCTCACCTCGCTCTTGACGACCGGCAATGTATCCTGCGCATAGCCATGGCGCGCCGCATGCAAAGGCGCTTCGAAAATGTTCAAGCCGCCGTGGTCGAACTAGCCACAAATGCGCGCTGCCGGGCCGTGCGCTCCGATTTGCCGGTGATCATCAGGCTGCTGGAACTCTGGCTTGCCGCACGGCTTTGCGGTAAGCTGAAGTCCGCTTCTATTGGGGAGAGCGGACATGGCACGTAATGACGGGTTCAGCCCTATCGCTTATATCGCGATCGGCGTCGTGGCAACGGCTCTGGTGATGGGTGCCCATGCGCAGGTTGCCGCCCAGGCGCCACTCAACCATGACCAGGCCGTGCTGGCGCTCGACAACGCCGAGGCTACGCGCAGGCTCGAAGGCATGGTCAGACTGGCCGCGATCGGAACCGCCGCCGACTCCGATGTGGCGCTGGCTCGCCTGCGCGACGACGATCCGGCGCTGCGCCGTTTCGCGCTGGTGCTGGTATGGCAAGTCTGGGGCCGTTCAGGTGACGCAGACATCGACGCGTTGTATGAACAGGGTGTGGCGCTGATGCAGGCCGGCGAGTTACCCAAGGCGGTGCGGTTATTCAGTGACATCATCGCCAGGCGACCACAATTCGCCGAGGCGTGGAACAAACGTGCCACGTTGTTTTATATGCTCGACCAGTACGAACTGTCGATGAAGGACTGTGACGAGGTCTTGAGGCGCGTTCCGCAGCATTTCGGCGCCTTGTCCGGGTACGCGCAGATGCTGGCTGAACGCGGCGAGCCCGACCGCGCGTTGGAGTTCTTCGAGCGCGCCTACAAGGTCAACCCGAGCATGGCGAATGCCGAACTGGTGATAGACGATCTGCGCCGCCAAATAGAGGCCAAACGCAAGAAATCGATCTGACGGCGCGCCGCGTAGCCGCGCACCAGCGAGAAAATCGACGGCCTGGAGGTGTTCGACGCCCAGCGCCACGCCGGTCGCATACTGTTGAAGCGACTTTGGGATGCCTCTAGCGGCCGCAGCAGGTTGCCGATGTGGATGTCGCCACAATACGGATGATCGAACACACGAGATCAAATCGGACGGCGACCTGCGCGCTTAGACCGTGCTCGAGAACCCTGCCAGCGACTGCCGACCCGCTCGCGAGCCAGTGCTGCCACGGCATCCATCGGCCCGGCGCCGGAGCGCAACATCTATGTGCCCGAAATCGAGACCCATGGCGGACATACTGGCAACTATCTCGAGAATGGGAATAGCCTAAGCCTTTTGCCGCGGATCATCTTTCCGCCAAGGCCTTGAGGCGAGCATCCTCGGGTCGTTCGGCAAGCAAGGCACGCCAGTATTTGCGGGCCTCGTCTTTCAATTCGACCTGGTCAAGCCATGCAGCATAAATGACGCGTGAAGAGACTGACGCGGAATCGTCGACGCGCAGTGCCAGGGCCTGGGTACGCAGTTCATCCGTCGCGACACTGAAAACGCCAACACTCGAATACTTGCGTCCGTCGGGCAGACGTGCGGAAACTTCCCATGTATAGGACTGACCATCCTTGAGTTGAAGGGCCGGCGGTAAGGTAAATGAATTGGCTTCGACTTGGGCGTCGTAGAGGGAACGGCCAGTATCGTCCGCAATTTCAACGTGATATTTCAAGCCAGGCTGCGGCTCTTGCCACCGAAACTCTGGCTGTGTCGCCATTACCCGGGTGCCACTGGCACTCTGCAGCTTTATGCGAGTGCCGCCAGCGGAGCCGCGCAACACGATCGCGCCTTGGTTCATTCCGATAGCCTTGATACGCACACCTGGAGATAACGAAGGGCTACGTTTTTCAGGCTGCGCTCCACTGATCATCTCCGGCTGGCTGGCTTTGAAAGCAATTTCAGCAGGGCCCCGGAAAGAATACTCGTTGCCTCCCTCTAAATACAGAACCGACAGCTTTGCGTTCCCCTGCAATTGGATCTGTGTACCGGCCTCAATATCTGCATAGATGCTTGCATCGAATGACTTGCTCGCATCTATGATCGTTGCTTTGCCCTGCAGATCGGTCACCATGGCCACGCCCGCTGCATGCGCTGTCACCAACAACATGCAAAAGGCGGCCAGCGCAATACCGCAGCGCTGCCAAAACTGCCAGCCAAAATAGTTTGTTTGCTTTTTCATCGCTGTCAGCCCCAATAGCCCTTCCGATAAACTTTACTTCATGTTTCGCACCGGTGGCGTCGTTTTATCTTTGTTGCTGGCATTTCTGCTCAGTTACGTGCGATTGTTCCAGCCATTGGACCTGGTGCTCATTGATGCCCAATTCAAACTTTTGCGGAGGATCGCTGTACGCCCGGCAATGGCTGACGTAGTGATCGTCGGAATAGACGAGACAACGGCTGCAGTCTTTCGAGAGCCCCTTGCACTTTGGCACCCCTACTTCGCCAAGTTTCTGCAAGCCGTATCAAGCGCAGGCGCAGCAGTGGTTGGATTAGATGTCGTATTGCCGGACCGGAGTTTTGATGCGATCGTTCCTGGCAACGACCGACGACTACTGACGGGTTTGCTGATTGCCAGTCGCAACATTCCTGTGGTGTTGGGGCTCACCGTCGATCTCGCGGGGCAGACCCGACCAATATATCCCGCGTTTGTTACAGCGGCGGGCAGTGACGCGTTGGGCTACGTGCTGCTGCCAGTCGATTTTGATGGTGTAGTCCGCCGCTTCGACGAACTCATCGAATGGAATGGAAAGTCGGTGCCGACTTTGGCAGGGCAAATGGCACGCAAGATTGATCGACCTGTCGGTTCCGGTTTGATCGACTTCGCTGTCGGCGCTCCTTTTGACTTTATACCTTTGCAAACCGTGCTGGCCTGGTGGGACGCAGGCGATACGCGCAGTCTGAAGCGTGCCTTTTCCGGCAAAGCTGTACTTCTCGGCAGTGTGCTCAAGTATGAAGATCGCCATGCGTCTCCAGTAAACCTCGTGGCATGGGATCCGCACGCAGTCAATGTGCCGGGCGTCCTGTTGCACGCGCAGGCACTGCGGAGTTTGACTGGCGACGGTCTCATACAGCCGCTCTCCTCTTGGATCCCACTCGTGCTCGCCATGGGTACGGGCCTGTTATGGCTTTGGACTCCCCGAGTACTCGTCGCAATTACAGTGATTCCGCTAATCTGGGCGATTTGTTTCACCGTTTCTACTGTTGCATTGGCAAATGGCTACGAGTTTCCCGTCGCAACAATCATGTTCGTTGTCACAGCTGCCGCTGGGGGCCGCCAAATCCTGGAAACTGCCACAGGTCTTCGAGAGAGGCGCCGTCTGCGCAGTGCATTTGGCGGCTACGTTAGTCCGCCAGTTATGCAGGATATCCTGACTGGGAAGCTGCATCCGACGCTCGGCGGAGAAAAGAAGTTTGCATGTGTGCTGTTCTCGGATATCCGTGGCTACACCACCCGAAGTGAGCATATGAGCCCCGAGGAAACAATCGCTTTCCTGAATCGGTATTTCAAGCGCATCGTGCCAATCATTCATGCGCAAGGCGGCACGGTCATCAGCTTCATGGGGGATGGCATCATGGCGGTATTTGGCGTGCCGAACTCACTGCCCAATCCCTGCGTGGCCGCGTACCGGGCATCTTGCGCGATTCTTTCCGATCGACGCCAGTTAAATGATGAGCTTGCCGAGTATGCAGAAGCTCCATTGAAAATTGGTATCGGCCTACATGCAGGCGAGGGTGTCGCCGGCCATATCGGCACCGCGTCTCGACACGACTACAGCATGATCGGCGACGTGACCAATGTCGCGTCACGGCTCGAAGGTGTAACCAAGGAAGTTGGTTACCGGCTAGTTTGCTCGCGTACCGTTTACGATCAACTTAGTGAGCGCGACGATCTGGTGCCTCTGGGGCCGCATGCGATCAAAGGGCATTCACCTGTGGATATTTTTGGCTTTGATCCGGTTGATCCGAATGAAGGCCCGGATTCAGTTTGGAGCCCGTAAGCGGAATGATTCTTGGACGAGCGCGACTACATCACAATAAGTTGGAGAACACTGACCGGTGTGCAGCAACCAATCAGACTCCAGGCGGCAGAGGGCCGCCGGCATTGTTGGTAGGCACATCGCGACGCGTTGATGGGCTTGGCACAGTCGCAGGCCTGGGGTGATCTCGGCGTGATCCTCGTTGGCCAAACCGATCTGACGGGCAATTCGCACTTTCTCTCACCGCACCGTTCGCAAGTAAGCCGCTGGAGGAACTCCAGCGAAATTGGGTCCCTTAATATTGCAATGCTTCACCAGTGCCCCAGCCCGCAGCGGACCATCCTCAGTTCTGAGCACGCGGGTGCCGTCCGCATCCTTGCTTTTTTTTAGGTTCGCTAACATACTGTTACCAATTGCTATCGAGTAACGCCAGAATCATTCGCTAGTGCCTTTTTAGGCTTTTTATCGCGAGGCACGCCATGTTCCTGCCCGGGCTAAAACCCCTCTTTCGCACGCTGGTCATTGGGATGGCCGGATTTTGCGCCATGACGGTCTTTGCAGCGGACGAAACGACGGCCCAAGAAGAAATTTCAATGGGAATCTCGCTTCGGACGCAAGGCAATCTGACGCTATCGATAAATATGCTCGCGCAGGCGATGCGCGGTGCCGGTACCGCACAGGAAAAAATGAGGGCCAGGGGAGAACTGGGGGCATCCCAGTTGCAAGCCAGGCAGCTGGACCAGGCCGCTATTTCCTTGGGCGAAGCCTACACATTTTTCTCCGGTACCGAGCGCGCACGGTATGCGCTGGATCTCGGGAACCTCGCGGTCATGACCAAGCGCGAACAGGAGGCCAGGACTTTCTACGAAGAGGCCTTGCATCTTGCGGGCGACAACTCCGAGATGGCATTCACGGCCGAGCTCAACATGGCGCGCCTGGCTCCCGAAACTGAACGCCTGCAAAAACTGGTGGAGCTGTATTCCAGACTGGCCAATGCGACGGCCCCGGCCAACCTGGCCCGCCACTACCTGAACCTTGGCAGCCAGGCACATGCACTGGGCAGACCGGCCCTGGCGCTGGCGTATCTCAGCTACGACAGGGCACGGCAGTTGTCGCTGGCACCCGGCCAGGGCCAACTGCGCGTGGAGACCCTGGACGCTCTGGCACAACTCTACGAAGACCAGGGCCGTACCTCCGATGCGCTGCTGCTGGCCGGTCAGGCGATGGAAGCTGCGCGGGGGCAAGGGCCGGGCGCAGTAGGGGCACTGTTGATCAACCTCGAATGGCGCCAGGCGCGGCTGTATGCGACGCAGGGAAAGCGCGACCTTTCGCTGGCGGCCTACCAGCGCGCGGTCGATCTGGTCGAACCTGTGCGCCAGGACATGCCGATTGAATACGACGATGGCAATTCGTCTTTTCGCCGTACGCTGGAGCCAATTTACCTGGGTCTGTTCGCAAGTTTGCTGCAGGCCGCCGATAGCCAGCAAGGAGACGCCAAGGCGGGCTACCTGCGCCGCGCCCGCGACGCCATCGAACTCATCAAACAGGCCGAGATGCAGGACTATCTCGGCGACCGCTGCACCGTGGACACTGTAAAAGGGGGTACGGCCACCGTGATTCCCGCAGGCACGGCGGTGCTGTATCCGGTCCTGCTTGCCGATCGCGTCGAGTTGCTGATCGAGACCAACTCGGAGATCGCGCGCTACAGCACACCCATTGCCGGTGCCAAAGTGCGCCAGACAGCAGTATTGTTTGCCGGCGACCTGCGCGACGGTTCGCCGGGGTACATGCCCCGATCGCGCGAACTATATGACTGGTTGCTGCGACCGCTGGAGGGATTCATCGCCAGGCAGCATGTCACCAGCCTGGTAGTGGTGCCCGACGGAGCCCTGAGACTCGTCGCCATGGGTGCCTTGCACGATGGCCAGCGGTTCGCGATCGAGAACTATTCGGTGACCACGGTGACTGGCCTGTCGATGACCAACACCACGGCTGCGTCTGGCCGGGACCCGCAATTTTTGGTCGCGGGTCTGTCGGAACCAGGCCCCGTGGTCGACAAGCTCAACCGGACCATCGTCAACCAGTTGCTCGCCTCGCGTCCCGAAAACACCGCAGATGCAAGCAGCGTGACGACCGGGCGCAATCTGCGCACCGTCATGCAACGCTCGCTTGCCCCGGTTGACGATGATGCAGCCAGCCGGTCACTGGCTTTGCGCAAAATCCTGGCGCTCCCCGGTGTGAGGCAGGAGGTAGAGGCCATCAGCCGCATTGCGCACAGCACCAGTCTCCTGAATGCGCCCTTCACAGTTGACGGTTTCCGGCGTGAAGCGGAGTCCGGCAGCTACCGTGTCGTGCACATTGCCTCGCACGGTGTGTTCGGTGGCAGTGGTCAATCGAGCTATGTGCTGGCCTACGACGACCTGCTGACGCTGGACAGCCTGCAGTCGCTGCTCAATGCGGACGAGTTCCGCAAAAATCCGATCGAGCTCCTGAGCCTTTCTGCGTGTGAGACCGCCGAGGGTGATGAACGTTCTCCCCTGGGACTCTCCGGCGCAGCTATCAAGGCGCGCGCGAAAAGCGTGCTGGGAACCCTCTGGCCCGTGGATGACAACGCTGCCCGCAAAACCATGGAAGGGTTCTATAGCGCGTTGGTGGTAAGCCATCTGTCCAAAGCCCAGGCGCTGCGGCAATCCCAGATCGACCTGCTGCGCACCGGCGAATTTGCCCATCCCTTTTTCTGGGCTCCGTTTGTGCTGGTAGGCAACTGGCTCTGAGCTGGCGATGCCAATTTGTAATCATCATTCGCCGCCCGTCCGGCGACTAAGCCGAAGCAAGTTGTGGCTGGCCTTGGCACTGCCCATGGGGCTGGCCTGCAGCGCCGGCGCGCAGATCCGCACCGACGGCAGCCTGGGCGTTGCAGCCCAGACACTGGCGGGCCCGAACTACCTGATCCCGCAAGCCATCGGCAAACTCTCGGGCAACAACCTGTTCCACAGTTTCGATACCTTCAACATCCACGGCGGCCAGTCGGCCAACTTCACCACCACCACCCCCGGCCTGGCCAACGTGATCAGCCGCGTGACCGGGGGCACATCATCAAACATCAACGGGCTGCTCAAGCTCACACCCATCAGCGGCACGCCCAGTTTCTTTTTTATCAATCCAGCCGGCGTGACGTTCGGCGCCGGCGCCTCGATTGATGTGCCCGGTGCATTCCATGTGAGTACCGCCAACTACGTCAAATTTGCCGACGGGAATTTCCATGCCGATCTCGGACAGGCCAGTACCTTCTCGAGCGCAGCACCGGAGGCATTCGGGTTTCTAGGCACGACCCGGGCGACGATTTCCATAGCCGATCAGGCGTCCGTCGAGTTGTCCGGGTCGCGCGCGATCAGCATAGTGGCTGGCGACATCGAAATAGACAACGCTTACGTCACCTCCATGTCCGGCGACATTCGCGTAGCGGCCATTGGGCAATCAGCGCGCGACGTTGGCTTCACCGGCGCACTGCCTGCGGGTGAAGGCGATCTGTATATCCTGCCTGGTGGCTGGATCGACGCCTTCACCGATTCTTCCAGCAGAGGCGGGTCCATCAATGTGAGTGCGGGCAATATAGTCATCAGTGGCGGAGAAATCTTCTCGTACACCGTGGGTTCAGGTGCCGCAGGCAGCGTCACCGTGGCCGCCACCGCACAAGTCTATGCCGTCAGCAATGGAATCATCGGGTCGAACTCCTATTCGTCAGGCAGCGCGGGTCCTGTCCAGGTGACGGCCGACACGCTGTACCTCGATCGCGGCTCCATCTTTTCTAATGCCCTCGGCAGGGGAAATGCGGGCGATGTGACGGTGTCGACGACCGGCATCGTCAATATGGTCAATCGGGCTGCAATTTCGTCTTTGACCAGTTCATCAGGCAACGCGGGCTCGGTAAGCGTCAACGCGGGCCGCATAGATATGGACTTCGCCAGTATCTATAGCCGCGCGGATTCAAGCAGTTCAGGCAACACCGGCACTGTCGATGTCGCTACGGTCGGGCAAATGTCCCTGGCCAACGGAGCGCTCATTGCATCCATAGCGGAGTCGGTCGGCGACTCTCGCGCCGTGACCATCAACGCGGCCAGCGTATCGCTGAACCGAGCCAACATCTATTCCGATACCTACTGGGATGGCCACGGGGGCAACGTCGCCGTGACGGTCTCGGGTGATATTTCGGTCGGCAGCGCCAGCTCGATTTCCACTGCAACGCGTTCCTACGATGACGCCGGGAGCGTGGCGGTAACGGCTCGCAACATCACGCTCGACGGCGGGGGAATTTACTCGAAAGCCTCATCGCGCGGGAACGCAGGAGACGTGTCCCTCGCCGTAGCCGACACACTGTCGATCAGGAGCGGAGGGGGAATCCAGAACAACTCCCTTTCTTCCGGCGACGCGGGCGCGATCCTTGTCGATGCCAAAAATATCGTCGTGAATGGCGGCTTCATTTCTGCCACTGCCTACGACGCGGGCGATACCGGAAGCGTAACAGTGTCTGCCAGCGGAACCATAGCGCTGTACAACGGTGTCATCTCTTCCGACACGTCGTATTTTTCCTCGGGCAATGCAGGCAATGTAAGCGTGAATGCCGACAGCATTCTTATCCAGAAGGCCGATAACGCCGGCGTCACCGGAATTCGGAGCCAGACACTGGATGGCAGCACGGGCAAAGGGGGCGATATTGACATCACCGCGACGCGGAACCTGACGATCACCAATAGCGGCGTAGTTTCCACGACGTCGTTTGGAGAAGCTGATGCGGGGTTTGTCAAAATAAGCGCTGGCGATATTTTCATTGACGGTGCACTGAACAACGTTGGGTCCACTGGCGTTCTCAGTGTCGCAACGCGATACGGCACCGGCCATGGTGGCGACGTGACGATCGCCGCCACCGGAAGCATTTCCTTGCTGGGGGGTGGCACGATAGAAACCAGCTCCTTCGGCATTGGCAACGCCGGGGCGATCAAGGTGAGCGCCGCCAGCATCGCCATTGATGGCAATACGGAGACTCGCCGCCCTACCGGCATTCTCAGCGAGGCGGTTGAGGGAACGGGAAATGCCGGCGCCGTGACAGTGTCGACAAACGGCAATCTGTCGCTGGTGGACACCGGCCTGATTTCCTCCAGCACCTATTCCGCAGGCAGAGGCGGAAATGTGAAGGTCGACGCCAATGACATCAGCATCGACGGCGCAGGAAGTCCTTTTGGAACTGCGATTGCCAGCCAGTCTGGCAACGCCTTGTCTGCCCTTGACGCGGGTGAAGCGGGAACGATCGAGGTCAACGCGAGGGGCTCACTGGCCGTAACCGGCGGCGGGACGATTACCTCGAGCACTTTCACCTCACACAACGCAGGGACGATCACGGTGACTGCCCGTGACATCGCAATTGATGGTGCGGGCAGCTCGACCCTGACCGGAATCACGAGTGACACGAACTATGGCGCTGGTAACGCAGGCCCGGTCGATGTTGTAGCGACTGGGGCTCTACTGCTCGCCAATGGCGGAGCTATCAGCTCCGGCACCTATTCCAGCGGAAATGCTGGTGCAATCACGGTGCGTGCGGGCAGCGTCGACATTGTTGGAAGAGGGAATCAGGAGCTTAGCGGGATTGCGAGCCGCGCGGAGGTGGGAAGCTCCGGCCATGCCGGCAGCATAAGTCTGACGACGCAAGGAGACTTGACGATCAGCCATGGCGGTGCCGGCATCTCGACCAGTACGTTTTCTTCAGGCAATGCAGGAGCCGTGACCGTCGAAGCCGGAAATATCCTTATCGATGGCAAAGGCGATGGGATTGAGGTCGGAATTTCGAGCGATGCTCGCTTGGGATCGGGCAACGCGGGAACAGTCAATGTTGTATCGCGCGGAGAACTCTACATTTTTGACAGCGGCAATATTTCATCGAGTACTTACGACTCCGGCAAAGCAGGCGCCGTGACCATCAGCACTGCGAATATTCTGGTTGACGGACGGGGAACCGAGTTCTTGACCGGGATATTCAGCGACGCACAGGTGGGCAGCAGCGGCGAGGCAGGCAACGTCGACGTGGTCGCTCCAGGAAAATTGGTGGTCGTGAATGGTGGCCTGATTTCCTCCACCGCTTACTCGGCAGGGAATGCCGGAACGGTCAAGGTCAGAGCTGGAGACATCGGTATCGACCAGCAGGGAAATATACTGAAGACCGGCATCGTCAGCTTGTCGATCGCTGGCAGCAGCGGCAATGCGGGCAACATCGACGTGGCCGCTATTGGAGATCTCCTGATTCTCAATGGGAGTGAGATATCTTCCAGCACCTACTCGACGGGCAACGCAGGTACTGTGACAATCCATGCAGACAACATCGTAGTCAACGGCAAATCTGCTGCTTTCTCAACCGGCATTCTCAGCACGGCCGCCACAGGAAGCAGCGGCAACGCAGGCAGTGTCGACGTGTCTGCGTTCAAAGCCCTTTCGCTTTTCGACGGCGGCACGATCTCGTCGGCAACCTTTGCATCCGGCAACGCCGGATCGGTAAGGGTTACGGCCGGTGAGATCATCATCAATGGACCGAATGCGACGGGCATCTCCAGCCAAACCAATACCGGAAGCGGGAATGGTGGCAGCATTGATATTCTCGCGGCAGGCTCCATTTCCCTCGTCAACGGCGGCCACATCTCTTCTGGCACTTTTACCTCCGGCAATGCCGGTTCAGTACAAGTCATAGCGGACTCCATCCGCATCGACAGCAGCGGTACACACGCGGCTACCGGCATTTCGAGCGATGCGAATCCGGGAAGCGGCGGCATGGCAGGCAATGTGATGGTGACAGCCCGCGGCGCTATTTCCATCGTTGACGGAAGCAGCAAGATTTCTTCCAAGAGCTTTGCAACGGGTGATGCTGGCTCGGTCAGAGTCATCGCGGGAGAAGTCGTTGTCGATGGACGGAACAGCCACGAATCGGTGGGGATTCTGAGTACGTCGGAAGCTGGCAGCGGCGATGCGGGTAGCGTCGAAGTAGTGGCAACGAACGGTGTTTCAGTCGCGAATGGCGGAGAGATTTCTTCCAGTACATTTTCACTAGGCGCTGCCGGATCGGTAAATGTTGCAACGGCCACCTTGTCGGTAGACGGAGCCAGGAGCACTATCAATGCGTCGGCCAACGCAGGCTCCTCGGGCCAGACGGGCAGCGTCATGGTTG
>JBDTMH010000050.1:0-22164 GCA_039934375.1 Burkholderiaceae bacterium | reverse complement strand
TGAGCCGCTTCTCGGGTGTCTGGGCCGGCATGAAGACGATCCAGGAGATCGTCGAGTCCAGCGCCACCGCGATGATCGACCCGCAGCGGGTGCAGATCGTGGTGCCGACCGATTTCGACATGCCCCCCGGTGGCGTACACATTCGCTGGCCCGACCATGCGCTGGAGCAGGAGGCGCGGCTGTTCGACACCAAATGGTATGCGGCGCTGGCGTATATCCGGGCCAACCGGCTCAACTACAACGCCATTGAAGGTCCCAACGACCGCTTCGGCATCATCGCCAGCGGCAAGGCCTACAACGACACGCGCCAGGCGCTGATCGATCTGGGGCTGGACGATGCGACATGCCGCCGGCTCGGCATCCGATTGCACAAGGTCGGTGTGGTGTGGCCACTCGAGGCACAGCTCACGCGCGACTTTGCCACCGGGCTGCAGGAGATCCTGGTGGTGGAGGAAAAGCGCCAAGTCATCGAATACCAGCTCAAGGAGGAGCTTTACAACTGGCGAGCCGATGTGCGGCCCAACATCTACGGCAAGTTCAACGAGGTTGAAGGTGACTTCTCGGGTGGCGAGTGGTCGATGCCGAACCCGAGTGCCAACACCTTGCTGCGCGCCAAGGCCGACCTGTCGCCGGCGCTGATCGCACACGCGGTCGCGCAGCGGGTCAAGAAAATGGGTCTGGATGCCGACATGGCGGCGCGCATCGACGCGCAGATGGCGATTCTGCGGGCCAAGGAAGCGTCGATGCATGTGCTCGATCTCGGTGGCGTCAAGGACGCGGACCGCCAGCCGTGGTTCTGTTCGGGTTGCCCGCACAACACCAGTACCAAGGTACCCGAGGGCTCGCGCGCGATGGCCGGCATTGGTTGCCACTTCATGGCCACCTGGATGGACCGCAGCACCATCGGCTTCACCCAGATGGGTGGCGAGGGTGTGCCCTGGGTTGGGCAGGAGCCGTTCAGTACCGAAAAGCACGTGTTTGCCAATTTGGGCGACGGAACCTATTTCCACAGTGGCCTGCTCGCGGTGCGTCAGAGCATTGCCGCCGGGGTCAACATCACCTACAAGATCCTGTACAACGACGCTGTGGCGATGACCGGCGGCCAGCAGGTCGGCGAGCGGCCCGAAGGCCATTCGGTCGCGCAGATCGCGCAGTCGATGCGCGCCGAAGGCGCGGTCAAGATCGTTGTCGTCACCGACGAACCCGAGAAATACGAGGGCGTCAAGTTGGTCGACGGCGTGGCGGTGCTGCACCGCGATACGCTGGATGCGGTACAGCGCGAATTCCGCGAGATCAAGGGTACGACCGTCATCATCTACGACCAGACCTGCGCCACCGAGAAGCGGCGTCGGCGCAAACGCGGCACGCTGGTTGACCCGGCCAAGCGCGTCGTCATCAACGAACTGGTATGCGAGGGTTGTGGCGATTGCGGCGTGCAGTCCAACTGCATGAGCGTCGAACCACTGGAGACCGAATTCGGCCGCAAACGGCAGATCAACCAGTCGACCTGCAACAAGGACATGTCGTGCCTGAAGGGCTTTTGCCCGAGTTTCGTGACTGTTGAAGGGGGGCAGCTGCGCAAGAAAGCCAGAGACAAGGCCTTGTCACCGTTCGAGATGGGTCCCTTGCCCGAGCCGGCGCTCATCGCGCTGGATGCGGCCATTGGCCAGGTCTGGGGGATCATCGTGGCCGGTGTCGGCGGTACCGGCGTCATCACCATTGGCCAGTTGCTGGGCATGGCGGCGCATATCGAGGGCAAGGGTATCGTCACGCAGGACGCGGCCGGTCTGGCGCAGAAAGGCGGCGCCACCTGGAGCCATGTATTGATTGGCGATCGCCAGCAGGACATCCGCACCACGCGCGTCAGCATGGCCGCGGCCGACCTGATCATTGGTTGTGACCCGCTGGTGACCGCCGGCAAGGAAACCATGCTGCGCATGCGCGAAGGCCGCACCCATGTGGCGCTCAATTCGCACAGCACGCCGACCGCCGCGTTTGTGCGCAACGGCAACTGGCAGAACCCGGCCGAGGCCTGTGCGGCAGAAATTGCCAAGGCCGTGGGTGTCGATGGCGTGGGCGCGTTCAATGCCGACGCGGCTGCCACCAAATTGCTGGGTGACAGCATCTACACCAACCCGATGATGTTGGGCTACGCCTGGCAAAAGGGCTGGATTCCACTTGGACACGACGCGCTGATGCGGGCGATCGAGCTCAATGCGGTGGCGGTGGACAACAACAAGGCTGCCTTTGCATGGGGCCGGCGTGCCGCGCACGATTGGGCGAGCGTCGAAAAACTGCTGACACCGGCGCAGGTGCTGCAATTCAAGAAGCGTGAGTCGCTGGACGACATTGTCAAGCGCCGGGTCGAGTTCCTCACCGACTACCAGAACGCAGCCTATGCGGCCAACTACCAGGCCTTCGTGCGCAAGGTGCGCGACGCCGAGGCGCCGCTGGGCAAGACCGTGCTGGCCGAGAGTGTGGCCCGTTACCTGTTCAAGCTGATGGCCTACAAGGATGAATACGAGGTGGCGCGGTTGCACACCGATAGCGCTTTCCTGGCCAAGGTCAACGCGATGTTCGATGGGGACTTCAAGCTGAACTACCACCTGGCGCCGCCGTTGCTGGCCAAGCGCAATGCCAAGGGCGAACTGCAGAAGCAGAAGTACGGCCCTGCGATGTTGACCGGCTTCCGTCTGCTGGCAAAACTCAAGGGATTGCGCGGTACGGCGCTCGATGTGTTCGGGCGCAGCGAAGAGCGGCGCACCGAGCGCGCGCTGATCGGTGAATACCGTGCCAGCCTCGACGAGGTATTGGGTCAACTCGCGGCTGACAACCACGGTTTGGCCATCGAGATCGCCCGCTTGCCGGAAAAAATCAAGGGCTACGGCCACGTGAAAGAGCGCAACCTGGTGGCAGCACGCCAGCTGTGGCAGGACCTGATGCAACAGTGGCGGCTGCCACGCGGCGCCAAGGCCTCAGCCGCCGTCGCCGTCGCGTAATTCGATGGGCTGGCCGTGCGGCGTGTTGTTCGCCGCATCGGCCCAGGCGTGCTCGAGCGCGTGCAGTTGGTCGGCCGTGGTGATGCCGTGCGCGATCGTGATGTCCTCGAGCGCATCCAGCCAATGGCGGTAATAGCTGTGGCCGTCGTCCGGATCGCCCTGGGTCTGGGCAGAGCGGATGCACCGGGCCAGCGTCTCGGCCCATTGCGGCCAGCTGAAAACGCCGCGTTCATGCAACAGCAGCACCATCGCGAACGCGTGCGCCTGCCAGGGCTCGGAGAAGTGCCCACCCGTCGCTGTCTTGGTCGGCATCGGCAAGCCACTGCCTTGCGCCGCACAAGCGGTGGCTATGTCGGCCAGCGTCTGCCGCTGGTTCACAACGTCACCTCCGCGCTAGGCGCCGGCTCCAGATAAGGTTCCCAGGCGTCGACGCTGATCTGTGCGTTGGCGTCGGCCTGATCGCCCCACAAGACCTGCGCATCGAACACCACCGTGTACAGCCACTGCGGGTGCTCGTCGAAGGGCGGAAGCAGCGTCGTCACATGATGGTCGGGGAATACATGGGCGCCATGCAGCAGGGTCACGGTGCCGACATGGCCACGCACGTAACGCGGCAATCGGGTATGTCCTTGCGGGTGCATGTTGCGCGAGCGCACACTATCGCCGACGCCAAACCGGGCCGGGCGATCGGCAGCGCGTGCGCTCGGTGTGCCGCGCGCCAGTGAAGCGTCGACGTTGTCGGCGCGCAGGACGCGAAACGGCGGCGCTGGTGTGTTGTCGACCACGCCGGTACGCATTTCCTCTCGCGTGGCCAGCACACGTGCCTGCATGAGGACTTCCAGCGCGCGGATCCAGATCTCGTAATAGCTGCTGCCCAGGTAGGTCGCCGGCGGCAGCGACTCGCGCGCAGATCGGCTCAGGTCGATGTTCCACTGGCCGCCGGCGCCCATGGCCAGTGTGAGCGCGAGCGCGCGTTTCTCCCAATTCGCGTGGAAAACCGGTTCTCGCGCTTCGGGCATGACCGGGCCGAAGCCTTGTTGACCACCCATGTCATGGACACCGTTCATCGTGCTGCTCCTGCGGTTCGCATTGCTCAGGCGAGCGGTGCGATGGTGTTCGGCATTTGTGGCCTGTGCGCCAGCCCGGTGCCGATCATCGAATCGCGTGTGACCCAGGCCGCCAATTGCGCCTGGCCCAGGCCTTTTGCATCAGTCGGCATCATCGGTATCACGAGATAACGCACCTCGGCGGTGGAATCCCACACCCGCAGTTGTGTGGATGCAGGCAATGAGACGCCGAAATCGGCCAGTACGCCGCGCGGGTCCATCACGGCCTTGGCTCGGTAAGGCGCACTCTTGTACCAGACCGGCGGCAGACCCAGCACCGGCCACGGGTAACAACTGCACAAGGTGCAGACGACCATGTTGTGCGTTTGCGGCGTGTTGGCCACGGCCACCATGTGCTCGCCCTGGCGCCCGCCAAACCCCATGGCGGCGATGGCGGCCGTCGCATCCTGCAGTAGCCAGCGCCGGAACGCGTCGTCGACCCAGGCACGGGCCACCACGGCCGCACCGTTGTGAGGCCCGACCCGGTTTTCGTAGGTTTCGATGATCCGGTCCAGCGCCGCGGGCTCGACGAAGCCCTTGCGCGTGAGCAGCGTCTCGAGCGCCCGCACCCGCAGATCCATCTCGTGCAGATGCGAATGTTCGTGATCGTCGTCGTGTTCTTGCATCTGTCGTATCCGCTGTTGGCTGCCGCGCAGCGGCAGGCACCAGACCAACAACCCTCGCCGCAATGGCCTTGAGGGTGCCGCTTACAATGCCGGGTTGTCTGCCAGCGGTCACGCCGCTCGCTCGCGCCAAGTCATCAACCGTCTGTTCTGGAGCCGCCTGTGTTTATTTCTTCCGCATTTGCCCAAACCGCACCCGCCGCCGCCGGTGGCGACATGCAGTCTTCGCTGATGAGCATGTTGCCACTGGTGCTGATGTTCGTCGTGCTTTATTTTGTCATGATTCGTCCGCAGATGAAGAAGCAAAAGGAGCACCGATCCATGGTGGAGGCCCTGGCCAAGGGTGACGAGGTCGTCACGTCTGGCGGTGTGCTGGGCAAGGTTTCCAAGATCGGCGACAGCTACCTCAGTGTCGAAATCTCCAATGGCGTCGAAGTGACGATCCAGCGCGCATCGGTCGTGCAAGTTCTTCCCAAGGGCACCATCAAGTAATTTCCGCTGCCTTCGCCGGTAGCGACCACGCGGCATTGATGCCGTGGGAAGTGCAAACATGAACCGATATCCGGTCTGGAAATACGCGATCATCGTGATCGCGCTATTGGTGGGGTTTTTTTATACCCTGCCCAACTTCTTTGGCGAGGCGCCGGCGGTGCAGGTGTCGTCTGTCAAGGCCACCATCAAGGTCGACACTGGAACCCAGCGTCGGGTCGAGGACGCGCTCAAGGCCGCCGGCATCGCGCCGGCCGGCATCATTTTCGATGGCAACTCGATCAAGGTCCGACTGGACACGGGCGACGAGCAGCTCAAGGCCAAGGACGCGATCCAGAAGGCGTTGGTTCCCGACCCGAGCGATCCGCCATATGTCGTCGCGTTGAACCTGCTGTCGCGCTCCCCGGCCTGGCTGTCGGCGGTCGGCGCGGCTCCGATGTACCTGGGGCTGGACTTGCGCGGCGGCGTCCACTTCATGCTGCAGGTCGACATGCAGGCGGCGTTGACGCACAAGGTTGAATCCTTGTCCGGTGACCTGCGCACGGCGCTGCGCGAGAAGAACGTGCGCCACTCCGGCATCACCCGCAACAACCAGGCGATCGAGATCCAGTTGCGCGACGCGCAGACCATGGCGGCGGCCAAGGCCGTCATAGCCGATCAGTTCGCGGAACTCGAGACCACCGAGGCGGCGCAGGCCGGCGGCGAGTTCACATTGACCGCGCGCATCAAGCAGACGGCGGCACGCGCGATTCAGGAGCAGGCGCTCAAGCAGAACATGGTGACGCTGCACAACCGCATCAACGAGCTTGGCGTTGCCGAGCCGGTGATCCAGCAGCAGGGGCTGGACCGAATCGTGGTGCAGTTGCCAGGCGTTCAGGACACGGCCAAGGCCAAGGACATCCTGGGACGCACCGCGACGCTGGAGGTGCGCATGGTCGACGAAAGTGCCGAAGGCCGGGCCGCCGAGTCCGGCACCGGGCCGGTCCCGTTCGGTTCCGAGCGCTTCCTGGAGCGCAGCGGCCAGCCGATCATCGTCAAGAAACAGGTCATCCTCACCGGCGAGAACCTGACCGACGCCCAGCCGGGCTTTGACGGCCAGACCCAGGAGGCAGCGGTGCACCTATCGCTGGACGCCAAGGGTTCGCGCATCTTCCGCGACGTGACGCGCGAGAGCATCGGCAAACGCATGGCCATCCTGCTGTTCGAAAAAGGCAAGGGCGAGGTGGTCACGGCGCCGGTCATCCGCTCCGAGATCGGCGGCGGGCGGGTACAGATTTCCGGTCGCATGACGACCACCGAGGCGCACGACACCGCACTGCTGCTACGCGCCGGCTCGCTGGCCGCGCCGATGGAAATCATCGAGGAGCGCACCATCGGCCCGAGCCTGGGTGCCGAGAACATCGCCAAGGGTTTCCACAGCGTGGCCTGGGGCTTCCTGGTGATCGTGGCCTTCATGTGCGTCTACTACATGATGTTCGGCGTGTTCTCCAGTATCGCGCTGGGTGTGAACCTGCTGTTGCTGGTGGCGGTGCTGTCGATGCTGCAGGCCACATTGACCCTGCCCGGCATGGCAGCCATGGCGCTGGCGCTGGGCATGGCGATCGACTCGAACGTGTTGATCAATGAACGCGTGCGCGAGGAACTGCGCGGCGGCGCCTCGCCACAGGCCGCCATCAATGCCGGCTACGAACGCGCCTGGGGCACCATCTTCGACTCCAACGTGACGACCTTGATTGCCGGTGTCGCCTTGCTGATCTTTGGCTCCGGCCCGATACGCGGTTTTGCGGTGGTCCATTGCATCGGCATCATGACCAGCATGTTCTCGGCCGTGTTCTTCTCGCGCGGACTGGTCAACTTCTGGTATGGCCGGGTCAAGAAACTCAAGGGCGTATCGATCGGCACCGTGTGGCGCCCGGACGGCGGCACCGAAGTTGCCCCAACCGCGCGAAGGAGCTGACAAGCCATGGAATTCTTCAAGTTTCGCAAAGACATTCCGTTCATGCGCCACGCGTTGGCGCTCAACGTGGTGTCCATCGTCACCTTCTTGCTGGCGGTTTTTTTCCTGCTCCACAAGGGTCTGCATCTGTCGGTCGAATTCACCGGCGGCACGGTCATGGAGGTGGGGTACTCCCAGCCGGCCGATGTGCCCAAGGTGCGGTCGGTGATCGCCGGGCTCGGTTACACCGATGTACAGGTGCAGAACTTCGGTACCGCGCAGGACGTGATCATTCGCCTGCCGGCCCAGAAAGGCGTCAGTTCCGCACAACAAAGCGAAACCGCGTTTGTCGCACTGAAAGCTTCGGATGCCGGCGCCACATTGCGCCGCCAGGAGTTCGTCGGGCCGCAGGTGGGCGAGGAACTGGTGACCGATGGCCTGAAGGCGCTGGCGATGGTGGTGGCCGGCATCATGATCTACTTGGCAGTGCGTTTCGAGTGGAAGTTCGCTGTGGCCGCCATCGTGGCCAACCTGCACGACGTGGTCATCATCCTGGGATTTTTCGCGTTCTTTCAGTGGGAGTTTTCATTGCCCGTGCTCGCGGCGGTGCTGGCGGTGCTGGGTTATTCCGTCAATGAGTCGGTCGTCATCTTCGACCGGATTCGTGAGAATTTCCGCCGCTACCGCAAGATGGATACAGTTGCCATCATCAACAACGCGATCACTTCCACGATCAGTCGTACTATCATTACCCACGGTTCTACCCAGATCATGGTGCTGTCTATGCTGCTTTTCGGCGGACCGACGCTGTATTACTTTGCCTTGGCCCTTACCATCGGTATCTGCTTTGGCATCTACTCGTCGGTTTTCGTCGGTGCCGCCATCGCGATGTGGCTGGGTATAAAACGAGAGGACATGGTCAAACCCCTAGCGCAAAAAGGCGTGGACCCCAACGATCCGAATGCCGGGGCGACCGTGTAATCGTGCCCTGACCTTATGGCAACTGCATCCTTTTCCAGCGAGCGCCGTCGACTTGCCAGCGACATCCGGCAACAGTTCGTGGCGGATGCAGTACGGACGATGGTGGAGGTCGTCTCTGCAGTGCAGGAGCGCTTGCGGGTACTGATGGACGAAGCTGCGCCGTCGCGCGAGATGCAGGCGCGGCGTGATGCCTGGACATTCTTTCAGCGCCACAAGAATGCCTGGCGCGAAGCGACCTGCAAGGCCTGGAACGAGGCCCTGGTGCCGCAGCCGGTGATCGAAAAGAACGAACTCGACGAACTCAACGGCATGTCGCTGGTGGGTACCGATGTCGTCGAAAACAAGATCCTGGCGTCGCGTCTGGTATTGCGGGTCATGGACAAGGTCAGCTCCGAGCTCGACGACCTGCGCCTGCGAATCCGTTACCTGGAAAATTCCGAAGACCTCGAGCGCCATGACATCCTCAAGCCGGACGCCCTGATCCTGATTCTGGTCGAGGAATGGGCCGCCTGCGGCATGCCCACTGGCAGCTGGCCGTTGATCAATGACTCGGTCCAGAGCCTGTTGTCGGAGCAGCTCAAGCAGGCCTACCAGAAGGCCAACCAGTCGCTGATCGACAAAGGCGTGATGCCCAAGATCGAACTCAAGGACCGGGTCAAGCGTGCCACGCCCAGCAAAGGAGCGCCCAAGGCGTTCCCGTCGACCCGCCTGGCGTCGGGCATGGCGGGGCCCAGTGTTTACCGGACCAGCTCGCTGGGCCTGGATTCCGGCGAAAGCGGCTTTGAACACTATGCCCATTCGGTCGGACGCAAACCTTCCGCCCCGTCCGGCGGCGGGCTGCGGGGTACCGACGCAGGCCGCAATTCCGGCGCCGGTCAAGCCCACCGGGATGGCGCTGCCGAGCGCGACTCCGGGCCGGCAGCACATGGGTTCACACCCGCGAGCGGGGCACTTCGGCATTCTGGTGCCGGCCAAGGTTATGACTCGGCAGCGGGTCGTGCTTCGGCTCAGGGCGCAACCGATTCCGCCAGCGGGGTCGCCCCTGCCCTCGACGAAACACGGATGATGACCTCGATGACGCCCTTGTCGCGCGCGCGCAGCCGGGCACAGGGTGTCCTGGGCCAGCTCAAGCGACTGCTGGTTGGCCGTGTCGGGCCGGAATTCGATGCCACGTCGTACCAACCCGCCTCGCCGGCGCTGGCGGCCGCGTTGGCGGTGCGCCAGGGTGGCGACTTTGGTGGTGGTGGTGGCGGCGCGCCGGCGTATGGCGAGTCTGGCACCTTGTTCCAGGACTACGGGCCGGCAGGCGTGGCGCAGGTCGCGGTTCGCTTGCGCGAGCAGACCGCCGACCTCAAGAACAAGGCGCAAACCAAGGGCGAGAAGGCCACGATCGAGATCGTTGCGTTGATGTTTCAGGCCATCTTGCAGGAAGATCGCATTCCGCCGGGCATCCGGGTGTGGTTTGCTCGGCTGCAGATGCCGGTGTTGCGGGTGGCGCTGGCGGAGCCGGATTTTTTCGGTACGGCCAGCCATCCGGCGCGCCAGTTGATCGACCGCATGGGCTCGTGCGTGATGGGCTTCGACGCCAGTGGCATCCAGGGCAGCGCGCTGGAGAAGGAAATCAAGCGCGTGGTGCAGGTGATCGAGCAGTACCCGGAGACCGGCAAGCGCGTTTATGAACTTGTCTATGCCGAGTTCCAGAAATTCCTGCAGAAGTTCCTGACCGGCAGCGGCGCGACCCAGAAGGTGGCCAGCGTTGCGCAACAGGTCGAACAAAAGGAAACGCTGACGATCCAGTACACCATCGAAATGCGCAACATGCTCAAGGACATTCCGGTCCGCGAGGAGGTCCGCACCTACCTGTTCAAGGTCTGGGCCGAGGTGCTCGCGGTGGCGGCGATCCGCAAGGGGCCGCAACACGCGGAGACGCTCGAGCTTAAGCAGACTTCGTCCGAACTGGTGTGGGCCGCCAGCGCCAAACCCAGTCGGGCCGATCGCGCGCAGGTTATCCAGAATCTGCCCAAGTTGCTGCAGCGCCTGCGCAGCGGCATGTCGCTGCTGGGCATGGCCCCGAGCCAGCAGGACATCCACATCAAGACCGTCAGCGACACGCTGGCCGATGCCTTCCTGTCCAAGACGGATGCGATTCCGGTCGCCCAGATCGATGCGCTGGCCAAGCGGCTAGCCCATCTGGAAGACTTCGTCAGTGAAGACGGCATGGGCGACCTGCCGCTGGACGCCGAGAGCATCGAGCTGATGCTTGGCATCGATCCAGCGACCATCGACGTGGTTGCCAACGGGGGTTCCAAGCCCAGCAATGCGATGCTGGCCTGGGCTCGCGAACTCGAGTTGGGTTCGTGGTTCACACTTGATCACAGTGGCCGTGTCGTGAAGGTGCAATTCGCCTGGCGCAGCGATCGCAAACAACTGAACCTGTTCGCTTCGGCCGACGGACACAGTTATCTGATTCAGATCGGCCGGCTGGCGGCTTATCTGCAGGCTGGTTTGTTGTTGCCACAAGAGGAAGAGACGCTCACGGTGCGCGCCACCCGCGATGCGCTGGCCAAGCTCGAGGCCAATCCGGAGCGCCTGCTGGGCTGATCAATGCGGCCGCTGACTGCGGCACTCGCGGCAACCCGGCTGCAGTTGCATTGAAGCTGCAAGCGGTCAACTAAATTTTGTGGGTCGGTTCAGTGTGCGAGGCGGTCGTGCGCGTCGTCGCATAACTCGTCGAGGACCAGCGCATCGGGCTCGTCGCCAAAGCTCCAGTACACCATCAACACGGTGATCTTCAGGTCATCCAGCGACAGCGGTTCAGAGCCGCAGGCCATCGCCCGGTCGATGATGATTTCCCGCATATGGGGAGCCAGCACGGTGGCGTTTTCCAGAAAGCGGATGAAACCCAGGCACTCCGGCCCCAGCCGATTTTGCTCGCTCAGCGAAAAAATACGCATGCTGGAGCCGGAATTGCCGATTGCCAGTTGATCGGCCCTTCGCACCATTGCATCCAGGTCGTCCTGTGCCGGTGCTGTCTCGGGATCGCGGGTTTTGCGGGTCGCCTGGCTCAGCCCGCTCAGCCAGGCCAGAGCGTCCTTGATTTCCTGTGCCTCGAAACCGACCGCATTGAGCTTGCGTTCGAGCTGATTCCACTTTGGACAGGCATCGCCGCGCCAATAATTTTCGTAGACAAATACCAACACTTCGAACATGACCCCAATATAGCGCAGAAATCCGGGGCTCCGATCACGCTCTCAGCCTTGCGCGGTGCGCTGGAACAAACCGCCTGGCAGACGTGCCACGTGGCCGGCCAGCTCCAGCGCCATCAACTGGGCTTGCAGATGGGCGGTTTCCAATCCGGTGCGGGCCTGCAATGCGTCCAGACCGACCGGGTCGAAGCCGAGCGCCTGCAGCAATGGGCCATCGACGAGGTCACGCTCCGGCGCATCCAGCGCACCCGGCACATCGGTGCCAGCGTATCCACGCTCGGTGGCTGATAGCAGCGCAGGTATCTTCAGCTCCTCCAGCACGTCCTGCGCCGACTCGACCAGCTTGGCACCCTGGCGGATCAGTGCATGGCAGCCGCGCGATTGCGGCGAGTGGATCGAGCCTGGAATCGCGAAAACGTCCCGTCCCTGCTCCACCGCCAGTCGTGCCGTGATCAGCGAGCCTGACTGCAGCGCCGCCTCGACCACCAGTGTGCCCTGAGACAGGGCCGCGATGATGCGGTTGCGGCGCGGGAAATTGGCTGCCAGCGGCGGTGTGCCGATCAGATATTCGCTGACCAGCAGGCCACGGCTGGCGATGCGCCGGGCCAGGTCGTGGTGTCGGCGCGGATAGACGCGGTCCAACCCGGTCCCGACGACCGCGATCGTCACCGGCCAGCCCGCCTTCGTCGCGCCACTGTCGAGTGCGCCTTCGTGGGCGGCGCCATCCACGCCGACGGCCAGGCCGGAGACGATGCTCAGCCCGTGCCCGGCCAGCGTGCGTGCGAATTGCCGCGCATTGGTCGCACCCTGGGGTGTCGGGTTGCGACTGCCGACGATCGCGATTCCGGGTTCGAGCCCCAGTGGCGCGCTGGGATCATCCGGCGCCACAACATGCGCGGCACCGAGCAGGTACAACACCAGCGGCGGATCAGCCGTTTCCAGCAGCGCCGACGGATACCGCGGATCGGCCAGGGTCAGGATAGCCCTGGCGGAGTCCGGCGGCTGGTCGCTGTCAATGTCCTGCAGCCACTCCCAGGTCCGCTCGACCTGCTGCGCAAGTCCGTCAGGTTCACGTGCCAGTGCCTGGGCCTGGTTTTCGCTGACGACCTGGCGCAAGGCCGATCCGGACTGCTGAAAGATGGTGTCTGGCAATCCGAAGCTGGCCAGCAATCTGCGGGCGGTTTCGTTGCCGATGCCCTGCGTCTGCGTCAACCGCAACCAAAGCGCAAGTTCGGCACGTTCCAAGCCAATACTCCTGGGCAGGGTCAGGTCAATGGCTCGAACGTGACCGCGCCCAGCGCCAGTGCCTTGCCGTCACGGGATCGTTGGCATCGGCGTTGACCCTGGTCTGGCCCGGCTTCGGATCAGCGCGGGCTGACCAGCCGGTCGCCGACGCGTACCGGCGCGGTGATGTCCAGCACCAGCGCATAGGACACGCGATCAAAGGTGCGGAACACCATCAGCAGCCCGGTGCGCTCATCGGGCAGTTTGATCATCGCACGGGTGCTGTCGGTCTTGTCGACAAGACGTTCGCCATCCTTGAGGATGGCCATGACATCGCCCGAGGTGATGCCGTCGCGTTTGCCCAGGTTGATCGCCACCACCTGGTTCTGAGCCGCATTCACCACAGCACCTCCGTAGACCGAGACGATGCGCCCATCGACGTCGTTGGCCGGCGCCTTGGGTGTGTAGCTGACCAGTTCGCGTGGTGGCTCCGGCAACAGCCGGTCGCCGACGCGCATTTCCTCCTTGGCCGCGACGATGTCGATCGTGGCCGGAATGATTTCGTCCGTGGTTTTGCCGTCCTTGCCCATGACGCTGCTGGTCGATTCGCTGCGTGCCAGCAAGGCCTTGCCGACATACTGGGCTTCGTAACCCAGCACTTCGGAAGTGACCGGATCTTTCAACGGTGTCGCATTGCGAAAAATGCGGAATTCCTGCTGTTTGCCGGGTGCATCAAGCAGCGGATTGCCGTTCTGGCCACGGGCATAGGCGCGGTCGCCACGCGTCAGCAATACCCGTCCATCAACGGCCGCCACGATACGCGGGGCATTGCTCAGCCCGTTTTCGTCGACCACGATCGGCTCGGCCAGGAAAGGTTCGATGGCACTGGCATTGAGTGTCGGCAGCGGTCCGCTTTCGAGCGCCTCGTAGCGGGTGCGTGGCGACACCTTGATGGTGTCGGTGGGGATCCGATCCGCGCCGCCGGCCATGCGCAAGGTTGCACGCCCGCCCTTGCGTTCGAGGAACAGGCGCTGGCCCGGATAGATCAGGTGCGGATTGCGGATGTCTGACAGATTCATGCCCCACAGCTCCGGCCAGCGCCAAGGGCTCTTCAGGAACATGCCGGAGATCGCCCATAAGGTGTCTCCATGCTTGATAACGTAGCTATCGGGCGCATTTGCAGCCAGTTCGCTCTGTGCGACGCCGGTCTGAGCGACCTGGTTCGCAGTCGCGCGCTGGCCGGCAGTGATCGGGTAATTCTGCGCAAATGCCGGACTGTGGAGCCATCCGGCGGATGCGGCTGTCACCAGTGCCACTGCGACTTTGGATTTGATCGACAATTTCTGGGTCATTGCTTGCTGCATGGTGCTTGCCTCTGCCCGCTGCCGGGACTGGACGACGATGGCGTTGCGGCGCCGGGAGAATCTTGATAATTCACGCACGATTTTGCGCTCAAGTCCTTGATTGGGCAACGTTTTCTGTCAAGTGCCAACGCCGCCGAGTGTGAAATTAGCGAAAATAGCGACATCTTTGAAGAGAATCCATGGCTTTGTTACCCATTCTTTGTTATCCCGACCCCAAATTGCACAAGCTTGCCAAGCCCGTAACAGCGGTCGATGAACGCATCCGCACGCTGGTCGCCAACATGTTGGCGACCATGTACGACGCCAAGGGCATCGGACTGGCCGCCACGCAGGTCGACGTGCACGAGCGTGTCATTGTGATCGACATCTCGGAGGAACGCGACCGGCCGTTGGTACTGATCAATCCCACCATCGTCTGGAACAGTGCAGAAAAACACCTTAATGAAGAAGGCTGTCTTTCGGTGCCCGGCATCTACGACAACGTCGAGCGGTTCGATTCGGTGCGGGTCGAGGCGCTCGATGTCAATGGTCGCACGCACAGCGTCGAGGCGCAGGACATGCTGGCCGTGTGTGTCCAGCATGAGATGGACCATCTGCTGGGGCGGGTGTTCGTCGAATACCTTTCGCCGCTCAAGCGCAACCGCATCAAGAACAAGATGCGCAAGCTGCAACGCGAGGAGCGCGATTGAGGCTGATTTTTGCCGGTACGCCGGAGTTTGCCGCCGTTGCATTGCGACGCTTGTGCGAAGCCGGGTTCGATGTGCCACTGGTGCTCACGCAGCCCGACCGGCCGGCCGGCCGGGGCATGAAGCTGCAGGCCTCACCGGTCAAGGAATACGCGCAGAAGCGGGGTATTACCGTCTGCCAGCCGCACAGCTTGCGGCTGGATGGCCGGTTTGCCGCAGACGCGGCAACCGCGCGGGAGGCAATCATCGCGGCGCGGGCCGACGCCATGGTAGTGGCCGCCTATGGCCTGATCCTGCCGCAATGGGTGTTGGACGCGATGCGCGACCAGGCCTCGGGTGCTGCCGGTCTCGGCTGCCTGAACATCCATGCTTCGCTGCTGCCGCGTTGGCGGGGTGCCGCGCCGATCCACCGGGCCATCGAGGCCGGTGATAGCCGAAGCGGCGTGTGCATCATGCAGATGGATGCCGGGCTCGATACCGGTGGCGTGTTGGCGCGCGCCGCCATTGCGATCCGCCATGACGGACCCGATGCCGACACCACCGGGCGGCTGCACGACAGCTTGGCGGTGCTGGGGGCCGATCTGATCGTGCAGGTGCTGGATGTCGCCAGACAGGGCCCGTTGCAGGCGCAGCCGCAACCCGACGTCGGCGTGACCTACGCCGAGAAAGTGCAGAAGTCCGGCGCGCAAGTCGACTGGAGCCGCAGCGCGTGGCAGATCGGCTGCGCCATCCGCGCCTTTGATCCGACGCCTGGTGCATGGACCCCGTTCGGCAACGAGGTGCTCAAGTTATGGCAGGCCGCGCCGGACGATGCGGTCGTGCCGGCAGGCGCCCTGCCCGGCACGGTATTGTCGGCCGACGAAATTGGCATCGTCATCGCCTGTGGCCAGGGTGCCCTGCGGATAACGAGCCTGCAGCGCGCCGGCGCCAGGCGCATGGCCAGCGGCGATTTTCTGCGCGGACTGCCGTTGCCGGTGGGCAGCAGACTGGGCCCGCAGCAAAGCGCCGGCTGATGTTTTTCCTGCGCGACCACTACCGCCATCCGGAGTTCCGGGTCGGCATCCACGACTTCCTGCGCCCGGCGCCCGGTATTGCGGCCTGGGGCCTGATGACCGGCGTGGCCATGGTGAAGTCGGGCATCGGCCTGTTCGAGTCGCTGTTGATGGCACTGCTGGTGTTCGCAGGAAGTTCGCAGCTGGCATCGATTCCGCTGATCCTGGCCGGCGCGCCTCTGTGGGTGATCTGGGCCACCGGCTTTTGCGTCAACCTGCGCTTTGTCGTTTTCAGTCTGCACCTGCACCACTATCTGTCGCACCTGCCGAGCTGGCAGCGTGTCATGAACGGCTATTTCACGGCCGATCTGAGTTACGTCTTGTTCGTGCGGCGCTATCCGCATCCGGCTGCGGGGGATGCGGGCCGGCTGGCCCAGCAGGCGTATCTGGCTGGCAGTAACTTGATGAACTGGGGTTCGTGGATCGTATCCAGCCTGGTCGGCATTGCGTTGGCCAATTTCGTGCCGCAGAGCTGGGGTCTGGGTTTTGCCGGCATCCTGTGCCTGATCGGCATTCTCTGTTCGCTGGCAAGCACCCGGCTGCGCCTGCTGTCGGCCTTGGTGGCCGGCATTGTCGGCGTGGCGGCCTTTGCCTTGCCGCTCAAGCTCAACATCATTGTGGCCATCGGTGCCGCCGTCATGCTGTGCATGGCGATGGAAAAACTGCGCCCACCAGTGGTTGACGGAGCCGCCACGTGACGGACATCAACGGACATACGGTGCTGATCGTGCTCGGTCTGGCTGTGGTCACGGTGCTGGCGCGTGGCTTCTTCCTTTTCTCCAACCGGACCTGGACCTTGCCTTACTGGGCCCAGCGCGGCCTGCAGTACGCGCCGATTGCCGCATTGGCCGCCGTGGTCGTTCCGGAGGTGGTCATGGTGCAGGGGCATCTGATCGATACCTGGCAGGATGCGCGGGTGTACGCCGGCATCGTCGGTGCCGGTGTCTATTTCTGGCGCAAGGATGTCCTGTTTACCATCGTTGCAGGCATGGCGGTCTACATGCCGCTGCATATGGGCCTGGGTTGGTGAGCGCACCTCCGCGGCTGTGCTTCAGCGTCCGGCGGGCTTCCACATGAGCAGCGTGTAGACCTGTTGCGCAGGGCGGCCCGACAGCGGGTCGTGGACGGGGTAGACCAGTTGCCGGGTCTGGTCTGGCGCGCCGAAAAGCTGGCGCGCCGACGTGTCGCATTCAGGATCCTGGGCCGGTACGAATGTCAGCGTGCCGCAGACCACCACACGGTTGCCACCGGCCATGGCCTGAGGGTCGATCCATGGCGATTGCGCCGGATCCAGTCCGGCCAGCGCGTGCGGATGGCCGGGGGCGTAGAACGCGATGTTGTAGGGCAAGGGAAAGCTTCCGGCTACATAGCCGATGTCCTGGCCATAAGCCTGGCGGTACAGTTCGGTCACGTCACGCGCCAGCAGCGGTGCCAGCGCATCGGGCGTGCCGGTCGGCTGCATGCGGTACTGTTGTCCGAGATGCGCGGCGGCAGCGCCCGAGAGCACCAGATAGATCATGCCCGCGACGCTGGCACGGCGGGCCACTATCCGGCTGTCGATGCCAGCTGGCGTGAGATCGACCAGTGCCCAACCGACGAACAGGAATGCCGGTATCAGCCAGGGTGAGATCGGGACCAGGCGCTGAATCCAGGCTGCCAGCAGGGTCAGGCACAGGCACAAGGCCAGAATTGCCAGGCCCAAGCCCAGGCCAGGCGGTCTGCGCGGTGTCGGCAACGGGATACTGCGTGCACTCCAAAGGCTACCGGCCCAGACCACGATCGCAAGCGCGCTGAAGTGGAGGTAGTCGCCCGCCGTGATGGCATAAGCCATCAGATCGGACACCGTGCGGGTGGCGGGGTGGCTTTCGTGCATGTAGTGCAGCGTTGGCCAGCCGTGCCGGATCGACCACAGCACATGGGGAACGCACAGCACGATGCCGGTCGCAGCGACCAAGCCTGCGGCTTTGCACAGCAACATCGCCTTGGGGCGCACCAGAGCCATGATGCCGATGCCGATCGCCGCGATCAGTACCAGCGCGAAATACTTGGTCAGCAGTGCGCCGCCGGCGAACACACCAGCCAGCACGAACCAGCGCCATCGCGCACTGGACAGTCCGCGCAGCAGACTCCAGGTGAACCCCGCCACGAACGGCAGCAATGCGCTATTGGCATTGAACTTGAATCCCTGGTCGGGGCCGAAATGGGTTCCCAACGAGGTCAGCACGATCGCCAGCAGTACCTGGTCCCAGCCCATGAAACAACGCATGGCCAGCGCCAGCAACCACAAGGCCAGCGCCAGATTGACCTGGTTGAGCAGGTAGTACATCGCCTCGGTCGTTGGCAGCAGCGCAAACCAGGCTGCCGCCATCCAGCCCGACATCGGCGGGTGCTTGTTGGTGCCCCATTGCCATTCCTGTCCCCAGGCAAAGGCCTCAACCATGTCGCGGCCGTCCAGTGAATGGCGCCCAAGCAGGTAAATCACCCACCAGGCCAGGCAAAAAACCAGAATATAGAGCTGGGTGCCGCTTCGATAAGCGGTGTGGCTGTCGCCAGAGGGATGCAAGGTGGGCACGTGTTTGGGTGGAGGGGCGAGCGTGTGCGATCGTAGCTGAGCGCAAGCTGCCCTGGGGCCGCTTCAGGTCGCCGCTGCCGACCGAGGAGGCGGGCCGGTAAGCGACAATCATTCCAATGCCTCCGAGTTTTGAGCCTGTAACCATTGCCGCGCCAAACCGGGGTTGGCGGCCTGCCGTCGTGATCCTGCTTGTCAGCTGCTGGCTGGCATTGGCTGGCAATTTGCCGCTGTGGCGCACCATTTGGCCTTTGCCAGAACTGGCCGGGCCACGCGGCGTGCTGTTTGCCGTCGGCCTGTTTGTCTGGATCGTCGCGGCGCTGCAGTTGTTGCTCAGCCTGCTGGCCTGGAAGTGGGTATTGCGGCCGGTCCTGCTGCTGTTGATGCTGATCGTGGCGGCAAATAGCTACTTCATGCTGCAATACGGTGTGGTCATTGACGCAACGATGATGGCCAACGTGGCCAACACCGATGTGCGCGAGGTGCGTGACCTGTTGTCCTGGACGATGCTGCTGATCGTGCTGCTGCTGGGCGTGCTTCCCGGCTGGTGGCTGCTGCGCCAGAAGCTGGTCTTTCGCCCCCTGTGGCCCCAGGCCTGGCGCAACCTGGCGGTAGCGACGCTGAGCCTGACCGTGTTGCTGCTGGTCACGCTGCTGATGTTCCAGGACCTGGCGTCGCTGATGCGCAACCACAAGCAGGTGCGCTATCTGGTCAATCCGCTCAACACCCTGTACGCCAGCGGCAAACTGGCCGGCGCCAGCCTGTTTCACGTGACCAGGACACTCCAGCCGATCGGCCTGGATGCCCACCTGGGTGCCGGCCACTCGGCGTCCGGGCGTGTTCCTCTGGTGGTGCTGGTGGTTGGCGAGACCGCACGCGCGGCCAATTTCTCGCTCGGGGGGTATGCCCGTCAGACCAATCCGGAACTGGCACGTCTGGCGGCCAGCGGCAATGGCCTGCTGACCTATTACAGCGCCGTTCGCTCCTGCGGCACGAATACCCAGACCTCGCTGCCTTGCATGTTTTCGCAATTGGACAAGGACGGCTACGAGGCGTCCCGCCAACCGTACGAGAACCTGCTTGATGTGCTGCAGCGCGCCGGCCTTGCAGTGTTGTGGATCGACAACCAGTCTGGCTGCAAGGGCCTGTGCGACCGCGTCGCACATGTCGATACCTATGGCCTGAAGATCCCGGGGCTTTGCGCAGATGGCGAGTGTTTCGATGAGGCGATGCTGCGCGACCTGGACCAGCGCATCGCCGCGCTCGATCCGGCCCGGCGTGCGCGCGGTGTGGTGCTGGTCATGCACCAGATGGGCAGCCATGGTCCGGCCTACTACCGCCGCGCGCCGCCGGCGTTCAAGAAGTTCATGCCTGAATGCACCAGCAACGTGTTGCAGGATTGTTCGCGCGAGCAACTCGTCAATGCCTATGACAACACCATCCTGTACACGGACCATGTGCTGGCCGCCATCGTGGCATGGTTGTCCGGCAAGCCGCATGCCGATGCCTACGACACGGCCATGGTCTACCTGTCGGACCATGGCGAATCGCTGGGCGAGAACAACCTGTACCTGCATGGACTTCCGTATGCGCTGGCACCCGACACCCAAACCCATGTGCCAATGCTCAGCTGGCTGTCAGATGCGATGCGCGATCGCCTGGGGCTGCGCGCCGAATGCCTGAAGGCACGGGCTGCCGACAAGCTCAGCCATGACAACCTGTTCCATGCCATGCTGGGCCTGCTTGATGTGCAGACCGATCTCTATCGCAAGGACCTCGACTGGTTTGCCGCCTGCCGCTGACGCCTACAATTTGCGCAGGGCTGGATGCCCGTGCGCCCTGACGGGCGCCGGTGCGTGCAGCGATTGCCAATAGCCGGGTTGAAGCCAGGTTGAACGGGAGTGTGGTGTCATGGAATTCATTCGGTTCTCCGATCTTTGTGCGCGCGGTGAGGTGGCCGGCAAGCGGGTTTTCATCCGTGCCGATCTCAATGTGCCGCAAGATGACGACGGCAGAATCACGGAGGACACCCGGATCCGCGCGTCGGTTGGTTGCATCCGCATGGCGCTGGACGCCGGCGCAGCAGTCATGGTGACCTCGCATCTGGGCCGGCCGGCCGAGGGTAGTTTCACGCCGGCCGACTCGTTGGCGCCGGTTGCGGCGCGGCTGGGCGAGCTGCTCAAATGCGATGTGCCGCTGGTGTCCAACTGGATCGAAGGTTTCAAGCTCGACGGCCGCGAACTGGAGCCAGGCCAACTGGTGATGTTGGAGAACTGCCGCATCAACGTTGGCGAGAAAAAGAACAACGAGACGCTGGCACGCAAGATGGCGGCCTTGTGCGACATTTTCGTGCACGATGCTTTCGGAACCGCGCACCGGGCGGAGGCCAGCACCTATGGCATCGCGCAGTTCGCGCCTGTCGCCTGTGCCGGCCCGCTCCTGGCCGCGGAGATCGACGCCATCACCAAGGCCTTGACGGCGCCGCGCCGGCCACTGGTGGCCATCGTGGCCGGATCCAAGGTCTCGACCAAGCTGACCATTCTCAAGAGCCTGGCCGCCAATGTGGACCAGCTCATTGTCGGCGGCGGTATTGCCAATACCTTCATGCTGGCCGCCGGGCTCAAGATCGGCAAAAGCCTGGCCGAACCCGATCTGCTGGAGGACGCCAAGGCAGTCATTCTGGCGATGACGGCACGAGGCGCGGCGGTGCCGATTCCCATTGATGTCGTGACCGCCAAGGAGTTCAAGGCTGACGCCAAGGCCACGGTCAAGGTGGCCAGCGACGTGGCAGATGACGACATGATCCTGGACATCGGTCCGCAGACTGCCAACCAGCTCGCCGAGCAGATCGAAGGCGCCGGCACCATCGTATGGAACGGCCCGGTGGGTGTGTTCGAGTTCGCCGCCTTCGAGGCAGGTACCAAGCGCATAGCCAGGGCGATCGCCGACAGCGATGCGTTCTCCATTGCCGGTGGTGGCGACACGCTGGCAGCGATCGCCAAGTACGGCATCGAGAAAGACATCGACTACATCTCCACGGGTGGCGGGGCCTTTCTCGAGGTGCTCGAAGGCAAGACCTTGCCGGCGTTCGAGATCCTCGCACGACGCGCCAAAGGCTGACGCAAGCGTCTGGTGACCCGCGCGCTGTAACCGCTCGGTAACCGGTCGGTAACCGGTTCGATGGGAGAATCGCCCGATCAAGAACGGAGACACCCCCATGGTTTTGCGCCGCGCCACCAAGATTGTTGCCACCCTCGGTCCCGCATCGAGCGATCCAGATCTGCTCGAGCAGATGATTCGCGCCGGGGTCAACGTGGTTCGGCTGAACTTCAGTCACGGCACGGCACAGGACCACATCAACCGGGCGCAGCTGGTGCGCGAGGCTGCGCAGCGAGCCGGGCGCGAAGTGGCCATCATGGCCGACCTGCAAGGCCCGAAGATCCGGGTCGGCAAGTTTGCCGAAGGCAAGGTGATGCTCAAGCCCGGCGCCAAGTTCCTTCTCGATGCCACACGCACCGAGCTTGGCGACGAGGATGCGGTGGGTCTCGATTACAAGTCCTTGCCACGCGAAGTCAAGGTCGGTGACACCTTGCTGCTCAACGACGGCCTGATCGTCATCGAGGTGCAGGCGGTGCGTGGCGAGCAGGTTCACACGGTCGTCAAGATCGGCGGCGAGCTGTCCAACAACAAGGGCATCAACAAGATGGGCGGCGGGCTCACTGCGCCGGCGCTGACGGCCAAGGACATGGACGACATTCGCACCGCGATGGGCTTTAGGGCTGACTATGTGGCAGTGAGTTTCCCGAAAAACGCGACCGATATGGAAATGGCGCGTCAGCTGTGCAACGTGGCTGCGGCCGACATGAACCATCGGCCCGGCCTGATCGCCAAGATCGAACGCGCCGAGGCGATCCCCAAACTGCTCGAGA
>JBDTMH010000049.1:0-22388 GCA_039934375.1 Burkholderiaceae bacterium | reverse complement strand
AAGGCAAGCCGGTGATCGCCATCATCAACACCTGGAGCGACATCAACAACTGCCACGCACATTTCAAGCAGCGCGTGGAAGACGTCAAGCGCGGCATCTTCCAGGCCGGAGGATTTCCGCTGGAGTTGCCGGCGATCTCGCTGGCCGAGAACTTCGTCAAGCCCACGACCATGTTGTACCGGAATCTGCTGGCGATCGAGACCGAGGAGCTGCTGCGTTGCCATCCGGTCGACGGCGCCGTGCTGATGGGCGGTTGCGACAAGACCACGCCGGCGCTGATGATGGGAGCAATCTCGGCCGGTTTCCCCTGCATCTACCTGCCGGCCGGCCCGATGCTGCGTGGCAACTGGAAAGGCCAGACGCTGGGATCAGGCTCCGACGCGTTCAAGTACTGGGACGAACGCCGCGCCGGCAACATCACCGAGACCCAGTGGCTGGAGGTCGAGGGCGGCATTGCGCGCAGCCACGGCACCTGCATGGTGATGGGCACGGCTGCCACGATGATGGGCATCGCAGAGGCCCTGGGCATGACGCTGGCGGGTGCGTCCAGCATTCCGGCACCCGACGCCAACCATCCACGCATGTCAGCCCAGTGCGGGCGGCGCATCGTCAACATGGTTTGGGAAGACCTGACCCCGGCGCGCATCTTCAGCCGCAAGAGCTTCGAGAACGCGATCACCGTGGCCATGGCCGAAGGCTGCTCGACCAACGCCATCATCCATCTGGTGGCGATGTCGCGGCGCGCCGGCGCGCACTGCGCGGTGACGCTGGACGACTTCGACGCGTTCAGCCGCAAGGTGCCGGTGATCGCCAACATCCGGCCCAGCGGCAGCACCTACCTGATGGAAGACTTCTACTACGCCGGCGGCATGCGCGGCTTGATGGCCCGCTTGCGCGACGGAGGCATGTTGCACCTGGACGCGATGACGGTGACCGGCAAGACCGTGGGCGAGAACCTGGAGGGCGCCGAGATCTACAACGATGACGTGATCCGTCCGCTGGACAACCCAATTTACCAGGAAGGCGCATTGGCGGTATTACGCGGCAACCTGGCGCCCGACGGCTGCGTCATCAAGCCCAGCGCCTGCAGTGCCAAGTTCCTGCAGCATACCGGCCCGGCCATCGTGTTCGACGACTACCCGAGCCTGAAAAAAGCGATCGACGACCCGGAGCTGGACGTCACCGAAGACCATGTCATCATCCTGCGTTATGCCGGCCCGCAAGGCGGCCCTGGCATGCCGGAATGGGGCATGGTGCCGATTCCGACCAAGCTGGTCAAACAAGGCGTGCGCGACATGATGCGGATCTCCGATGCGCGCATGAGCGGCACCAGTTATGGCGCCTGTGTGCTGCACGTGTCGCCCGAGGCCTATATCGGCGGCCCGTTGGCGCTGGTGCAAAACGGCGACATGATCACGGTCGATGTGCCGGCACGGACCATCCACCTGGCCATCAGCGCCGCGGAGATGGCCAGCCGAAAGGCGGCCTGGACGCCACCGCCCAAACGCTTCGAGCGCGGCTACGGCCACATGTTCAGTCAGCACATCCTGCAGGCCGACATGGGATGCGACTTCGATTATCTGGAAACCTCGTTTGGTGCGCCTGTCGGCGAGCCGGCCATCTACTGACAACCAAGGAAAACAACATGACTCTGTCCAATACAACCCGCGACAAACTCAAGACCGTCAGCACCGCCACCTTGTGCACCGCGCTGTTCAAGCGCGGCCTGCGCAACCAGTTCATCCAGGACGTACGTCCGCTCAATGCCACGCTGCCCAATATGGTCGGCGAAGCCTTCACGCTGCGCTACATCCCGGCGCGCGAGGATCTGAACCCGATCACCGTGTTCCAGGACCCGAAACATCCGCAGCGCGTTGCGGTCGAGCAATGCCCCGAAGGCGCGGTGATGGTCATTGACAGTCGCAAGGATGCGCGGGCTGCGTCGGCCGGCTCGATCCTGATCACGCGGCTGATGGTGCGTGGGGCCGCCGGCGTCGTCACCGATGGCGGCTTTCGCGATTCGCCCGAACTGGCCGAGATGCCGTTTCCGGTCTACCACCAGCGGCCTTCGGCACCGACCAACCTGACGCTGCACCAGGCCATCGACATCAATGGGCCGATCGGATGCGGCGACGTGGCGGTGTTCCCAGGTGACGTGATCGTCGGCGACCGCGAAGGCGTGTTCGTGATCCCGGCGCATCTGGCCGACGAGATCGCCGACGAGGCTGTGGAGATGACGGCGTTCGAGGACTTCGTGACCGAAGAGGTGCGCAAGGGCCGCTCCATCATCGGCCTGTACCCGGCGACCCAGCAACAATCCAAGGACGACTTCGCCGCCTGGCGCAAGGCCAACGGGCGTTGATTCGACTGCACGCCCGAGGCGACGATCACGCCAACGATACGTCCGTCCTCCTGCAGCAGCCGGATGTTCCATGGCGCTGCGCCACATCGCGACGCAGCCGGATCAGTGCTCCAGCCCCATGCGCGAGGCCATCTCGGCCCGCCACTGCGCGCGCGGCTTGAAGCCGGGCAGGCTCGCGGCATGCGACAACACATGCTGCATCAGTGCCGCGTCGTCCAGCGACAGATCGACCGGCACCCGCATCGGCTGGCTGACGTACCACGGCGTGTCGATGTAGATTTCCAGCCGCGTGCCCTCCGGGTCCGGCGCGTAGACCGACACCGCGTTACCGTGGGTCACGGGCAACACAGGGGTCAGCCCCTCGGCCACAAAGCGGCGAAACATTTCGCGCAGGCTGGTCAGCCCGTCGGCCTTGAGCGAGAGCTGGTTCACGATGTTGAACCCGCGCTCGGCCGGACGCCCCGAAGCCAGCACGATCTGATGGTGTTCGTCCGGATCGCGGCTGGTGAAGACCAGATCGATCGGCCCGGCTGGCCCGCGCAATTGACCGCGGTCGGTGACGGTGAATCCCATCACCCGGGTGTAGAAGTCCTCCATCAGCGCCATGTCGTGAACAAACAGGCCGATGTGGCTCAAGGCAAGGCCTACACGATTCATGGCAGCTCCTGATCATGGATGTTCGCGGTCCGTGAAAACTGTATCGTACGATTGCCAGCGCCAGCTGCCAGGAATTGAATCCCAAATGTTGCGATATTGCAATCGCCTCACCTGTACTCATGGCCCATCGACCGCCCATCAAGCCCTGCGGGCGAAGGCCGACAACGGGGATATCCAGTGACCCAGACTGCCGCTATCGAACCACAACAGCGCATATCCGCGCCAACGGTGGATGTCGCTGTCATCGGCTACGGCCCGACCGGCGCGGCGCTGGCCCACCTGCTCGGCCAACTCGGCCTTTCGGTGCGCGTCATCGAACGTAACATCGGCGTGTTGGCCATTCCGCGCGCAGTGCACCTGGATGGCGAGAGCATGCGCATCCTGCAGTCCATGGGCCTGGCATCGCGCGCCTTGTCCGTGTTGCGTCCGGGTGCCAACATGGAATGGGTCAACGCAACAGGCCAGACCTTGCTGGTACGCACCAGCGAGCCCGGGCTGGGACCGCACGGCTGGCACAACGACTATTACTTCCACCAACCCGATCTCGAACGGCTGCTGCGCTGGGGTGTGGCGCAACTCGATGGCGTGCAGGTCGACGAAGGCTGGGCGCTGCAGCAGCTGCGCCAGGACGGTGATGGCGTGGCGCTGGATTTGACGTCAACAGACGGCAGCGCCACGTCAACCTTGCGCGCATCCTACGTGGTGGGATGCGATGGGGCACGATCCACCGTGCGGGGCCTGATCGCCGCAGACGAGTTTGAAGACCTGGGCGATCATCAGACCTGGCTCGTCGTCGATGGCCTATTGCACCACCCGCTGAAGCTGCCCGAGCACACCGTGCAACATTGCGACCCTGCGCGTCCGTCGACGTCCATCTACGTGCATCCGCTGCGCCGACGCTGGGAATTGATGCTGATGCCCGGCGAAGACGCTGACGCCATGCTCGTGCCCGAGCTTGTCTGGCGTCTGCTGCAGCGCTGGGTGAAACCTGCGCAGGCCACGCTGGAGCGCGCCGCCGCCTACACCTTCCATTCGCTGATCGCGCGGCGCTGGCAACAGGGCCGGGTCATGCTGGCTGGCGACGCGGTGCACCAGACGCCACCGTTTCTGGGCCAGGGCCTGTGCACCGGTTTGCGCGATGCGGCCAATCTGGCATGGAAGCTGGCGCTGGCCGTGGCCGAACCGGCGTTGGCTGAATCGACGCTGGCCAGTTATGGGTCCGAACGTTTACCCCATGCGCGCGCATTCGTGGCACTCGCGGTGGAGGTCGGCCGCGTGATCCAGGTCATCGATCCGGCGGCCGCTGCCGAGCGTGACACACGGCTGCAGCAACAAGGCCTGCGCTTTGCGTTTCCGATGCCGGCCCTCGGGCCGGGCCTGCACAGGGCGCGAGTCCACGCACAGGCAGTGGGCCGCATCGCGCCGCAGTTTGAGCTCGAAGATGGCCGCTGGAGTGACGACGTCTGTGGGCCTCACTGGTCACTTTGGCTCGACCCGTCCGTGTTGGCAAACCTCACGCCGACGCAACTGGCGCTGCTGCATGCCATGGCCTTGCGGCCGCTGGCCGCGACCACAGCGGCGCAACGCTGGTTGCAGGACCAAAGCTGTGGCGCCGCACTGCTGCGACCGGACCGTTATGTATGCGATATCTGGCCGAACGCGGACGCGATGATGGCGGGACTGGCGCAAGCACTGCCGGAAGGTTTGCCACCACCCTGGCGCCAGCGGCCAGTGCCGGGGCCTACTTGAACACTTCGAGCGCGTACAAGGCCACGCCGGGCACAAACAACAACAGCGTGATGCGAAACAGGTCGGAAATCAGGAACGGGATGATGCCGATGAAGGTTTCCCTCATCGGAACGTCCTTGGCCATCGCGCTGATGATGTAGACGTTCATGCCCACCGGTGGCGTGATCAGTCCGATTTCGACCACCATCAGCGCCAGGATGCCGAACCAGATCGCCTTGCCCTCTTGCGACAGGCCCCACAGATCGATACCCATGACGATCGGGAAGAAGATCGGTATCGTCAACAGGATCATCGACAGGCTGTCCATGATGCAACCGAGCACCAGGTAGATCAGCAGGATCACGATCAGCACCAGCAGTGGCGAGGTATGCAGCCCGACCACCCACTTGGCCAGTTCGGCCGGCATCTGCGTCAAGGCCAGGAATACATTGAGCAGATCGGCGCCCAGCAGGATCAGAAAAATCATCGCCGTGGCCTGCGCGGCGCCGTAAATGCATTCCAGGAAACCGCGCCCCTTGAGACCGCCGGACGTCAATGCGACAAATCCGGTGGCGATGGTGCCGATCGACGCAGCTTCCGTGGGTGTGAAAAATCCCGCGTAGATACCGCCGATGACGACTACGAAGATCAGCAGCACCGGCCAGGTTTCCAGCAACGCCTTGAACCGTTGCAACCAGGGCAAACGCACGCCTGCGGGAGCATGGTCCGGATTGATTCGTGCCATCACGGCAATCGCCAGCATGTAGCCGAGCGCTGCGACGATGCCCGGAACGAAGGCAGCGACAAACAGCTTGGCGATGTTCTGCTCGGTGATGATGGCGTAGATCACCAGCGGCACCGATGGCGGGATCAGGATGCCCAAGGTGCCGCCGGCGGCTACAGCGGCGGTCGCCAGGCGCGCCGAATAACCATGCCGGCGCAACTCGGGCAAGGCCACCTGGCCCATCGTCGCGGCGGTCGCCAGCGAGGAACCACAGATCGCTCCGAAACCGGCACAGGCGGTGACAGCGGCCATCGCCATGCCGCCGCGCCAGTGACCGATCATCGCGTTGCCGGCCTTGAACAAGGACTTCGACAAGCCGCCATGGGTCGCGAACTGGCCCATCAACAGAAACAGCGGAACCACCGACAGGTCATACACCGAATAACGGGCGTAGGCCGCAGTCTTGTAGTAATTGAGCAGCGTATCGAGGTTGACGAGCCAGATGTAGCCAATCGAGCCAGCCGCCAGCATGGCGATGCCGATATGTACCCGCAGCGCCAGCATCAGCAGCATCAGGCCGCCAATCAGCGCACCTTGTTCGATGCCGGTCATGCGCCGATCTCCCTGGCGTGTTGCCATGCGGTGTAGAGCCCGGCGCAACCGAGCAGGAAAAACGAAGGCCCCATCGGCGCGTATCCCCACCATGTCGGCAGGCTGAGCAGCATCGACGCATCGTGGTTCTTCGTAAAATCGAACGTCGCAATGGTGACGCGCCAGGCCAGCGCAAATGCGCAGACCGACAGCAGCAACGCGGCGATCAAGTCGAGCACGGCATTGGTACGCGGAGAATTGCGGGCCGTGAAGAAGTCGACGATGATGTGGCCACGCATCATCTGGCAGAACGGCAGCGCCATCGTTACCGCGACCGCCGACATCATCTGCACCAGTTCATAGTCGCCCATCAGCGGCTTGCCGAAGAACGAGCGTCCGATGATGCTGTAGACCGACATCAGGGCCATCGCCGTCAGCATCAGCCCCGAGCAGATCGCGAACAGCCGCGAAATCCCGTCCAGCACGCGTCCTACCGGATCGGTGGGACGCGTGTTGTCGGTAAAAAGGGCATCGGACATGGCGTGTTTCCGGTTCGAGAAATTCAACGCGCAGGCATACCAGCGGACCGGGTCCGGCAATCGGGTCCCGGTCCGCGGACAAGCCGTGAAGACCGATCTATTTGGTGTACTTCTTTACCAAGTCGCGGGCTTCCTGCAACAGCTTCTTGCCGTCGCCGCCTTTGGCCGTGATGTCGGCGGCCCACTGTTCGTCCAGTGAATCGGTCGCCTTCTTCCACTTGTCCAGTTCCGGGCCCGGAATCACCGTGATCTGGCTACCCGACTTCAGCATGATCGCCTTGGCCGGACCGTCGGCGGCCTCCTGGGTCTTGCCCATGAAGGCGGAGAGTTCCAGACCGGAGTTGGCATCGAGCACCTTCTTCAGATCCGGCGGCAAGGACTCGTACTTGGCCTTGTTCATCGCGATGACGAACACGGTCGTATACAGCGCGTTGAACTTGCGATCGGTTTCGGCGGTGTATTTGGTCAATTCGTTGATCTTGATGGATGGCGCCACCTCGTAAGGAATCACCGCCCCGTCGATCACACCCTTGGACAAGGCTTCGGGAACTGCCGGCACCGGCATGCCAACAGGTGTCGCGCCCAACATGGCCAGCATCTTGTTGGTCAACCGGGTCGGCGCACGCAACTTGAGGCCTTTGAAATCGGCCATGGTCTTGATCGGCTTGTTCGCCGTGTAGATGTTGCCCGGGCCGTGCACATGGACCGCCAGAATATGCGTATCCTTGAATTCGTCGCGGTCGTACTTGTCGTAATATTCCCACGCCGCGCGGCTCGTCGCCTCGGCGTTGGTCATCATGAATGGCAACTCGAAGACCTCGATCTTGGGAAAGCGCCCAGACGAATAGCCGGCCACTGTCCAGACCACGTCGGCCACGCCGTCCTTGGCCTGGTCGTACAACTGCGGCGGGCTGCCGCCGAGTTGCATCGACGGATAGATCTGGCACTTGAGCTTGTTGCTCGATTCCTTGGCCAGCTTGTCACACCAGGGGCCCAGCATCTCGGCCTGCTGGGTTGACTGCGGGCCGAGGAAGTGGTGTACCTTGAGGGTCACTTCCTGGGCATGGCCGGCCATGGCTGCCCCAGCCAGGCAAGCCGCGACAAGGGACATTCTCGTGAATTTCATGCGTTCTCCTTCATTCAGTTTGCGTACAACTCAGATGCACAAGTGTAGGCGGCTGACGCATCTACGCATCAGGGAATGCCCGCGCATCGCCGTGGTCGAGGCCGTCACCCAGGCGACGGTGACCTCGAACCAGCGCGACTGGCGCATTGACCTTGCACAGCAGGCTGGCAAAAGCAGCCTCGCCGGCGAACTCACTGCAGCGTCATCAGGCTCGCATTGCCGCCGGCGGCGGCCGTGTTGATGCTCAGCGAACGCTCGATGACCAGCCGCTCGAGCGGGATGCGCGCGTCGCCCGCGTCCAATCCGGTCAAAGCGACGATCGGCCCGGGACGCTGCGCCAGCGACTGGGCCACCGCCTGGCGCGCCGCAGCATCCCCATGGTGCAGCGCCGCGTCGAAGCTGGTATGCGCGTTGGCCCAGTCGCCAGACAGCGTGATGCGCTCGCGCACGTCGGCCGGCAAGCGTTCGCGCAAGGTGGCCGCTTCGGCGGGCCAGACTGCGTGGCTGCCGGCGGCCAGCACGGCGGCCAGCTGCAGCAACCGGTCGGCTTCGCCTGCAGCGCCGGCCGCCGTCAGGCACAACACGGCTTCGCGCGGCAACACGGCATACAGATTGGCCTCGCCGGTCGGTCCCGGCAGGCCATGCCAGCGGCCGGTCGGCGATTCGGCGACGGCGCGGTCGCAATAGGCTGCGAGCAGGTTTTTGCCTTGCGCCTGGGCCCAGGCACGCAACTGTGCCAGCGCCTCCGGAGCCGGCGCCGGACCGGCAGCCGGCTCGGTCGACAGGCCGCGCACCGCCGGGCGCGTCAGCGCACCCGAATGCGCTACCGCCATGCGCGCTGCCTGCACCGGCCGCTGGGCCAGCAGGCGCAGCAGGTAGAGCGGCCCGCCGGCCTTGGGCCCGGTGCCCGACAGGCCCTCGCCACCAAACGGCTGCACACCGACCACGGCGCCCACGACATTGCGATTCACGTAGATATTGCCAGCACGCGCAGCCGAGACTACCTGTGCCACGGTCTCGTCGATGCGGGTGTGCACACCCTGGGTCAAACCATAGCCGGTTGCGTTGATGGCGTGCAACAACTCACCCAGCCGCTCGCGCCGGTAACGCAGCACATGCAGCACCGGTCCGAAGACCTCGCGCCCGAGATCGGCCACGCTGTCGATCTCGATCACCGTGGGCGCAACAAAATGGCCATGCTCCGTGGCTGAGGCATCCACGGCCGGCGCTAGCTGCCAGACGCGGCGCCCTTTGGCGGCCATGGTCTGCACGTGGCGCTCGATGATGGCCTTTGCGTCCGCGTCGATCACAGGGCCGACGTCGGTCGCCAGCCAGCGAGGGTCACCGACCTCCAGTTCCTGCACCGCGCCTTGCAACATTTCAATCAAGCGGTCGGCGCCATCGTCCTGCACGCACAACAGGCGCAGCGCCGAACAGCGCTGGCCGGCGCTGTCGAACGCCGAGGACACGATGTCGCCCACTGCCTGCTCGGCCAGTGCCGAAGAATCGACGACCATGGCATTCTGGCCGCCAGTTTCGGCCACCAGCGGCACCACCTGCCCGGCCGCTGTCAGTCGACCGGCCAGTTCGCGCTGCAGCAGCCGTGCGACCTCGGTCGAGCCGGTGAACAACACACCATGCACCCGCACGTCGCCGACCAGCGCCGCGCCGACGGTTTCGCCGCGGCCGGGCAGCAGCTGCAGCACCGCACGAGGCACGCCGGCCGCATGCAGCGCACGCACCGCCGCGGCGGCCACCAGCGGCGTCTGCTCGGCCGGTTTGGCCAGCACCACGTTGCCGGCTGCCAGCGCCGCTGCCACCTGGCCTGTGAAGATCGCCAGCGGGAAATTCCACGGGCTGATGCACACCACCGGGCCCAGCGGCTTGTGGGTGGCGTTGTCGAAATCGCGCCGGATTTCGGCGCCGTAGTAACGCAGAAAATCGACCGCCTCGCGCACTTCGGCAATCGCGTTGGCGGCGGTCTTACCAGCTTCGCGCACCAGCAGCGGCAGCAAGGCCAGCGTGTCGGCCTCCAGCCCGTTAGCGGCCGCGTCCAGCATCGCCGCGCGCTCGGTCGGTGGCAACGCAGCCCAACCGGAAGCGGCCAGCGTCGCGGCGTCCAGCGCCATGCCGACCTCTTGCAGCGTCGTCTCGCGCACCTGGCCGACCACATCGAAGGTGTCTGCCGGATTGCACACAGGCTGCGCGACGCTGGTGGCATCGACCGACCCGTCGGCATCCAACAGCGGCGCGGCATCCCAGCGCTGGCCGCGATCTTCGGCAAATGCCTTGGCAAGCCGGGCAAGCGTGGTCTCGTCGGCAAGATCGATGCCGCGTGAATTGGGGCGCGACGGGCCATACAGCTGGCGCGGCAACGGGATCGCCGGGTGCGGCAGACCGGTCGCGCCGTCCGCCTCGGCCATATCCTGGACCGTGCGTACCGGATCCTGCGCCAGTTCCTCCAGCGGCACGTTCTCGTCGGCGATGCGGTTCACGAAGGAAGAGTTGGCACCGTTCTCCAGCAAGCGCCGCACCAGGTAGGCCAGCAGCGTGTCGTGCAGGCCCACCGGCGCATAAATGCGACACGGCCGGCCCAGTTTGCCATCGGCCAGCGGCCCCACAACCTGTTCGTAAAGCGGCTCACCCATGCCGTGCAGGCACTGAAACTCATACTGGCCGGGCGCATAGTCATCGCCGGCAATGGCCAGTATCGACGCCAGCGTCTGTGCATTGTGTGTGGCGAACTGCGGGAACACCACATCGGTGGCGGCCAGCAACTTCCTGGCACACACGATGTAGGCCACATCGGTGTAGGGCTTGCGCGTGTAGACCGGGTAGTCCGACTGTCCGTCGACTTGCGCTCGCTTGATCTCGCTGTCCCAGTACGCGCCCTTGACCAGGCGGATCATCAGCCGATGGCCGCTGCGCCGCGCCAGGTCGACGACGAAGTCGACCACGGCCGGACAACGTTTCTGGTAAGCCTGGATCACGAAGCCGAGACCGTCCCAGCCCTTGAGCGAGGGCTCAAACGCCAGCCGCTCGAGCAGGTCGAGCGAGATCTCGAGCCGTTCGGACTCCTCCGCGTCGATGTTCATGCCGATGTTCAGCGCACAGGCCTGCTGCGCCAGTGCGAGCAGCCGCGGATAGAGCTCGCCCATGACCCGCGCCTGCTTGGCGCGCGCATAACGCGGGTGCAAGGCCGACAACTTGATCGAGATGCCGGGGCCGTCGATGACGCCGCGTCCGGCGGCTGCCGCACCGATGGCTTCGATGGCCTTGCGGTAGGCCGCCTGGTAACGTTCGGCGTCGGCCGCAGTCATCGCAGCCTCACCCAGCATGTCATAGGAATAGCGAAAGCCCTGGGCCTCACGGGTACGCGCATTGACCAGTGCCTTGCTGATCGTCTCGCCGGTGACGAACTGCTCGCCCATCATGCGCATCGCCATGTCCACGCCGCGGCGGATCAGCGGCTCACCGCCACGCGCCACGACCTGGCGCAGTGTGCCCGACAGCCGGCTATCGCTGTGCGTCGACACCAGCTTGCCGGTAAGCAGCAGTCCCCATGATGCAGCGTTGACGAACAGCGACGCGCTTTGTCCCAGATGACTTTGCCAGTCACCGTCACCGATCTTGTCGCGGATCAGCGCGTCGCGGGTCGCCGCATCGGGAATACGCAACAAGGCCTCGGCCAGGCACATCAGCGCAACACCTTCCTGCGAGCTGAGCGCGAACTCCTGCAGCAAGCCTTGCACCAGGCCGGCACGCCCGCTGGCCCGCGCCCGTTCCCGCACGCCGCGCGCAATCCGCAAGGCCAACGACTGTGCGGCCTCGGCCTGGGCCGGCGCCAGCGTGGCCGCGACCAGCAGGCCGGGCAGAATTTCGGGCTCAGGTGTGCGGGTGGCCGCTGTGATCGCAGCACGCAATGGCGTCGGATCGGCAAGCGCAGTCGGGGGCAGGGTTGCGTGGTTCATGATCTCGGGATTTCATTGAATGAATCCGCAGTATCCACCTGTGGACACTGAACTAATCGCCATTTACGGCTCCATTCGCCGAAAAAAACACCTGCTTCGGGCGCATCCCGCTGCCGTTGGCCGGTTGAAAAAGCGGTTGCTGAATCAGGGACGAGTCTCGTAGATACCGAGCTTCTCGTGCAGCGGTGTCTCGTCGGCAATGAACAGGAAAGCCGGCACCGTCGGTGACGTATTGATCAGCGTGACCGGTGTGTACCCGGGCGCGCAGCAGGTGTCGGCCTCTTGCAGCGTGAAACGCTGGTCGTCGACCTGCACAGTCGCGCCACCTTCGATCAGGTGGAACACCATCGCCGGGCTGCGCGCCGGCAGCGCAAGGGTCTGGTCCGGACGCAGCATCAGCGCGTAAAAGCCCAGAATATTCTGCGCATGGCCTCCGGTCTGGGGGTTCACATAGGTCATTTGCACCGCCTGCAGATCCGGCTGGTCGGCCGCCAGCGACTGCAGCGCAGCACGTGCGTCGGCCCAGGGATAACGCAGCATCGGATAGTCCTTGTTCGATCGCTCGAACACCGGCGTCGGCAACAGGCCACCGCGCGCATGCCGGCTTTCGCCATGGCCGGCAACAACCTGCTGGCGGCCACTGTCGACGTGGTAACTCGCCTCCAGGTAGAAGACCAGCGGCAGGTCCAGCACGTCGAGCCAGATTACCGGTTCGACCCCATCGTGGCCGTGTTCGTGCCACAAACCGGTCGGCGTGAGGATCAGGTCGCCGCGCAGCATCGGGCATTTCTCGCCGTTCACCATCGACCATGCACCCTCGCCTTCGACGACCATGCGCACCGCGTTGGGTGTGTGGCGGTGTGACGGCGCCCACTCGCCGGGCAACAGCAACTGCATGCCCAGATACATCGCAGCGCTGGCCTGCATGTTGTCCAGCCCATGGCCCGGGTTGGCCAGCACCAGCACCCGGCGCTCGGCCTTCTCGATCGGGGTCAGCGCGCCGGCCTGCAGCAGCAACGGCTTGATCGACGCATACGGCCAAAACGTGGCACGTGTCCTGGGCCTGGGTTTGCCGGGCGGCAACACGCCGCGCAGGTTCGGCCACAGCGGCACCAGATTGCGCTGGGCCAAGGCCTCGCGGTAGTCCAGCGGCAGGTCTTCGAGGCGTCCGAGTTCGGCTGTCATAGGGTGATTTCCTTTCGTCAGCTGCGCTGTTTCTCGGCCTGGCGCGCCGGGCACATGAAGCCCGCGAAAAAACCGCACAAGGTCTGCGTCGCATCCAGCGGCAGCACATGCGCGACAAACTGGTCCGGACGGACAACGACCAGGCAACCGCTGGTGCGGTCGATGCCGCGCAGCGCGAAGATATCCTGGGCGCTTCGGGGGTCGGCACAAAAGATCTTCTCGTAGTCGGTCAAACCATGGCGGCCCTTGTGGGGCTTGAGGAATTCGTGCATCGCCAGCAGGTCGACTTCGCCGTGGCCTTGTTGCAGCACGGCCCGCAGATCGATGACCCCATCGACGTCCGCCCCGACCGGCGTGTAGCGCAGCATCGGTGAGTCGGGCGCGCGGGCCAGAAAATCGCACAAGCGGGCCAAGCGTCCGTTGCGGTCGGCCGGGTCGCCGGCGTCGGCGAAGGCAAACAGGCGCCAGCGCCCATCCGCCTGGATGACATGGCCCAGTTGCACCGGCCTCGCATCTGCCAAGCGGATCACAGGTGCGGAATGAAATCGCTTGCCCACGACCAGGCCGCTTGCGGCGGTTTGATGGCTCGCCGGCCCGACGATCAAAGACGGGTCGTACCGGGTCTCGACGCCGGCAGTGTAACGGCCGTGTTTCGCAAAATACTGCTGGAACCGCGCCGGGTCGGCACCGTCACCCGCCGAGCCGGGACGCGCTGCAAACAGCTTGGCCATGTCCCGGTCGAAGTCGATCAGCTCGACCGCCTTGGCACGCCGCTCCAGCGCATAGCTGTGCAGCAACTTCGGATGTGCCTGGCCGTGCAGGACCGCTGCGAGCTTCCAGCCCAGGTTGAATGTGTCGGCCATCGAGACGTTCATGCCCTGCCCGGCCTTGGGGCTGTGGGTGTGGCAGGCGTCACCCGCGATGAAGACATGCGGCATGCGGTTGTCGCGGGCGCCGTCGGGCACGTCGTCGAAACTGTCGCTGACACGTTGGCCGATCTCGTACGCCGACCACCAGGGCACTTCCTTGACCTCCAGCACATAGGGTTGCAGGATACGCTGCGCAGCTGCGATCAACTGCTCCAACGTGAATGCGCGGTCGGCCAGCCGCTCGGAATCGCCCAGCGAGTCCATCTCGATATACATCCGCACCAGATACCCGCCTTCGCGCGGGATGATCAACATGCTGCCTTCGCGGCCAGACTGGATGGCGCACTTCAGGCGCACGTCCGGAAAATCGGTGACCGCCAGCACGTCCATCACCCCCCACACCTTGTTGGCGCTGTCACCGCGCAAGGCATGGCCGAGTGATTTGCGCACCACGCTGCGTGCGCCGTCACAACCCACGAGGTAGCGCGCTTTCACGGTCTCGGTTTCACCCGCGTGCCCGGCATCGACGCGCTCGAAGCGGGCGCTGACCGGATACGCGGTCGTGTCCTCTGTGTCGACCGCCAGGTCCACCAATCGGCGGCCGTAGTCGGGCTCCAGTCGCCGGGGCCCCTGTCGCATGGTCTGCAGAAAGAAGTCGTGCAAACGCGCCTGGTTGAGAATGGTGTGCGGAAACTCCGACCGGTCATCCTCGGCGTCCTGGATGCGGCTGGCCCGCGCGATGCGGGTGACGTCGGCCGCTTCAGGACGCCAGAAGGCAGTCTCGTTGACCCAGTACGACTCCTTGAGCACCTTTTCGGCAAAACCGAACGCCTGGAACATCTCCATCGATCGACAGGCCACACCATCGGCCTGTCCAAGTTGCAGTGGACCCGGCTTCTGCTCGACGATGCGCGTGCGGATGGCCGGAAAGGCCGCCAATTGCGCAGCCAAGGTCAGCCCAGCCGGTCCACACCCGACGATGAGTACGTCGACCTCGTCCGGCGACGGGCGGCCACCATCGATGACCGGGATATCGACAGCAGACGCGGCGACCGATGGGTCGCCGGTGCGAAAGCCATTCAAGTGAAACTGCATGTGTGCACACCTTCGCGATGTAGCGGACCTCCGTGTCCGCTCACGCAAAGCGTACCACCGGCAAAGGCTGGGGTCGCTCGGCAACCGGCACACGCGAGCTAAAAGACGCATCCCATTGCAGCGCGCTGCGCGCCGCCGGCATCGGCATCTTCCGTGACTGGACCCGCAAGTGATTGCGCAGGGGTGTCTCTAGCTGCATTCCCGGGGCAAGCAGGGTTCAGGCGCCGGCCAGCCCCTTCCTGACCAATACCCGCTTGGCCAGTTCGATCTTGGCGATCGCGTTGCGGTGTACTTCGTCCGGACCGTCAACGAGGCGCACGGTGCGCTGGTGGGCATAAGCCTCGGCGAGCCAGAAGTCCTGGCTGACGCCGGCGGCGCCATGGGCCTGGATCGCCCAGTCGACCACCTGGCACGACATGTTGGGTGCGACCACCTTGATCATCGCAATCTCGGCACGCGCCGCCTTGTTGCCGGCCGTGTCCATGCGGTGCGCCGCATTGAGCGTGAGCAGCCGCGCCTGGTCGATCATGCAGCGCGATTCGGCAATACGCTCATGCCAGACCGACTGCTCGGCCAGCGGCTTGCCGAAAGCGACGCGTGTCTGCAGGCGGTCGACCATCATCTCCAGCGCACGCTCGGCGGCTCCGATGGAACGCATGCAGTGGTGGATACGCCCAGGGCCAAGCCGGCCTTGCGCAATCTCGAAGCCGCGGCCTTCGCCAAGCAGGATGTTGGCCACCGGCACGCGCACGTTTTCGAGCACCACCTCCATGTGTCCATGCGGTGCATCGTCGTAACCAAAAACGGTCAGCGGACGCAGCACCGTGACGCCAGGCGCGTCGCGCGGCACCAGGATCATCGATTGCTGCTGATGCCGCGGTGCATCGGGGTCGGTCTTGCCCATGACGATGAAGATCGCGCATTTCGGATTGCCGGCGCCCGACGAGAACCACTTGCGCCCGTTGACGACGTAAAAATCGCCATCGCGAGTGATGCTGCACTGGATATTGGTCGCGTCGGAAGATGCGACGGCAGGCTCGGTCATCAGGAACGCGGAGCGGATCTTGCCGTCGAGCAGCGGTTCCAGCCAGAGTTGCTTTTGCGCATCGGTCGCGTAGCGCTCCAGCGTCTCCATGTTGCCGGTATCGGGTGCCGAGCAATTGAACACCTCGCCTGACCAGCTTACCCGCCCCATCACCTCACACAGCGGCGCGTAGTCAAGGTTGGAAATGCCGCCCTGGCCCTTGTAAGGATGGGGCAGAAACATGTTCCAAAGGCCGGCCTTGCGCGCCACGGCTTTCAGTTCCGCGATCAACGCCAGCGGTTGCCAGGGATCGCCGGCGCGGCGTTTCTCACTCAGCTCGTGGTGTTGGCGTGCTTCGTTCGGATAGATGTGTTCATCGAAGAAGGCGTTCAGACGCTCCATCAGGTCGCGCGTCTTGGGGGAATATTCAGTGAACATGGTCGTCTCGTAGTTGGCATCAGGGGAACTGCCGCACCCTTTGGGCACAGAGTCTGCTGATTAGACTGCCGGTGACAACTGCGCGCAGTCGCCAGCGCGACGGACGGACGTTCCCCGCGCGATCGGATCTCCTGGACAAGGCCGACGCATGCGCTTTCGCGCAAAATGTCACTTTCGCTAATTCGGAGACCATCCATGAACCCAGGTCATAGCGGTTGCCGATGCGCGGCTACAGCATTGTCACGCGCCTGCATCACGTTCGGAGCGCTATGAGCCGCCGGGCCGCTCCCAAGGCGAATCCCGCAGCGCGAAGCGCGCAGGGTACCCCAGTGAGCCGCCGGGCCGGTCCCAAGGCGAATCCCGCAGCGCGAAGCGCGCAGGGTACCCCAGTGAGCCGCATCGTGGTTCTGCAGGCCGGCAGTGCCATTGCGCGCCTGCTGCCGTCCGCAGGGGGGCGGATCTCCGCCTTGCGGCTGCTTCCCGCAGGGCAATCGGACGCTGTTGACGTGCTGCACCCCTACGCGGAAGATTTATTCGACCCGTTGCGCTGGGGCAAGGGCGGTATCTATCCGCTGATGCCGTACTCGAACCGGATCGCGCAGGCATGCATGCGCGTCGACGGTGCCGATGTGATGTTGGTTCCGCATCCCGATGCAGCGCCCCACACACTGCATGGCAATGCCCATGCCTTGCCCTGGCAGGTCGAATCGAACGATGCAGACCATGCGGTGCTGGTGCTTGACGCCGCAGCCAGCCCCGCCTGGCCCTGGCATTACACGGGTCGCATGGAATTGCAGCTGTCGCCGTCCGCGTTGTCGGTGACTTTGTCCATCTGCAATGCCGACACGCGCCTGATGCCGGCCGGTCTGGGCCTGCATCCGTATTTCCGCCACCAGCGCGATGCCGCCGTCGGTTACCGCCCCGGCTCCATCTGGCCACCGACGTCGGACTTCCTTGCCGCGGTTTCACGCCCACCCACCAAGGACGAGGTCCAAGTTCCCGCACGGGCGCTGCGTGCCGGCGGCCTGACCGACTACGTGGGTGGCTGGGACGGCAAAGCTTCGGTCGAACTGCCAGCAGGCGAACTGCTGCAGATCGACGCCGATCCTGTGTTTGCCCACCTCGTCGTGCATCGGCCCGACGCACTGACCTACCTGTGCTTGGAGCCGGTCAGCCATGTCGCCGACGGCTTCAATCTGGCCGCGCGCGGCGTGCCTGAAACTGGCACGCATTGGCTGGCGCCAGGTGAGTCGCTGAGCGGCCAGATGACTTTTTCGTTGCGAAAGGCGGCCGTATGAGCGCCGTCACGCAAATCGTCGACGTGCGCGTCACACCCATCGCGTTTCGCGACCCTCCGCTGCTCAACGTCGCCGGCGTGCACGAACCCTGGGCGTTGCGCAGCATCATCGAGATCGAGACCGCCGATGGCCACATCGGCCTGGGCGAGAGTTATGGCGACCTGCAGACCCTCGCCAACCTGCAGAGCGTGGCACCGCAATTGGTAGGTCTTGACGTGTTCGACACCAACGCGTTGATCCGCATCGTGTATGCGTCGGTCGGCGGCAATCCGGATCCGGCGGCGCCTTTTCCACCGAAGGGGGACAAGGCCCGCGCAACGACAGTAGCAGCGTTCGAAGTCGCGTTGCTGGACCTGCAGGCGCAGCTGCTGAAGCGCCCGCTATACCAGTTGCTCGGCGGCGCCGTACGCCCTGCCCTGCCGTTCAGCGCCTACCTGTTCTACAAGTTCGCCAGTCATCACGGTATGAAACGCGACGACACCGACGACTGGGGCGAGGTGCTGACGCCAGCGCAGATGGTCGGCGAGGCGCAGCGTATGGTCGCGCAGTACGGATTCGGATCGATCAAGCTCAAGGGTGGCGTGTTTGCACCCGAGGTCGAGATCGACGCCTTGCTGGCATTGCGTGCCGCTTTTCCCGGCATGCCGCTGCGTATCGACCCCAATGGTGGCTGGACCGTGGAGACGACGCGCCGTGTACTGCCGGCGCTGGCGGCGGACGGCTTGCTGGAGTACCTGGAAGATCCGGTGTCGACCTTGCAGGAGATGGGCGAAGTGGCGAAGTTCGCTGCAGGCATGCCGTTGGCCACCAACATGGTGACCATCGCGTTCGGCCATATTCCGGAGACTGTGCGCCTGGGCGCGGTGCAGGTCATCCTGTCGGACCACCACTACTGGGGCGGGCTGCGCGCAACCCAGCATCTGGCGGCCATTGGCCGTACCTTCGGCATCGGCATCTCGATGCATTCCAACTCGCACCTGGGCATCAGCCTGGCCGCCATGACCCATGTCGGCGTGACGATTTCCAACTTGCGGTATGCCTGCGACACGCACTATCCGTGGCAGGTCGACGAGGTGATCACCGGCGGCAAGTTGCAGATTCGCGGCGGCCGGCTGGCGCCGCCGCCCGGCAACGGCCTGGGCGTGACGCTGGACCGAGCAGAGCTGGCGCGGCTGCACCTCAACTACCTGGATTGCGGCATCCGCGTGCGCGACGACGCCAAGGAGATGCGCAAGCACCAACCGAACTTTGATGACCGGCGTCCGCGCTATTGAGGTCGCGCAGGAAGCGCCGCCAGCGCGGCGCCTTGCGTGGGTTCGATCCGTTGACTCTGACGCCTCAAACGTAGCCGGTCGACCCGTCCGGCTTGACCGGCACCTTGCGCTCCCAGTGAACGTACTCCTCGGTGCCAAGCAGTTCTTCGTCCATCTCCACGCCCCAGCCGGGGCGGTCCGGGCGCAACTCCAGATAGCCGTCCTTGGGCAGGTAGGGGTCCTTGACGTAGTGCGCGCCTTCGTTCTTGCCGGCCGCGGCGGCAACTTCGCCGTTGCCGGCGCCGAAGACGTAACCCGGCCCATGCGGTAGCCGGTACTCCAGAATTCGGAAGTTGGTCTGCGCGGCACTGAAATGCACGTTGACGGCAGTGGCCAGCGGGCCCATCGGATTGTGCGGCGCGATGGTCACGAAGTGCGCCTCGGCCAGCGCGGCGATCTTGCACATTTCCAGCATGCCACCGACGACGCAGATGTCGGGCTGGATGATGTCGACACCGCGCACCTGCAACAGCCGCAGGAACTCAAAGCGGCTGTACAGCGACTCCCCGGTGGCCAAGGTGCAATGCAGGCCGCGTTTGAGTTCGCCCCAGGCCTCGAAATTCTCCGGCCGCATCGGTTCCTCGAAAAACAGCGGGTCGTAGGGCGCCAGCGCATTGCCCAGCTGCATCGCCTGCGCCGGCTCGAATATCTTGGCGTGCGCGTCGAAGGCGATCTCGTAATCGCTGCGCACGGTCTCGCGCAGCTGGCGGAAATATTCGGCACTCGTGCGCACCACCTCGCCCCAGCGGTTGCGGTGCATGTCGATGCGATAGGGACTGAGCTTGAATGCGGTGAGGCCCCATTCGGATTGCAAGGCATCCATCTGGTCGCGCGCCGCCTCCGGGTCCGGCGCCGTGTAGATGCCGGCGTAAACCTTGACCCGGTCACGCACATTGCCACCCAGCAGCATGTAGACCGGTACGCCCAGCGCCTTGGCCGAAATGTCCCACATGCAGTGGTCCAGCGCCGATATCGCCGCCAGTCCAAGCGCACCCGGCGGAAAACGGGTCTGCTGCATCAGGTAGTGGATCAAATGACCGATGCGCCGCGGGTCCTGGCCCTTGAGAAAGGTCAGCAGGTAGTCGAGCAGCGGCAACAGCGCCAGGTCCGGGCCGTGGTTGTAACACTCGCCCCAACCGGTGATGCCGTCGTCGGTGTCCATCGCCACGACGACGCGCGGGCGGTCCTTGTCGCGCGACATGAAGACGCGCAGTCGATCAATTCTCATGGTGTGTCCTGAAGGGTGCGTGCGGTGAACAAGCAACACATTCCGCCCAGCCCTTCAGCGCGCGGGATGCGTGCGGATGCGTGCCGGAGCTGTCACTTCCCCTTGAAATAACGTGCCCGCTGCAAGCGCGTCTGCACGTATACGTTCTCGTCATGGGTTCCCGCCACGTAGGAGCCCGACGCCGCGGACACCTGCGACGAGATATTGGCCTGGCTCGGAAAGCGAGCGACAAACGCCTCGTCGATGTCGACACCCAGCCCCGGCGCATCGGGCACGTGCAGGAACCCGTCGACCGACACCGGGTGCGGAATCACGGTCTGTGCGCGGCCGTCCCAGTCGTCCTCGATGCGCTCCAGGAACAAGCCATTGGGTATCGCCGCCAGCAGATGCAGCGCTGCGTATTCCGCCACCGGCCCGAGCGAACCGGAATGCGGCGCCACCATGATGTGGTGCGCCTCGGCCATCGCGGCGATCTTCTTCATCTGCGTGATGCCACCAGCACGCCCGGTGTCGGGCTGGATCACGTCGACCAGTTCGCGTTCGATCAGCTCCCGTTCGCCGAAGATCGTGCTCATGCGTTCACCCGCTGCCAGTGGCACATGGGCGGCGTCGCGGATGCGCTTGTAGCCGTCCAGGTTGTCGGGCGCGATCGGGTCTTCGATGAACAGCAGGTTGTACGGCTCCAGCGCGCGGGCCAGGCACGCTGCGTCGCCGGGCGTTAGCCATGGCGGTCCGTGCAGGTCGATCATGATGTCCATGTCGTCGCCCACCGCATCGCGCAGTGCGGCGACCTTGCGTACCGGGTCCGACACGCCGCCGCACTTGATCGCCGTGACACCACGCGCCTTCAGGTCGAGTGCAACCTCGGGCGTGTTGGCATGCGCGTAGATGCGGATCTTGTCGCGCACCTGTCCGCCAAGCAGATTCCACACCGGAACCCCCAGCGCCTTGCCCTTGATGTCCCACAGCGCCATGTCGATGCCGGTCATCGCCCCCGCGCCGACGGTGCCGGTCAAGCCATGCACCATGATGGCCGACATCATGCGTTGCCATAGCCGCTCGATATGTGTCGGATCCTCGCCGATCAGGATGTTTTTGAGGTCCTGCACCGCAGTCTCGATCACACGCGGCCAGCCCGAACATTCGCCAATACCCACGATGCCTTCGTCGGTATATACCTTGACGAATAGCCAGTTGCGGGTGCCAGTGATGCCGCTGGAATAGGCCTGCGTGCCGAAGGCGTTGTCCGAAGCCCAGGCTTTGGGTGCCGGCGCACCGACGTGCATCAGGAAGGTTCGGATATCGGTGATTTTCATGTCAGTGATTCGCGGGGTCGTAACGAAAGCGTTTGTGCATGCTGCGTGCGCGCGGGTCCGGCCGGGGGATTGCCGACAGCAGTGCCTGGGTATATGGGTGGCTGGGCGCGTCGCAGACCTGGTCGGTCGGTCCGGTCTCGACGATCTTGCCGCGGTACATCACCGCGACGCGGTCGCAGAAATAGCGGATCACGGCGATGTCATGGCTGATGAATACAAACGACAAGCCCAGCTTGTCCTGCAGGTTCAGCAGCAGGTCGAGCATCTGCGAGCGCAGCGACACGTCCAGCGCGGAAGTCGCTTCGTCGGCCACGATGATGCGCGGGTTCAGCGCCAGCGCACGTGCGATGCCGATGCGCTGGCGCTGGCCGCCGGAAAACGCGTGTGGGTAGCGCTCGCGCCAGCCCGGATCCAGGCCGACATTGCGCAGCAGTTCGGCGACCCGATCATCGAGGTCCTTGCCCTTGGCCAGGCCGTTGACCAGCAGCGGCTCGCCGACGATCTGGGCCACCGTCATGCGCGGGTTCAATGATCCCACCGGATCCTGGAAGATCATCCGGATCTCGCGCCGACAGTCCTTCAGAGTGGCCTTGTCGGTCGTGGCGATGTCGATCGTGGAGCCATCGGGCCTACGGTAGTCGATGGCGCCGCCTTGCGGTTCATAGACGCGCAACAGGCAGCGCCCCATGGTGGTCTTGCCCGATCCCGATTCACCGACGACGCCCAGCGACTCGCCGGGCAGCAGACTCAGCGACACGCCATCGACGGCCTTGACCAGGGTCTTGCCATGGCCGAAATGCAGTTGCAGGTCGCGCACCTGCAGGATCGGCTCGACGCTGCTGGCAATGGGCGGGCGTTGCAGCCGGATATCGGCGGTGCGGCCGAGCTTGGTGACCGAGCCGATCAGCATCTGCGTGTACGGGT
>JBDTMH010000048.1:0-23017 GCA_039934375.1 Burkholderiaceae bacterium | reverse complement strand
TGATCCTGCCGCAGGTGGTGCGGCGAATGCTGCCGGAATCCGTGAACCAGTTCATCTCGCTGTTCAAGGCCACCAGCATTGTGTCGCTGATCGCCGTGCCCGACCTGATGTACCAGGTGGGCATCATCTCGGCGCAGGTGATGCGGCCGATGCCGCTGTACACCGGCGCAGCGCTGATCTACTTCGCGGTGGTGCTGCTTTTCTCGAGCTTGCTGAGCCTGCTGTCCAACCGCTGGCGCCACAAGGTGTTCGCATGAGCATACGGCCTGACAGCGCTGACGGAGCATGCCATCATGGGTAACTGGCAACGGCTTGTCTGGAATCAGCGTGAAGCGTTTTTGGCCGGCTTCCAGGTCACCCTGCAGGTCTGCGTCGTGGCCTTTGTAGGCGCCATCCTGGGTGGCCTGCTGCTGTGCCTGGTGCGCGTCTATGTGCGGCCACTGCGGCCCGTGGCGACGGTGTTGATCGAGTTCTTCCGCGCCACGCCCATCCTGGTGCAGTTGCTGTGGGTCAACTATGTCTGGCCCGAGTTGTTCGGCTGGCCCAACACCTTCTTCAGCGCGGCCTGCGTGGCACTGGCATTGCAATCCAGCGGGTATCTGGCGGAGACCTTCCGCGGCGCCATTGAAGCCATTCCCAAAGGCCATCTCGAAGCCGCAAGCTCACTGGGTATGCCACCGTGGCGCGCGTTCCTGCGCATCGTGATGCCCCAGGTGTTGCTGGATGCGGCTCCATCGATCGGCAACCAGCTCACGGTGATCGTCAAGTCGTCAGCGCTGGTGTCGGTGATCGCGGTGCCGGATCTGATGTTCCAGTCACAGAAGTTGGTCAACAAATGGTACGAGCCGATAGAGATTCTGACCGCCACCGCTGTGATTTACATCCTGTTCATCTTTCTGATGTCGGTGGCACTGACCTGGCTGGCAAAAGCAACGCGGCGGCGTTACGGCCTGGACGCGGGCTGATTAGCGCCGGTGTCGGCATCCGGATGCCGCAACAGCAGACGTTCAATCGCGTTCAAGGTGTGGTAGCTCTCGGCAAAGTCCGCGAACAGACTTGCATCGTCGGGCGGCGCGGAATTGCCGGTCCAGGCCTGGCGAAACTGACCAAAAATCTGGCCGAAGCTGCGTTTGCCGTCTATCAACCGCAGGATCTGCGGTCCGTAGCGGCCCGGATCGACCGTCAAAGCGACGCCTGAGTGCTGATGCCGCAACACAAAGGGCTGGCCCTTGTTGCTGGCAAACACCTGCGCCAGCGTGGCGCCGTCCAGTGGTTCGTGAAAGTAGAACGGAATGGTTTCGACATCGCCATACGGTGCCACCGATGTCGCGTCGCGCGTCAGGTACAGGCTGTGGGTTGTGATGCTGCCGCCCATCAGCTCCGCCATGGCAAATTGCTGGCGCAGTGGCAACTGCCGCATTCGGGTCAGCAGCGCTGGTGGTTTTTGGGCCAGCACCATGTGCGGCAGATAGGGCGCGCGTCCGCGCTGCACGTCGGTGAACTGCAGATGCATTCCGTGGCCTTGGCCCTGGCCGCTGGCGTCTGTGCCGAGCCAGTCGAACAGGTCATCGACGCTGTAAGCCCGGTCCTGCGAATGCAACAGCAAATCGTACAAGCCGGCATCGTCCTGCTTGTGGTCGTGGTACAGATCGGCCTCGGCGCGTTTGAACCAGTTGCTCTGCGGCAAACTGGCCAGCAGGTCGCGGGTGTTGGCGATCTTGCGTTGGCGATCCGGCTCAGCGCCATTCACCATGCGCATCAGCGCCTGCATCTGGTAGACCCCGGTGCGGCCGGCCGATGCATAAACCATCAGGCCGATCGCACCGTCGGGTTTGAGCACGCTACGCAGTGCGCGAAAACCCGCGTCCGGGTCGCTCAGGTGGTGCAGCACCCCGCTGCAGTTGATGTAGTCGAACGGCGCCAAACCGAGCTGGGGCAGGCTCAGCAACGAGTCTTGCAGGAACGTGATGTTGCTCAGCTTGCGCAGCGTCGCGCGCTGTTGGGCAATGGCCAGGCTGGCGCCGCTGATATCCAGGTGCACGATCTGCGCGTCGGTAAACCTGAGCTGCTCAGCCAGGAAGATCGTGCCATCTCCGGTCCCGCCACCGGCCACCAGCACGCGAAAGCCGTTGCCAAATGATTGCCGCCCGGCAAAGCAGTAGTGGTTGATCATCGGCAGGTCGTCGAGCCAGCTCAGGATCAGCCGCTGGGCCTCGTCCGCCGGATCGCGCGCCGGATACGGCAATGCTTCGTACTGGTTCTTGACGTCGGGCAGGTGGTTTGGGGTGTCTTGCATGGTTTCGGAGTTCAGGTGTGGCGGGCGGGTCGCAGGCGTGGGTCGCGAAGGCTCATCGCGCGTGTTGGCGGCAAGTTGCGCAAGGCCATTGCGGCGCTGCGATCAAGCCGAAGTATTGCATCTTTTCGTAGCTCGAAACGAGGGCGCCGCATGGCGCACCAGGTGGTCGTGTTTCGCCCGTGCCGCATCAAAGTGGCACGCTGGCTTCCTTGAGAACACGTAGCACGAAGTGCGATTTGCTATGCCGGATGCCGGGAATCTTGTAAAGCTTTTCACGCAGCAGTCGCTCGTAGTCCCGCGTGTCGCGCACGGCGATGCGGATGTAGTAGTCGTAATCGCCCGACACGAGGTAAGCCTCCTGAATTTCCGGGATAGTCGCGAGCACCCGCCCGAATTCGTATAGCGTTTCATCCGTGTGGCTTTCCAGCGTGAGTTGGACGATGACGAAGTCGTGGTAACCCAGCTTTGCCGGGTCGAGATCGACCGTGTAGCGCTTGATGACGCCGTTCGCTTCGAGCTTCTTGATGCGCGTCCAGCAACTCGTCGCCGACAGGCCGACAACAGCACCTATCTCCTGCAGTGTCTTGCGCGAATCTTCGCGTAACACTGACAAGATCGCTCGATCGATCTTGTCCGATGATTCTTCGGTAGAACCAGGCTTTATGCGATCAATTTTCATAATAATTGGTTTACATGGTCAAAACATGAAGCCTATTTTGTACGAATACCGGAAGAATACAGCCATGCAAACACTTTCCACCGAGCATCTGGGTACCCCAATGGATTTTTTGCCCGATCCGCGCCCGATTCGCAACGGTGCGGTGGCCTTGCTGGAGACGCTGGTCGAATGCGGCGTTGACACGATCTTTGGTTACCCGGGTGGCGCTGCACTTCCGCTCTACGATGCGCTGTATGGCGAATCGCGGCTTCGGCACGTGCTGGTGCGCCATGAGCAGGCGGCAGTGCATGCCGCGCAGGGATATGCACGGACAACTGGTCGTGTGGGCGTCGTGCTGGTCACATCGGGACCGGGCGTCGGCAACACCATCAGCGGCTTGCTCGATGCGATGAGTGACTCAATTCCCATACTGTGCATCAGCGGTCAGGTTGCGACGTCCGTCATCGGTACCGGCGCTTTTCAGGAGAGTGATGCACTTGGCATGTCCCGGCCTGTGACCAAATGGAATCACCAGCCCCGGCATGCCGATCAGATTCCAGCGGTGATTCGCCGCGCACTGGATATCGCTGCCTCCGGCCGGCCCGGCCCTGTGCTGATCGACATGCCGAAGGATGTGCAACTCATGCCCCTGACTGCGCCACCCGCGGATGTCAGCAGGCCACTTGACACGCAGTTGGACCGCGCGCTGCCGTTGCGAGGCGCGCTCGAACGTGCCGCGGATCTTATGTCCACGGCACGCCGGCCGATCGTTTATGGGGGTGGCGGCCTTGTCAATTCCGGTGCACTCGCTTGCGCGGCCTTTGCGCGTCTGGTCCATCGGCTCGATGCGCCATGTACGTTGACGTTGATGGGGCTGGGCGCGTTTCCGGCCTCGGACCGGCAGTTCGTCGGCATGCTCGGCATGCATGGCGCGCTGGAGGCGAACCTTGCCATGCATGAGGCAGATCTCGTGATCTGTGTCGGCGCCCGCTTCGACGACCGAGTGACAGGCAAGCTCGATGAGTTTTGCCCCCATGCCCGCAAAATCCACATCGACATCGATCCAAGCAGCATCAACAAGGTGGTGAAAGTCGACGTGGCCTTGGTCGGAGATTGCGGGTCGGTGCTTGAGGCGCTTCTCGCGATGCCGGGATTTGACAGGTTGAGGCCGAGCCGCCTGGCGCCCTGGTGGGAACGGATCGAGCGCTGGCGCGCGCAGCGCTGTTATGCGTTCGAGCCGCGCGCCGGTGTGATCTTGCCGCAGCAGTTGATGCAGCAACTGCAGCAGCAGTTGGAAGGGCGCGACGCGATCGTCTCTACCGATGTCGGTCAACACCAGATGTGGGCCGCGCAATACCTGCGCTTTGAGCGGCCAGGCCGCTGGTTGACATCTGGCGGTGCGGGCACGATGGGCTATGGTTTGCCAGCGGCCATCGGTGCCCAGATCGCGCATCCCGAGGCACTCGTCGTGTGCGTGAGTGGCGATGCTTCCGTGTTGATGAACATCCAGGAGTTGTCGACCGCCAAGCAGCACGCCACTGCCGTCAAACTGGTGCTCTCGAACAACGGCTACATGGGCATGGTGCGCCAGTGGCAGGAACTGAACCATGGCAATCGGCTGAGCCATAGCTGGAATGAGGCGCTGCCGGACTTCGTGGCGCTTGCCAAGGCCTTCGGCTGGGGTGCGCGTCGCGTCTCGCAGCCGGCTGAACTCGACTCGGCATTGGCAGAGTGCCTGGCATCCGAGGGACCGTTTTTCCTCGATGTGCAAGTTGCGCCGCAGGAGAACTGCTTTCCGATGATGCCCTCCGGGCATGGCCACCATCGGGTGATGCTCGGCAAGAACCACTGGTACGAGCCGTCCCAGTGACCCTGGTCGCGGAAGGTGGTGATGCTGCGCTCCAGCAGATGTTCAATCGGCGCAGCCATGGTCGGCAGCGCAAAGTGGCCATCGGCAGCGCAAAGTGGTCATCGTCGGCGGGTATGTTTCGCAACGCGAAACATAAGGCGGCGCCAATTGCGCCGCAACGCTCGATCAGCGCAGTGCAGCGGAGATATCGATGCTGTTGGCGGTGCCGGCCAGCACCCGGCCCATGCGCGCCAGCGTGTCGTCGGTCATCAACTGAGAAGGCCCGGAAATGCTGATCGCCGCCTGCGGCCCACCGCCGCTGGGCTCGCTGATGGCTGCGGCCACGCAACGGGCGCCGAGCTCGTTTTCTTCGATGTCGAGCGCATAACGGCGCACCGCGCTGCGCGAGATCTCGTCCATGAAATGCGCGCGGTCGACGATGGTGTGCGGCGTGCGCGCGACCATGCTGCGGGGTACGACGCGGTCGAGTTCGGAGGTGCCCAGCGTCAGCAATATCGCCTTGCCCAGTGCGGTCGAGTGCAGCGGATCGCGCTTGCCGATCTTGGCCTCTGCATGCAGCAGCCGGCTCGAGCCGACCATGTCGATATAGACGATGTCGCTGCCGTCGCGGATGCCCAGGTTCACGGTCTCGTTGAACTGGCGCTGCAGGCGCAGCATGGCCGGCTGCGCGATTTCGCGAATCCGTTCGGCGACCACCGGCAATGGTGAGGGGACCGATACGCGCGGACCGATCGTGTAACGCTCGGTGCGTTCGTCATAGCTGACGAAACCCGAGGCTCGCAAGGTATAGAGATAACGAAAAGCCGTGGTCTTGGGCAGCGCCGTGCTGGCGGCCAGATCGGACAGGGTCATCGTGCCCTTGCTGCTGACCAGCGCATCGAGCAGTTGCATCGACTTGTGAACCGGGGCGACGATGTAACGGCGATCCAGGCTCATGGGAAAACCTTCCGTGCCGCGAGCCGGGTGGCGTTGGGGAGCAGCAGGTTGGTCGATGGCATAGCCAAAACAATATACACGATTTGAGCAGGCGCTGGCCGCTTTCTGCGCAGCCCTCGGCATTGAAGTACGACATGGCCCGCAGTAGCATGCCGCCAAGCTAGCTCACCCATCCGCAACACACCCAGGGAGACACTGTGAAGCCCATTGACCCATCGCATCTGCGTGCACTGAGTTCGTCCGTGTTGTCCGACGTCATGGACAGCCTGGGCCTGGTTCGCCGGGCCATGCGTCCGTATGTCCGCCCGCTGGACGACCAACTGGTAATGGCGGGCCGGGCCCGCACCGGCCTGTACATGCCGGCGTATTCGCTGCGTGAAGGCGAAAATCCCTACGAAGTCGAGATCGCGCTGGTCGATGATCTGCATCCGCAAGACGTCGTGGTGCTGGCCTGCAACGGTCCCAGCGAGCGCATTGCCCCCTGGGGCGAGTTGCTGTCGACCGCAGCGCAGGCGCGCGGGGCCTCCGGTTGCGTCACCGATGGCCTGGTGCGTGACGTCAAGCAAATCCGGGCCATGAATTTTCCGGTGTTCCACGGCGGCATCGGACCGCTGGACACCAAGGGCAGGGCACGCATGGTCGATCGCGACGTGCCCGTGGAATGCGGCGGCGTCGAGATCCGGCCGGGTGACATCGTATTTGGTGATGTCGACGGCGTGGTCGTGATTCCGCAGTCGCATGAGCTGGCGGTCATTGACAAGGCCATTGCCAAGGTGACCGGCGAGACCAACACCCGCGACGCACTGCGCAAGGGCGAGTCGCTGGGCGACGTTTTCAAGCGCTTCGGCATTCTCTGAACGCAACGAGCGCCATGGCTGCCGCCGCCACGTCGTCGCCACCGGACCCGGCGCTGGCGCAGTTCGCGCTGGCAAGCCGGTATCTGCCGGGCGGAGTCTGTGCGTCGGCGCGTAGCAACAATGCCATCGGCCATCCTTTCTTCGTCTCGCGCGGCGACGGCGCCTATCTGTACGACCTGCAGGACCGACCCTACCTGGACATGTCGACCTCGCACGGTGCCTCGCTGCTCGGCCACAACCATCCGCGCCTGAAGGCCGCAGTGCAGCAGGCGCTGGACATGGGCATCGTGTGCTCGGCCGAGACGGTGCACCATGCCCGGTTGGCGCAGCGCATCACCGAGCTGGTGCCCTGTGCCGAGATGGTGCGTTTTGGTGGCTCTGGCACCGAGACGGTGATGCACGGGCTGCGGCTGGCGCGCTGTGCGACCGGGCGCGAGAAGCTGATCAAGTTCGAAGGCCATTTCCATGGCTACAGCGATGCGCTGAACTACAGCGTGATGCCGCCGCTGGACCAGGCTGGTCCGTCGCGCAGCCCGACAGCGTATGCCGAATCCGATGGCGTGCCGCGCAATACCCGCGAGCATGTGATCGTGCTGCCGTTCAACGATCCTCGGGCGCTGGAGAAGGCGTTTGCCGAGCACGGCAGTACCGTGGCTGCACTGTTGCTGGAGCCGATCAATTACGACCAGGGCTGCGTGATGCCGCAGCCGGGTTTTCTGGCGCTGTGCCGCGACCTGTGCGACCGGCATGGTTGCACGCTGTTCTTCGACGAGGTGCTGACGGCATTCCGGGTCGGGCTCGGTGGCGCGCAGCAGTTGTTTGGCGTCACCCCTGACCTGTGTGTGCTGGGCAAGGCCTTCGGCGCCGGCATGCCCATCAGTGCGTTGGCCGGGCGCCGCAAGTGGATGGCGCAGTTGCAGCCGCTGGGCCGCAGCCAGATGAGCGGAACCTTCCTCGCGCACCTGACCGCGGTGCTGGCGGCGCAGGCGGCACTCGACGAATATGACAGTGCGGGCTTTTATGACCAGCTGGCGGCATCGTGCGCGCATTTCTACACGGGCTTCGAGGACATCATCGCCCGCAGCGGTGTGACCGTGCGGCTGCAACATTGCGGGCCGCGTTTCGGGCTATATTTCGGTGTTGCCGGCTCGGTTGTCAACTACCGCCAGGCTGCTGCGCGCAACCTGAGCGCAGAACTGCAGTTCGTGCGCGCCTGTTTCGAGCGTGGTGTGTATTTTCAGCCGGCGGCGCACCACGGGTTCTCGGCGGTGCATGGCAAGGCCGACCTGGACAAGGCCCTGACGGCAATTGAGGGTGCGCTGGACGATATGCGCCACAACGGGGTGGATGGGTGATGCCGGTACTTGCTGTCGATGTTTCACCGCATGAAACAAGGGGCTTTCCGATGCATGCCGATCGCGTGGCTATGATGGAAAAGACCGCGATGTCGGGTCGGGATTGCCGATCCGGACCGCCAGCGGGCAAGGAGTGACTGTATGCGTATTGCGCTGATCCATGTCGGCCAGGAAACGAACGACTTCAACCCGCTGCCGACGACCTTGCGCGACTATGCGTCGTTCGGTATCTGCGAGGGTGAGGAAATGGTTCGCAAGTTCCGCCGCCTGGGGCAGATCGGCGGCTACTACGATATCGTCGACAAATCGGGCCATGCGATCGAGACTGTGCCAATCATCCGCGGCTGGGCTGTAGCGGGTGGACGCATCACACGCGAAGCCTACGCATTTTTCGACCGCAAGATCCGCGACGGCCTGAAGGCGGCTGGCCATATCGACGCGCTGGCCTTGCAGTTGCACGGCGCCTGCGCATCCGAGGACATGGACGATGTCGAAGGCGCGCAGCTGCAAGCCTGCCGCGACGTGCTCGGCCCGGAGGTACCGATCGTGCTGGGTCTGGACCACCATGCCAACATCACGCGCCAGATGGTGGCACTGAGCACGGCCATCGTCGGCCATCGCACGCAGCCGCACGACCCGTTCGACACCGGACGTATCGGCGCTGAAGTGCTGCTCAAGATCCTTTACGACGGTGCCCGCCCGACCACTGCCTGGCGCAAATTGCCCTTGTTGTCGCACCAGGAGCAGTTCCTGACCGCGCACGGTCCGATGAAAATCTGGTTCGATCGTGCACGCGCCATGGAGGCCGACCCCAAGGTGCTGCAGGCATCCAATTACCCAATGCAGCCCTGGCTGGACGTGGCCGAAGGGGGCTGGTCGACCATCGTCGTCACCCACAACGACCAAGCGTTGGCGGAGCGTCTGGCGGACGAACTCGCCGAACTGGCCTGGTCGATGCGCGCCGACTTTCAGCGCAAGGAAGCCGTGTCCATCGACGATGCGGTGCGTCTGGCCGAAGCTGCCGACAAGGGCCTGGTCGTGCTCAGTGACACCGGCGATACCGTGTTTGGCGGTGCAGCCGGTGACAGCAACCTGATTCTCGAAGCCATGTTGCGGCTGGGCATCCGCAGCCGCGCGCTCGTCCCCTTGATCGCGCCCGAGACGGTCGCCCGCCTGGTGCAGGCCGGTGTCGGTGCGCAGGTGACACTGCCGGTGGGTGGCAATGTCGCCACGGCGTTTTTTCAGCCACTGCAGGTGACCGGCATCGTGCGCCAGGTCGCAGACGGCAAGGTCGATCTGAGCCAGCACCACCAGGGCCAGATCGACATGGGCCGCACGGTGGTGTTCGAGGTCGGACCGGTCACGCTGTTGATCAGCGAACTGCGCGGCTTGGCCGGCAACTTGCCCGACGTGTACCGCGCCTTCGGCATCGAGCCGACCGACTACAAGATCGCGGTGCTCAAGACCGCATCGAACTTCCAGTATTTCGCGTCGATCACGTCGCAGGTCATCCGAGCCGATACCCGGGGTCCCGGACAGTCCGATGTGTTCGGTTTGCCGTGGAAGCGCATTCCGCGCCCGGTTTATCCGCTCGACGAAGTCGTCGACTGGCGCGGTTCGGGCGCGACGATGCCAGCACGGACCGAACGTGCCCCAGTTGCCGATTCGCGTGTTTCTTGACCAACCCAAAGAGGAGACTTCAGCATGACAATCAATCGCGTTCGCCGTTCAGTCCTGGTCGCTGGTTCGCTGGTGCTGGCTGGCAGCCTGGTTTTGCCGTCAGTGGCCCAGGCTCAGGCACTCAAGAGCGGCAAGTTGCGGGTCGCCATTCTGGCGGACATCGTCAACTTTGACCCCGCGCAGTTCTCGTCACAGAACTTTCCGTTGATCAAGAGTCTGTATGACAGCCTGATCGAATACACCCCCGACGGCCAAGCCATTCCGAGCCTGGCGTCGGCCTGGAAGGTGGGCGAAGGCAACAACTCGGTGACGCTGACATTGCGCCGTGATGTCAGCTTTCACAGCGGCAATCCGTTCAATGCCGAGGCGGTGTCGGCCACACTGAAGAAGGCGGCCGACCCCAAACTCGGCAAGAACCTGTATTCGACCATGTCGATCGTCAAGGACTGGACGGTCGTCGACCCTTACACCATCCGGCTGAACTTCACCGGTCCGGTGCCAGACAAACAGATCACCGACCTGTTGCAGTTCATTTCGCCGATCGATCCCGCCGGCATCGAGACGGTCGAGGCCAAACCGGCAGGAACCGGCGCGTTCATGTTGGCGGAGCGGGTGTTGGGCCAGCGGGTGCGGATGGTCGCCAATCCGAAATACTGGCGGCCCAAGGAGCCGTTGCTCAGCGAGGTCACCTTGACCTTCTTCAGCGACAACGATGCCGCCAGTGCCGCGCTGGAGTCGGGCGCGGTCGACATGATCTATGGCGGTGATTCGCGCTCGGCGCTGCGCCTGCGTTCAGGTGGATACCAGTTGATCCAGGGCCCGGGCCCGCTGGTGCAGGTATTTCGCATCAACACCACGCAAGGGCCGTTCAAGAACGAGAAGTTTCGCCAGGCCTTCAACTACCTGATGGACCGCAAAGCCATTCTGCAAGTGGGCTATGCAGGCCTGGGCGAGGTGACTGCCTTGCCGTGGGCACCCGCCAGTCCGGCCGCAGACAAGTCCTACGACACGAAATATGCGTTCAACCTGGACAAAGGGAAGGCAATGCTCAAGGAGTCGGGCCTGTCGCAGGCCGAGATGCAGGACTGGAAGCTCATGGTCAACGGCGGGTCGCAAGATTCTGTGGCCATCAGCCAGGTGGTTCAGGCGACCTTGGCCAAGGCCGGCCTGAAGGTCGAGCTGGAGGTGATGGGCACGTCCGAATTCACCACGTCGATGTTGGCCGGCAAGTTTGCGGCGATGTTCGGCGGAATCGGCAATATCCAGAAATTTCCGACCCGGGTCGGGACCAACAGCATCTATCGCACTGCCAAGAATCCGGTGCTGGGCGACCCGCATCCATTCCCGGCCTATGTGGCGGCGATGGATCGGGTCAACACGACCTTCGGTACCGGCGCCGAGGTCAAGGCAGCCTACGATAACCTGAACAAGGTGTTGGTTGAGTCGGCGTTCGCCATCCCGACCAATACCTACGATATCGGCCTGATCGTGGCTTCCAAGAAAGTGGGCGGCATCACACGCGAGATCGACAATATGCCGGTGTTCCGCACCATGGGTTTTCTTTGAGCAAGCGCAGTCCCGGCGGTCGCGCCCATGGCTGAGCCGCTGCTGAGCGTCACCGGCCTGGAGGTCACATTCACCGGTTCCGGCCGCCCGGTTGCGGCAGTGCGCGGCATCGATTTTGAGGTGTTTGCCAACGAGGTATTGGGCATCGTCGGTGAATCGGGCTCCGGCAAGAGCGTGACCTCGCTGGCGATCAGCGGGCTGCTGGACGACAGCGCCCAGGTGCGGGGTTCGATCCGCCTTGATGGCAAGGAGGTCACCACACTGGATGCCGAGAGCCTGCGCCAGATGCGTGGCCGCGACGTCGGCATGGTGTTCCAGGATCCGACGACGACGCTCAACCCGGTGCTTCCGATCGGCCGGCAAGTGATCGAAGGGCAGGTGGCCCATGGTCAGATCGGGCGCGGCCAGGCGCAGGCGCGCGCAGTTGAACTGCTGCGCGAGGTTGACATACCCGACCCGCAAGGCCGGGTGATGCAGTTTCCGCACCAGTTCTCCGGCGGCATGCGCCAGCGTGTGGTGATCGCCATGGCGATGGCCGGCAAACCAAAACTGATCATCGCCGATGAACCGACGACGGCGCTCGACGTGACGGTGCAGGCGCAAGTCTTGTCGGTGCTGGCCAAGCGCCAGCGCGATACCGGCGCCGCGGTCATTCTGATCACGCACGATCTCGGTGTGGTGGCCGAGGTCGCTCACCGCGTCGTCGTGATGTATGGCGGGCGTATTGTCGAGTCCGGTTTGGTATTGGAGATCTTTCGCCAGCCGCGCCACCCGTACACCGTGGGCTTGTTGCGCAGCGTACCGCGCATCGACATCGTCGACACCCGCCTGGTGCCGATCCCCGGCCAACCGCCCAGTCCGGCGCAACTGCCTACAGGCTGCGCCTTCCATCCGCGTTGCGCGATCGGGCGCGATCGGCCCTTGTGTGCCAGCAAGGACCCGGTGTTGCAAACCGTTGCTCCGGGGCATGCAAGCGCCTGCCATTTTCCGGATGAAGTGGCGCAGTTGTTGGCCGACGCCAGGTTGGCACCCGACATGGCCCCGTTTTCGGAGCCAGCCGGCGGGCGATCCGACGCGAAGGCCGCAGTCGCGATCAAAACCGCGCGTGCGATCGATGCAGGCAACGCCGGATCAGCCGCCCCTTTGCTCGAGGTGGACCGATTGCAGGTGTTTTTTCCGGTCAAGGCCGGCTTGCTTCAGCGACGGGTCGGTTGGGTCCGCGCGGTCGACGGCGTCAGCCTGACGGTGCATGCCGGCGAGACCGTCGGGCTGGTGGGGGAGTCCGGTTGTGGCAAGACGACGACCGGACGCGCCATCATGGGTCTGGTGCCGACATCCAACGGCACGGTGCGGTTCGACGGGCGCGATATCACGCACCTGCCGGCAACCGAAATGCGCAAGGTGCGGCGCAACCTGCAGTACATCTTCCAGGACCCGTATTCGTCGCTGAACCCGATCAAGACCGTGGGTGAGATCGTCGCGGAGCCGCTGCGTATCCACGGTCTGTACGAAGAAACCGGTGGCGCGCGCTGGGTGTCCGAGCTGTTCGATCTGGTCGGCCTGTCGTCGGCCATGGTGAACCGTTTTCCGCAGGAGTTCTCCGGCGGCCAGCGCCAGCGTATCGGCATCGCACGCGCGCTCGCGCTCAAGCCGCGCCTGCTGATCCTGGACGAGCCGGTGGCCGCACTTGACGTGTCGATCCAGGCGCAGGTGATCAACCTGCTGCAGGATCTGCAACATGAACTCGGTCTGGCCTACTTGTTCATCGCACATGATCTGTCGGTGGTGCGCCATATCTCGAACCGGGTCGCCGTGATGTACCTGGGCCGTATCGTCGAGGAGAGTGACCGTAGCAGCCTGTACAAACATCCGATGCACCCGTATACCCAGTCGCTGTTGTCTGCGGTTCCCGTGCCCGACCCGTCGACACGCGACAGCCGCAAACGCATCATCCTGGAGGGGGACATACCCAATCCGGCTGCGCCGCCCAGCGGTTGCCATTTCCATCCGCGCTGTTTCAAGGCTACTGCCCTGTGCCGCACTGAAGCGCCGATTTTTCGGGCCTATCCCGGTCTGCCGACCCATGTGGCATGCCACCATGCCGGCCCGGTCGACGCTGTCCCGGTCGCCGAAGTGCCCTCCGGCGTGGCGGAGGTGACGGCGTGACGCCGCTGCTGCGTCGCGGTGTCGACGTGTTCAGGCGCCTGGCCAGCCACAAGGGCGCGCTGCTGGGTTTGTTGTTTTTGCTGGCGCTGATCCTGACCAGCAGTCTGGCACGCTGGATTCTGCCGTTTGATCCCCTCATCCAGGATTTCACCGCCATCCTGCAAGGCCCCAGCAGCGTGCATTGGTTCGGCACCGATGAGCTGGGGCGCGACATCCTGACGCGGGTGGTCTTCGGTGCACGCACCTCGCTCATCACTGCGGCCGGCGCGGTGGCCATTGCTGCCGTCGTCGGCGTGCCGATCGGCTTGGTTGCCGGATTTTTTGGTGGCTGGCGTGACACCTTGCTGATGCGGTTCGTCGACGTGTTGTTGTCGCTGCCTGGCATCCTGTTCGCGATGGCGTTGATAGCCGTGCTCGGGCGCAGCCAGATGGCAGCGCTGGTGGCGGTGGGGATCACCGGCATCCCGAGTTTTGCCCGCATCACCCGGGCACAGGTGCTGTCGCTGCGCAAGCGGGACTTCGTCACCGCCGTCGAGGCGCTCGGGGGTTCGGCCAGCTACAACATGTTCACGACCGTGTTGCCCAACTCCTGGAGTCCGATCCTGGTTCAGGTGGTGATTCTGTCGTCGGTGGCGATTCTGATCGAGGCATCATTGGCTTTTCTGGGTGTCGGCATTCCGCCGCCGACCCCAAGCTGGGGCGAGATGTTGCGCACCGGCAAGTCGTTCCTCTATGACGCACCCACCTATGCCATCTTGCCCGGCGTGGTTTTGACGTTCACCATCCTGTCGCTCGACACGATCGGCCGGGCCTTGGCCGGCGTATTGGCCGATCGCCACGAAAGCGCGGTATCCAGCGATCCGGCTGCTGCGAGCCCCGCATGATCAGCTACATCCTGCGCCGTTTCCTGCAGTTGCTGCCGGTGCTGCTGATCGCCTCTACCGGCATCTGGGCGATGATTTACGCGGTTCCCGGCGACCCGGTCGCGACCATGGTCGGTGAGAACGCCACCCCCGAGTTGATCGCTGAGGTCACCACCCGCCTTGGGTTGGATAAACCGGTCCCTGAGCAGTACTGGAGCTGGCTTACCCACGCGTTGCAGGGCGACTTCGGCTTGTCGATTCAAAACCGCGAGCCGGTACTTAACCTGATCGTTCAGCGTATCCCGGCCACGATCCAGCTTGCCTTGGCCGCTACCGTGATCGGCCTGTTACTGGGAGTGCCGGTGGCAGTGGTGAGCGCGCTCAAACCCGGGGGGTGGCTGGACCGCATGCTCAGCGGCTGGAGTGCGCTCGCGTTGGGCGTGCCGACGTTCTGGCTCGGCATCCTGCTGATCCTGCTGTTTGCAGTGAACCTGCGCTGGTTGCCGTCGGCATCGCAGTATGTGTCGATCTTCGACTCGCCGTGGGAGGCGCTGCGCAACGTCGTGTTGCCTGCGACCACGCTGGGTGTGTATGTATCAGGCATTTTTGCGCGATTTTTGCGCGCGTCCTTGCTGGGCGAACTCAAGGCCGACTACGTGCGTACCGCCCGTTCCAAGGGGCTGCCCGAGCGCGATGTGATCGGCCGCCATGTGATGCGCAATGCCTTGCTGCCGTTCGTCACCATCGTCGGCCTGATGATGGCGACCTTCATCGGTGGCACGGTGGTGACCGAGGCGGTGTTCACCTATCCGGGCCTGGGCCGGCTGCTGATCCAGGCCATCAGCACCCGTGACTACCCGCTGATCCAGGGTTGCATCCTGTTTATTCTGGTGGTGTTCGTGCTGATCAACCTGGCGGTGGATGTGTTGTACGCGTATATCGATCCGAGGATCGACTACGGTTGATGCCCTGGCGCAGGTGCCAATGCGCCAGCGCACTGACTCAGGATGGATCCTTGGAGCGGGTCTTGCTCACAGCGCTGAAAATGCCGATTCCGAGCAGGATCAGCGCGCCAATGCCAATGTAGACATGCGGGATGCCTGCGACTACAGCGCCCCAGATAACCCCGCCCAGAAAAACGGCAAAACCAAGCATGTAAAGTACAAACGACATGAAATTTCCTTGGAAATGACGATGGCGCCAGTCTCCTTGCGAACTGACACATGCGCCATCGGCGGCCGGGCTGCACGCTTGTAGGCGCAGACCTACGCGCAACCGCATTGCGAGCTTGACCGCCATTCGGCCCCGGCGATCGGGTCGGACGCGAAACCGAAGAACAGTCGCGCCTGCTGTTGTTGCTCAATTGCGATGAGATGCAAGGGTTCCTGTTCAGCAAGCCGGTGCCGGTTGACGTTTTCGAGACCGGTTTTCTGCGTCCACCTGTTGCAGCGTGACGGGCACAGCTGAGCTGTAATCGTCCTGCATCACAGTCGTTGGGGGCAGTGGCATGCGCGATACCGGCTCGGGCGCGGACCGGGGGAGCCGCTACCTGTTCGTGTGCAAGCGCGCCCGGTAGTGGGCGATCCTCTCCTTGACACCCGGCCTGGCCGCCGAGCGCACCAATCGCGCCAGATCGATGGCGTCGTCAGCTTCGCTGCGCAGTTGGGTCGCGCTGCGGATCTGCGCCCGCGTGTCGCCGTCCAGTCGCTCAACCATGGCCTGCAGACGCGCCAGCGCCTGCGTGCTGTCCATGTCTTCGGGCGCCGAGGACGCCAGTGTGTGCTGGTGGGCTTCGTCGGCGCCGATGCGCCTGCCGCTGCTGATCCAGTCGGTGGCCGTGGCGATGCCGGTCAGAGCCGCCAGCCGGCTGCTGCCCAGCACCAACCCGAAAGCGGCTCCGGGAAACGCGAATGTCGCATCTGGCCGGGCCCAGCGCAAGGCGCAGGCTGCGAACAGATCGGCGCCTGCACCCCAGGTCTTGCCATGGGCGATGGCGGCGGTGATGAACGGCGCGCGGTACCACTTCTGCAGCATCAATTCGACGCGCACGAAGCGCGCCAGCAGGCTGTCATCGGTTTGCGCGTCCAGGCCCGACAGGTCAAAGCCGGTGCAGAAATGGCTGCCATCTCCTTCCAGCAACACCGCTTGGGTGCCGTCGGCGCTGCACGCGTCAATGGCGGCGTCGAGCTGCTGCACCAGGTCGGCCGACAAGCTGTTGCCCTTGGCAGCACGCTGCAGGCGCAGATGGCCGATGGCGCCTTGGCGCGAGAGCGTCAGACAGTTGGTGTTCATGGCGCCGGCCCCCATAGATTGGGCACCATGGCGTTGGAATAGCCCGATACAAAAGGCTTGGCCTGCCCGGTCGCGGCATCGAAGACATGGCGGCGGACTTCGCCGATGTTCGCGCCATACATGTGGATGCTGATCGAGACCTTGTCGGCGAACGCATTGCGCACCCGGTGCACGTCACCGAGCGTGGGCGACACCATTTCCACATCGCCCGGATCCAGCCGGTGCTCGGCAGCGCTGGGCGCCAGTGCGCCATCGGGTGCGCGCTGGTAGGCCTGGCTGAACTCGGCGCCGCGCAGCATCGCGATGATGCCCCACACGGTGTGGTCGTGCACCGGCGTCTGCTGGCCCGGGCCCCAGACGAAGCTGACGATGGAAAAGCGCCCGAGCGCGTCGGCATGCAGCAGGTACTGGCGATAGAACTCCGGATGCGGCAACGCCAGCGCTTCGGGTAGCCAGTCATCGCGCTCGACCAGTGCACGCATCAGCGGAGCGGCTTCCGCCAGCAATGCGGCTTCATCCAGGCGCTGGTCGGTAAGGCGGGTCATGGCCTGGACCACGCACTTGAGTCGGTTCAGCGGATGTGCGGGGGTATTCATGGTGCTTCCTTGCTGCGGCAGATCATGTCCGGCTCGATGCCGGGTCAGCTGCCGCGGATGCAAGCTCTCCCAGCAGCGGCAACGTGGTGGCCACCGGCACCGGCGCACCGTCCAGCCACACCGGGCAGGCCACGGTGCGCGTCATACGCCCGGACGGCAGCGCCATGTCCTGCACCAATTGCAGGTGTACAGCCTGCTTGTCGGCCAGCGCCTGTTCGTAGCGGTTGATCGGCGCACTGGGCACACCTTCGGCCTCGAACCGTGCCAGCCATTCGGTGGCGTCGCGCGCCGCGAATTGCTGCTCCAGCAGGGCCTTCAGCACGACCTGATTGGTGGCGCGCAGCGCGGGCGTCTGGAAGCGTTCATCCATCAGCAGTTCGGGAGTCTGCGCGACCTTGCAGACCGAAGCCCAAAGCCGGTTGTTGCCGGCAGCGATGACAAACCAGTCGTCGCGCGCGCGAAATGCCTGGTAGGGCGCGTTGCGCGGATGCGCCGAGCCCAGCTTGACCGGGTTGCGCCCGGTGCCGAAGAATTCACTGGTCTGCAAGGCACCTACCGCCAGTGTGGTGCCGAACATCGGGATGTCGATCTGGCCGCCCGGGCCGCCACAACGCACCCGCGCCAGCAGCGAGGCGATGGTGAAGGCGCCGTACAGGCCCGCGGTGAAGTCGGCGATCGGCACGCCGCATTTGACCGGCGCGCCACCGGGTTCGCCGGTGACACTCATGACGCCCGACATCGCCTGCAGTGTCACGTCGAAACCGCCTTCGGTGGAGCGCGGGCCGCTCTGGCCGTAAGCCGAGATCGAGCAGTAGATCAGCGTGGGCTTGCGCGCACCGAACCAGTCCCAGCCCAGGCCCAGGCGCTGCATCACGCCGGGCCGGTTGTTCTCGACCAGCACGTCGGCGTCCAGCACCAGCGCACGGGCCCGGTCGCGGTCGGCCGGATCCTTGAGGTTGAGCACGACCGAGTTTTTGCCGCGATTCAGCGAGGCGAAGTTCTCGCTGTAGCCATCGGTCAGCGGCGGCCACTGGCGCAGACCGTCGCCTTCGACCGGCTCGACCTTGGTCACGACGGCGCCGAAATCGGCCAGCAACATGGCACAGAACGGCCCGGCCGCGACGTGGCAGAACTCGATGACCTTGACGCCGGCCAGCGGATGTTGGTTTTCGTTCATGCGCCGATTGTCGCGCCGTAGCGCGGCGCGACGTTGTCAGAGTCCAGCCGCCCCACCTTGGTCGCGCGCCAGCGCCGCATGCACGCGCTGCAGGGCCACGGCGTGTGTTCCGGTGCCGGCGATGGCGCGCGGATCGGTCGGCCGCTCGGCCAGCGTGAAGTTGCCGCACCGGTGGTCGCCGCGCACCCGCATGGCCAGTGGCTTGCTGCCATCTTGCCGGCGCACGGTGGCTGCCACATACCGGATCGCGATGCCGATGCGCGGCACCTGCGATCGGTTGGCGTTCGATCCGTGCACGATCCATAGATGGTGCAGCGACATCTGGCCCGGTTGCAGCAGCAGGTCCACGGCCTGCGCTTCGTCCACCGCCACCGCGATCTCCTGGCCGCGCGACAAGGCGTTGTCGTCGGCCCAGGTGTCGCGTTGCGGCAGGTTGGGCTGCTGGTGCGAGCCGGGGATGACACGCATGTTGCCGTTTTTCAGCGTGACCGGGCCGAGTGCGACCCAGGCGGTGGCCACCTCCATCGGCTCCAGGCCCCAATATGCGCCATCCTGGTGCCAGCTGACGAAGGCCTTGTCACCGGGCATCTTGACAAAGAAGCCGGTGTTCCAGGCCAGCAGATCCGGCCCCAGCACCTGCTCAACGCTATCGAGAATGCCGGGCTCACGGGTCAGCGCATCGACCCAAGGCAACACGAAATGGGTGTCCGAATACACCTGCCAGCGACGCGATGTGCTCAGGGCCTCGAGCTGCTCGCGGTGGCTTAACTGAAAGGCATCAAACTCGGCCCGATAGTGTTGCAGCTGCTGCGGCGACAGCGCCGGCAACGGGCAGACAAATCCTTCGGCAACGAAGCGGCTGCGCAGCGTACTCCCATGCATGGTGGTGTCGCCGGCCATGTGTTGCGCTGCAAGCCGCTTTCAGATCGTCAGCTTGCGGCTGCGCGCGACGACCGGCCAACTCTCGTCGGCCACGCCACCATGCACCGCCCAGACGTCGCTGTGTAATGCCATCGTCGGGCAGATGTGGCGCGGAATGCCGTAGACCACGTCGCCGACCTTGTAGTCGGCCGCCCGGGGGGTCTGCACCACCAGGTGCTCTTCACTTTGCGATACCAGCGTGGCGTCTTCCAGGCCCATCAGCTTGACGCGCGGCTGCGGCATTTCGGACGCAACCGCCTTGTGGCCGAGGTCCAGGCACAGGCGGTCGGACGTAGGTTTGCTGATGACGCGGCACATCAGCATGGCGCCGTTGAGAAAGTGATGCTCGGGGCAGACCTCTTCCTGGCCGAAATCCCACAACACCGTGGTGCCGGCGCCGACCTCGACGCCGGGATGCTGCGCCAGCAACGCAAAGGTGGGCGTTCCACTGGCGATCAGCTTGGGTACCGGCAGCTTCTCGGCCAGCATCTGTTCGCGCAGCTTCCACACCGGCGCGAAGGTCTTGTCGACAATACCCGACAGTGCCTTGTTGTCGACGTCACGCAAGTGACCGTCGTAGGCGTGCAGGCCCCCGACCGTGATGCCAGGCGCGGCGCACATCGCGCGGTACAGCGCGGCAGCGGCGGCGTCGGGAATGATGCCAGTGCGGTTCATGCCGACGTTCAGGTCCATGTACAAGGTGATCTTCACATTCTCCTCGACCGCCACCTTGCTGATTGCCGCCAGGTTGGCCGGGTCGTCGACCAGCGTGGCAAATCGCGTATCGGGGAAGCGCCGCATCAGCGCCACCAGGCGCAGGATGTTCGGACCCACTGGTTGGTAGGCGAGCAGGATGTCCTCGCCACCGGCTGCAGCCGTCATCTCGGCTTCGGCGATGGTCGACACCTTGAACTTGTGGATGCCGGCCTCGCGCTTGAGCGCAATGATCTGTGGCAACTTGTGCGTCTTCACATGCGGGCGCAGCCGCGATACGTCGCCGGCCATCGTGATCATGCGCTGCAGGTTCTTCTTCACCCGGTCGGGATAGACCAGCACGGTGGGCGTGGGAATCGCGTTGGCGTTGGAGATGGCGTACCAGTCGGACACGGGGTGGACCTCTTTGGGTTGAACGGGCGCGTTGACGCGGGGCCGTTGCGTTGGCAGGGAGATTGCTGCAGGGTAAATGGCGATCTTACCGGGCCTGTAGCAGTCTGGCAGGAAGGGCTGTTTCGTCGGGTGAAATCCCCGTGCGGGCAGAATCAACCCATGTTTCATTTCTCGTCTGCACCCTCGCGCTGCCCTGGACCGGCCTTCGTGACGCTCGCCCTGTTGCTGTTGTCGGCCTGCGCGTCTACACCCAAGCCTGCTCCGGCCCCGTCTGCAGGCCCACCACTCGCCGGCGTGGTGACCACCAAGGCACCCGCACCGGCAGTGCAGCCGGCACCGGCGCTGGCCCCGATACCGGCCGAGGAATCGAAACCGGTTGCAGGTGAAACCTCGCCGTCGCCGGAACAGGGTTTTGCGCGCTGGGTGGCCGAGTTTCAGAACACGGCCCGATCCGCCGGTATTTCCGACGCGACGCTGCAGCGCGCCTTCGCCACGGTGCAGTTCTTGCCGCAGGTGGTCGAGCTGGACCATGCCCAGCCTGAGTTCAGCCGACCGATCTGGAGCTACCTGGACGTTGCCGTGTCCGACCAGCGAGTCGCCCGGGGCCAGGACCAGTGGATCCTGGAGCGTGCCGCCATCGATGCTGCGTCAGCGCAATACGGCGTGCCTGCCAGCATTCTGGTCGCGATCTGGGGCATCGAGAGCAACTACGGCGGCAACTTTGGCAGCACGCCAGTGATCGATGCGCTGGCGACGCTGGGCTTCGACGGCCGGCGCGAGGAATGGGCGCGCGGCCAGCTGCTGGCGGCGTTACGGATTCTGCAGGCCGGCGACATCACCCCGGCGCAGATGATCGGCTCCTGGGCCGGTGCCATGGGCCAGACCCAGTTCCTGCCGTCGGTCTTCCTGTCCTATGCGGTCGACGCCGATGGTGACGGCCGCCGCGACATCTGGGGCAGCAGCGCCGATGTCATGGCCTCGACCGCCCATTTTCTGGCGCGCTCGGGCTGGCAGGAGGGCCAGCCCTGGGGCACCGAGGTGGAACTGCCCGCCGACTTCGACTTTGGCCGCGCCGACGGTTCTACGCGCCTGCCCAGCGCCGATTGGGCTGCGCTAGGTGTGCGATCGGTGGATGCTGCGGCGCTGCCGGAATTTTCCGATGGTGCTATCCTGCTGCCGGCCGGTGCGCGCGGGCCGGCCTTTCTTGTGGGGCCGAACTTTCGGGTGCTGCTGCGCTACAACAATGCGACCAGTTATGCGTTGGCGGTCGGCCTGCTGGCCCAGCGGCTCGATGGCGGCTCCGCCGTGTTGGCGTCGTGGCCGCGGGACCTGCGAAGCCTGTCGCGCAGCGAAGTTCTGGCGCTGCAAACGGCGCTGAACCAGCGTGGTTTTGACAGCGGTGCTGCCGATGGCGTCGTCGGATCGCGTACCCGCGACGCCGTGCGCCGCTACCAACGCAGTGTCGGGTTGCCGGCAGACGGTTATCCGGACGGGTCACTGCTCGAACGCTTGGCTTCACAGCCATAGTCTGCAACTCGCACACGGATTTTCATGCGTGCTTGGGTCGCCCCGCCAGGACGCTGCATTTTTGCCGGTAGAATCCAACGCCTGCGCATGCTCGCCTGGATTTTCCGCCCCATTCCCCAATGGAACGGTCAGGCAACTGCTCCAGCAGCCGTTCGACCTTGCGTCGTTGGATTGCTCGAGACAGGTCAATGCGCAGTTTGTTTTCTCGAAGTGGGTTCTTAGCTCAGTTGGTAGAGCAGCGGACTCTTAATCCGTAGGTCGACAGTTCGAATCTGTCAGGACCCACCACTTTTACTAGCCAAATCAACAGGTTAGCGGACATGAATAAACCGGATTAAAGCCGGACTTTGCCTTATTCGGCGCATAATCTGCACCAGGCCGGAACGAGAAGGGCGACGATATGAGCGATGAGCCTGCAAAGAAATTCGAAATAGGCGAACTTCAGTCGATCAGTGCCGGCGACTTTGCAGCATTCCTAGCAGATCGAGGCTGGGTTGATACTTGTCCGGTGTGTACGCAGGCAGCTTGGTCAATTGCATCACCGAATCCGAATTACGCATTCTTGGATATTCAGCGGCCATCACACCAGCCGCAGCACTTACCGTTGGCCGCACTGGTTTGTGAGACTTGTGGATACGTCCGTCTGCACGCGCTTGCTGCGGTAGCTACGTGGAAGAAGGCAAAGAAAGCATGAATGAGCGTCCGAATTTGCACCTCGTCGGCGGCAGCAGTTACATCGCCGAAGGTGGACTTACTGGCAGCGGCAACGAACCGCCGTATGATGGCGGCATGGAAGCACGAGTCGCTAAACTTGAAGCCGGTCTGGAACATGTCCAGAAGGACATTGCTGAATTAAAGGCAGACGTGCGGTCGATTCGTGACGCCATTACCGGCATACGTACGACCGACTTCCGCATCATGTTTGGTGCGATCATCACCGTAGCCTTGGGCCTTTCTGCTTTGATGGCCAAGGGATTCCACTGGCTATAGTTCCAGCCTAGCCTAACCCCCAAGCCGCCCACTGAGGCGGCTTTTTCGTTCCGGGCGAAGACGCCCCAGGGTGACGCAAGCACCCCGATTTCAGTGAATTCCAATCGCCAATGGTGACGCAAAAATCACCCTCTTGAAATCGTTTCGGCCGACTCTACAT
>JBDTMH010000047.1:0-23122 GCA_039934375.1 Burkholderiaceae bacterium | reverse complement strand
CGATGGCCGGTCGGTGGTGGTCAACAATGCTGAGAAGGACTAGACCGTTCGCAAGCTGGCCACTTGCCTTGACCACCCGCCGGACACGGCCACCATCGAACAGCTGCGGCCTTCCAGCTACACCTGGTGGATGCTGACCGCCTGGTCACGTGCGGCTTTCAAGGTCACATCCGGGTAGACGCCAAACGCCAGGCGCTTACCTGGGCCAGGGTCACTGCAAAGCCATCCTGCCAACCTGCCATCCTGCCATCACCCCTGTTTGAATGAGAGTGCCTCATCCTCCATTTGCAGGTGCCAGCGCCCGGCACGACGTTCAATCCGCAAGCGCCGGAAGCGCACCAGATACACCACCCCGACCAGCGCCGCAAGAAAGCCGGCAACCGCACCGATACCCATGGCCCAGCGCGGACCCAAATGGTCAGCGGTCCAGCCCACCAACGGCGCACCGATGGGCGTCCCACCCATCAAGATCGCCAGCCGGATGGCCGTCACCCGTCCGCGCATATGGGGCGCGCTGGCCAACTGCGCCAGGCTGGCGCTGGCATTGGTGAAAGTCATGGCCGACAGTCCCACGATCACCAGTGACGCGGCGAACCAGGCCGGGTCCGGCATACATGCTGCCAGTGCGCAGCCCAGGCTGAATGCCGCCGCGCTGGTCAGCAGCAGATCCATGCGCGGCCGATCCTGGCCGGCTGCCAGCAATGCCCCAGAAATGGTACCTATGGACATCACCGACATCAGCAAACCGTACTGCGCTGAATCGCCGTGGAAGGTGGTCACCGACATGGTCGAAATGAACAGCGAAAAGTTCAGACCGAAGGTGCCGATCAAAAAGACCATCAGCAGCAAAGCCAGCAGGTCGGGGCGGCCCCGCACATAACGCAGGCCGTCCACGAATCCTGCTCCGGCATTCGCTGCGCGGACGGACGCTTGCAATTCGCTCGAGCGTAGCGCATACAAGGCGCCGATCACGGCCGCGAACGACAGTGCGTTCAGCAAGAAAGCCCAGCCCGTGCCGACCGCCGCGATGAGCAACCCGGCCACGGCCGGTCCCACCATGCGCGCCGCGTTGAAGGAGGTAGAGTTCAGTGCCACGGCATTTGACAGGTCGGCTTCGCCGACCAGGTCGACCACGAAGGTATGGCGCGCCGGTGCATCGAAGGCGCTGGTGCAGCCCAGCAGAAAAGCAAACCCGTACACATGCCACAACGCGACATGGCCGGTGATGGTGAGCAGGCCAAGCACAAGCGCCAGCACGGCCTGCATCGCCTGGGTGGCGATCAACAGGCGGCGCCGATCGACGCGGTCCGCCATGCTGCCGGTCCAGGGTAGCAGCAGTATGTGGGGGCCGTATTGCAACGCCATCACGATGCCTACCGCTGTGGCGTTGTGGTCGGTGAGTTCGGTCAGCACCAGCCAATCCTGCGCGATGCGCTGCATCCAGGTGCCCACGTTCGACACCAGGGCACCCCCCGCCCAGACACGGTAATTGCGGTTGCGCAGCGAGCGGAATGTTTTTCTCATGAATCCAGGTCCAGTTCTTCGCCTTGTCGCTCTGGCCGCGTTCGAAGCCGGCGCATCGGGCAAATCCTGGCACCAGCAACAAACTGCGGCACCCTTGTCAGACAGTCTGTTTGCAGCGCGCAATACCGGGCAGTCAGTCCGTCGGACTGCAGATAACCTGGCCCCTATCAGTACATCAGCTGCCTGTCAAAAATGTTGTGCAATTTGTCCAACTTTCCGGCCAGGTAGATATCAATATTCCTGCAAAAGATATCGGTTATTTTTCTATTCTCTGTGGTTACCGTGCTCGCCGAGTGCGGGCAGATAAGCACGTTGGGCATGTCCCATAACGGGCTTGAGTCCTGCAAGGGCTCGATCGTCGCGACGTCGAGAGCAGCAAACCCGATTTTTCCGCTGCGCAGGGCGTTGATCATCGCGACTTCGTCAATCGTGCTGCCACGACCTGTATTGACGAATGCACAGCCATTGCGCATCGCCCCTATGGCGGAATGGTCAAGCATGCCGCGGGTTTCCACGGTATCGGGGACAGTCGAGACCACCGCATCGGCCATGGGAAGCAGCCGGTGCAATTCCGAAACACCGTGAATTTCATCAAAGACATGCGAATGCTCCCGCGGCTTCTCGGGACTGCGGGTGACTGCGATGATGCGCATGCCCAGCGCACGTCCGACCACGGCGACTCCGCGCGCCAGGTCGCCGGCGCCAATGGTGAGCAAGGTCCGTCCAGCAACCTCCTCATCGCAGTAACGCTCCCAACGGTGGGACCGCTGTTCCGCTTCGAGAAAGCGTGCCTTCCGAAAATGCATCAACAAGGCCATGAAGGTCCATTCAGCAAGGGGGCCGGAATGAACGCCCCGTGCCGTGGTGATGATGATGTCCGATGTCTCCAGGCCGGTTTTCCTGACCATTTCAGCCACGCCGCTGCTGCTGCATTGCATCCATTTGGCGTTTTTCGCAAAGACAATGTCCCCCGGACCGTCCGCCGGTGGAAGCGGATAGTCAAACAGGATCTCGGCACGCGCCAGTGCCGCACGCCATCGTGCTGTCTGCTCAGCCGTTCGCGTAAAGGTCGACACGCCCTTGTGATCGCAGATATAGCGCAGGGGAGGATACAGATCGGGTTCGTGGATTATTTCGATCCGTTCGGGAGCTACTGCGCGAATCTTCGCGACCAGTTCCGTTTCCAGCGGCGAAGTGATGAACAGCGGAATTTTGGGCATCTGCGCTTCTCTGGTTTTGGTTGTGTGTGCGTGGCGCTGTCAATACAGAACCCGCTTGTCAAAGATATTGCGCATCTCATCCAAACGACCGTCGAGCCAGCAACGCAGGTTCCCGCAAAAAATGTCGGTGATTTTGGCGTTCTCGCTGGAGACCGTGCTTGCGGAATGGGGGCTCATGAGCACATTGGGCAGAGTCCACAAAGGACTCTCCTGTGGCAGCGGCTCCACCGTGGCGACATCCAGCGCCGCGAAGCCGAGGTGGCCGGAGCGCAGCGCTTCTATCAGTGCCGGTTCGTCGACGACCTGTCCCCGCGCGATATTGACGAACGCGCTGTTCTTCTTCATCGCGGCAATGGCCGCAGCATTGATCATCCGCTCTGTTTCAGCCGTATGCGGCACGGTGACGATGGTGGCGTCAGCCTGCGCCAGCGCCGCATGCAAACCATCGCGCGCCTTGATTTCATCAAACAGTCCATCATGGCTGCGTCCCTTGCCAGCGGTGCGGCCAATCGCGGTTACATGCAGCTCGAAAGCGCGGGCGCGCTGCGCGATGCCACGCGCCAGATCTCCCGCGCCGACGATCACGATGCGGCGACCTGCCACCTCATCGCCGCAATAACGGGTCCAGCGACGCTGTTGCTGTTCAGCCTGCAGATACGCCAATCCACGCCAATGGCTGAGCAGCGCCATGAAAGCAAACTCGGCCAGCGGGCCCGCATGAACGCCGCGCGCCGTGGTGACGATGACCTCGGATTTGTCGAGACCAAACGCTTTGACGGCCTGCCCGACTCCGGTGCTGGTCGTCTGGATCCATTTCAGCTGCTTCGCAAGCGCAACGTATTCCGGCTTGCGGGGCAAGTCCCAGAAGATGTCGGCACTGGCAAGCGCGTCCGTCCAGCGGCGTTCCTGTTCGGGAGTACGCGTGAACGGTTGCCCTACGTGATCGGCCACATAACGAATCGGCGGCAGGAGATCGGTTTCATGAATCACCTCAAGCTGGTGCGGAGCGACTTTGCGAATGCGCTCGACGTTTTCAGGTTCCAGCGGAGATGTTATGAATATGCGAAGTTTGGACATCGGAGGTAAGGGTCAGAGTCAGTCTTTCACGCCTTTGAGCACCAGGTTCAGATAGACCCGCCCATCCGGCCGCGCCTGGTACGTCAGGCGTTTCGATACGCCGTACAAAGTAGGCTCCGGGAACATCCAAATCACCGGCGCCTGTTCGGCAACATAGGCTTGAGCAGCATTGCACATCGCCGGCCATTTGGTCTGGTCAAACTCCTGGCTGAAGGCCTTGAACATGGTTTCGAACTTCTCGTCCACCCAGCTCATGCGGTTGGAACCCGAGTCCTTCTGTACCAGCAGCAGATCGCCCTGACAGGTGTAGTCGGGTCCGGACGAGCTGTTCATCAGGTCGCGAAACCCTGCCCCCTGCTTGGCACGCATCTGCGCACTGACTGCGTTGCTGATGACTCGCAGGTCCTTGATCTCGATCCCGACCGCTTTCCATGAATCGGCCATCACCTGCGCAACCTCCTTGTCCGCCAGGTAGGAGCCGTTGGTGGTGTCGAAGTTGAGCGACAGACGTACGCCGTTCTTGACGCGGACGCCATCGGCGCCCGGAACCCAGCCGGCCTCGGTCAGAAGTTGCTTCGCCTTGGTCGGATTGAAAGCGTAAGGCTTCAGGTTGGGGTTGTGGTTGGGAGAGTTGACGAGGTCGATGGAACACTTGGCCATGCCGCCAAACAGCCCGGTTGCAATCTCGTCGCAATCCACTGCGTAGTTCATCGCCTGCCGTACGCGCACGTCCGCCAAGGCGGGGTGAAGGCCTTGCTTGATGTTGATGAACAGCCGCCGATAACTCGGCGCCACGATCACGTTCACGCCCGCTCTTTCCAGGTCTGCCTTCAGGTCCGGCGGTACCCCCACCATGAGGTCGGCGGAACCCGCCTTGAGTTCGCTGATGCGCGTGGCGACCTCGGGAACGGCCTTGACGATCACGTCGTCTACCGGTGGCTTGCCCAGCCGATATTTGTCGAAGGCTTTCAACACCAGGCCTTCACCGGGTTTGTAAGAAACGAATCGGTACCCGCCAGCGCCCACCGGTGCGAAAACCACCTTTTCCGGCGGGTTTTCCGAATAGTATTTAGGCGGAAGTATCGACAGCTCCGGATTGACCATGTGGGAGGTGATGATCGGGTCCGGTACCTGCATCACGATGCGGGTAGTGAGGTTGTCGATCTTCTCCATGCGGTCGTATTTGAGGGCGCCGAGCGCAAAGTTCAGGTCGCCCTTGCCTGCGGCGAACAGTGTCTTGGCACGTGTGAATGTGAAGACGACAGCGTCGGCATTGATTGGCTCACCGTTGTGGAAAACGAGGCCCGGCCGGATCTTGATTTCCCAGGTGAGCGGGTTGACCAGCTTGATGGATTCGGCCACGGCAGGCACGACCTTGCCGTCGTTGTCAAGGCGAAACAGCGTCTCGTGAATTGACAACATGATGCCTGGACTGGCCGATGCGAACATCGGGTCCAACCCGATCGGCTCGACATTGTCCAGAAACACAACTGGCTTGCCTGCTGAAAATGCCGGAGCACTTGCGAGAACACCCAGGGCTATCCCGAGGGCAATGATCGACTTCTGGATTGCGCGTATCGGATTCATGGCGAACTTCCTTTGTGAATGAATGGTTTCGGGATCGATGGGAACAAGTCTGCTCAAACGATATTCTTCAACCTCGGGTCGAGATAGTCTCTCAGCCAATCTCCCAGAATGTTGATCGACAGAACAGTCAGTGAGATTGCAATGCCGGCTGGAATGGTGAGCCAATCCGCTACACCGATATATTGACGGCCGTCGGACAATATGGTGCCCCAGCTCGGAACGCTTGGGGGAACCCCGACGCCGAGAAAGCTGAGCGACGCTTCGGCCACGATGTTGCTGGCCACGGTAAAGCTGGCGATCACGATGACGGGGCTCCAGATGTTTGGCAGGATGTGCTGGAACAGGATGCGCCATTGCCTTTCGCCCGTAGCCCGCGCCGCAAGCACAAACTCGTCGTTCTTGATAGCCAATACTTGGCTACGCACGATCCGGCCGTACTGAACCCAGCCTGTCAGTCCGAGGACCAGTATCAGTTTGTCCAGTCCGCTGCCGAGCACGGCCATGATCGTGAGTGCAAGCAGGATGGTCGGAAAGGACAGCTGGATATCGCAAATGCGCATGAACACTTCATCGACCAAACCACCAAAATAGCCGGACAGCAATCCAATCAGCAGCCCGACCACGCCTGATATGAGCACCGCCGACAGTCCCACCGCCAGCGACACACGAGCACCGTAGATGAGCCGGCTGAACACGTCGCGACCCAGCGCGTCCGTGCCCAGTAAATATGTGACGCCAGCGCTGTTGGTATAAAGCGGCGGTTTGATCCGCTGAATCAGCTTGATGACCGAAGGATCTTGCGGCGCTACCCAAGGTGCAGCGACCGCGGCGAACAGCACGAGCAAAATGATAAACAAGCTCATCAAAGCCGCTTTGCTCCGAAGAAGCCGCGGCAGAAGCTGGCTCACCTTTGGTCGCGCGACGGTGGTCGCCAAGGCACCTGCACTTCCGGTCACCGGCACGACGTCTTCCGCTGGCGTGTAATCGGGTTGCGTCATGAGCCGTACCTGATGCGAGGATCGATCCAGGAATAAGCAATGTCGATAAGCAGATTCACGGCCGAGAAAATCAGCGCCAGCATGATCACCCCGGCCTGGACCACGTAAAAATCCTTGGATCCGATCGCCGAAACGATCTCACGCCCCACGCCTGGCCAGCCGAAGATCGTCTCCGTTATGACCGAGCCACCCAGCAGGAAACCGGCTTCAAGGCCGATCGCGGTGACGATCGGCAGCAGCGAGTTGCGCAGGACATGCGCATAGACGACGCGGGTTTCAGAGATTCCTTTGGCGCGCGCCGTACGGACAAAGTCGCGCTGCATGACATCAAGCATCGAGGAACGCGTCAGCCGCATGTTTCGGGCAATGGGAAATGCGGCGAGCGCGATCGCCGGCATGACGAGGTGCTGCCATGTGCCGCTGCCGGAGATCGGCAACCACTTGAGATGGACTCCAAAAAAGAGTATCAGCAGGATGCCGAGCCAGAAACCCGGGATCGACTGACCGACAATGGCCAGGACCGTGGCGATTCGGTCGATCGACTTGTGCGGGTTCATCGCGGACAAAACGCCGAGCGGGATCGAAATCAGCAACGACAGTACAAATGCGGCGGAAGCCAGTTTAATAGTCGCGGGCAACTTGTCCGTGATCACGTCGAAGGCGGGTTGGTGGCGTACGAAGGAATCACCGAAATCGCCCTGCAGCGCCTTGCCTACAAAACTTGCGTATTGCACGTACCAGGGACGGTCGAAGCCCATCTTCACGCGGAACACCTGGATTTGCTGCACAGTCATCCGGTCAGCCTGCTCCCCCAGAATGACCTCGGCGGGGTCTCCGGTCATGAACAGCATTCCGAAGGCAACCACGCTGACGCCGAAGACGACGATCAGGGATTGCAGCAAGCGGCGAATGGCGTAACGCATTTGAGCTATTTAAACCAGGTGACAGGCAACCCAGTGCCTCGTGCTGGCTTCGCGGAATTCCGGTTCAACAGTTCGGCAGTGATCGGTCGCCAGTGAACAGCGGGAGCTGAAACGGCAGCCAACTGGTGGATTGATAGAGCTGGGCAGATCGCCTTCCAGCAAGATGCGTTGGCGTAGCCGCTCCAGCGGCGGGTCGGGGATCGGGATCGCCGACAGGAGGGCTTTGGTGTAAGGATGTAGCGGGTTTTCATAGAGATCGTCGCTCGCAGCCAGCTCCATCAGCTTGCCCACATACATCACCCCTACACGCGTCGAGATGTACCGCACCATGCTGAGATCGTGCGCGATGAACAGGTAGGTCAGGCCGAGATCATCGCGTAGCTGTTCGAGCAGGTTGATGATCTGCGCCTGGATTGAAACGTCGAGCGCCGAAATCGCCTCGTCGCACACAATGAAATCGGGCGATGTAGCCAGTGCCCGGGCAATTCCAATCCGTTGGCGCTGGCCACCGGAGAATTCGTGCGGATACCGGTCCCGAAAGGAAACGTCGAGGCCAACCTTTTCCATGATCTCGGACACCAGATTCTTTTCCTCGTTGGCGGTTTTGACCAGTCCGTGCACGCGCAAAGGCCGCGCGATGATTTCCCCGACGCGCATATGCGGGTTGAGCGAGGCGTATGGGTCCTGGAAGATCATTTGCATGTGCCGTCTCAAGCGGCGCACGTTCTCAGCACTTTCCTTGCCGAGATCGATGCCACGAAACGCAACATCTCCCGCGGTCGGATGGTACAAATTCAGAATCGCGCGCCCGGCCGTGGTCTTGCCGCAGCCGCTTTCACCGACCAGGCCCAGCGTCTCACCTTTCACGATATCGAAACTGATTCCGTCCACCGCCCTTACGGCGCCTACGACACGGTTCAGCACACCGCCGCGTATGGGGAAATGCACCTTCAAATCTTTGACGCGAACCAGGACCTCTTCGCTCATTGTCCGAGCCCTGCGTGGGTCGATTGCTCATGCCAGCAGGCAACCGCGTGAGCGGGAGCAACCTCGGCGAGAGCCGGGTTTTCGTCGCGGCAGCGCTGGCTCGCGAAGCGGCAGCGTGACACAAAGGGGCAGCCCATCCGTTCCCCGATCATATTGGGCGGCAGACCTGCGATAGCCTGCAACTTTGTCTTGACGCGAGCATCGAGGCGCGGCAGCGAGTTGAGAAGGCCTATCGTGTAAGGGTGAGCGGGCCGCGCATATAACTCGTCCACGGGAGCCATCTCCACAATGTACCCCGCATACATCACGGCGACCGTGTCAGCGAGACGGGCAACCACACCGAGGTCGTGTGAAATCCAGATGACAGCGGTACCCAGTTCGGACTGCAGTTTCTTGACCAGTTCGACGATTTGCGCCTGTATGGTGACATCCAGTGCGGTCGTTGGCTCGTCGGCAATGATGAGTTGGGGCGACGACGAGAGCGCCATTGCAATCATCACGCGCTGTCGCATGCCACCCGAGAACTGGTGGGGATAATCGTCCAGCCGTTTGGCCGGCGTCGGAATTCCGGTCTTGGCCAGCAAGTCCACCGCCTTGGAGCGCGCCTGCCTATGGGTAAGGCGCTCGTGCGCCAAGATGTTTTCCGTGATTTGCGCCCCGATCCGCATAACCGGATTCAGCGATGTCATTGGGTCCTGGAATATGAAGGCGATGGCTCCGCCCCGGATGTCCCTCAATGCACGTTCGCCTAGGGTAAGTAGATCGTCTCCCCTGAAAAAGATGTTGCCGCCGACGATGCGTCCGGGTGGCGACTGGATCAATCGCAGGATAGAGAGCACTCCAACCGTCTTGCCACTCCCGCTTTCGCCGACTATGGCCAAGCACTCCCCCTTGTCAACCGAATACGAGACTCCGTTGAGGGCGTTGACGACACCGTCTACTGTGTAGAACTTTGCCTTGAGATCCCGAACTTCCAAAAGCTTGGTTGCATGGCCGGATCGGCTCGGCTCGCCTACCAGGGCTGCACCACCGTGCATGTTCCCTTCGCTGGCATATGCGTTCGGCAGAGAGACGCCCACGTTGATCACAGTCTTGCTGCCCCACCATTCCCGGCCCCGACGCTGCCGCCGGCATCAGCCACGCGCGCAGACGAACTCTCTCTCCAGGATTCCAGCCGGCTAGCCGGGCCGAACGCCGAAGCGTCATACCAGGAAAATTTCAATAGCTTAAATTTCAAAACGAGTCAATGTGATGGGTGAGTGCCTCTGAGCAATATACGCGTCTACAAACTTCCAGCGCGATTATGTTGTCATGCAATGGCATTGCAAATGTATATTTATATGACTTCAAAAGATTGGTAATGTTTGTTATGGACACGCGCTTCCTGGAAAGTTTTGTGATCGTCGCGGAGAAGGGGTCAATTGCAGAGGCCGCGAGGCGGCTCAACCTGACACCCGCCGCGGTGGCGCAGCAACTCAGGGCGTTGGAGCAAGAAATTGGCAATGCTCTGGTCGTTCGTGCCGGGCGCACGGTGCGCCCAACGCCTGCCGGTCTGGCAGTGCTGACGCAGGCCCGCAATCTGGTGCGCGACGCGCGAGACCTGCGCGCCATCGCCGCCAACGACATGCCCCAGGGTGAGTTGCGATTGGGCGCGATCGCCAGCGCCTTGACCGGCATGATGCCCAAGGTGGTGGCACGTCTGGAACAGCGGCATCGCCAAATCACATTGCATATTCGGCCCGGCTCATCGGTCGAGTTGTATCACCTGGTCGTGTCGGGCGAGATCGACGCGGCAATCTTGATCGAGCCGCACTTCGCCATCCCCAAGTCCTGTGCATGGCATACCTTGCGCGTAGAACCGCTGATCCTGATCGCGCCGCCCGGGATGGTGGTGCACGATCCGCATGACACCTTGACCCAGCAGGCATTTGTGCGCTACGACCGAAACCATTGGGGCGGGCAGATGGTGGATCGCTACCTGATCGCGGAACAAATTCGCGTGCAGCAACGGCTGGAAATTGACGCGCTGGACGCCATCGTGTGCATGGTGCACTGCGGCTTGGGCGTGTCCATCGTACCGGACTGGGCAACCCCTTGGCCAGCCGATAACGCGGTTCAGAAATTTCTATTGCCACGGAGCGCGGAGCAGCGCAAGGTTGGCCTACTGTGGGGCCAGGCCAGCCCTAGGTTGGCACTGATCCGGGCCTTTGTGGAGGCCTGCAAAGAATCGCTGCAAGCCACCGCGAGCAAATAACCATTACCAATAAAGATATTAAAAACATCTTTTAAAGCTTATTAAATTTATTTGTTATATCGTCTTTTGACCTCTAAAGTTCAGCTCTCGCGCTCCACCCGCCGAAAAATGACGGCGCGGCATCTATATCAGCATGGATGCGTTTGCCAGGTCGCAGCGTAGTGCCTTCGCTGTGCACAGAAAGCGTGCCTCACCCGAGCCCCACTTAGTGCAACACTTTCTAGAATGCGCAACGCGAAATAAACCAACCGAACACTGGATGTGCCATGAGCAGTATTGAAGTCAAATTTGCCATGCTTGCAACCGACAACGCGCCAGGTCAGGAGGGGCGCCAGAAGGCAGGCAATTTAGGTTCTTTGCTGCGTGGCGGCCCGATTGCCGGCAAACCCGTCGATTTTTCCCATGGTGATGTCAATGCTTTCGAGCCCACTCCCGGTGCATTTGAAGCGTTCGTCGCAGGTGTCCAAGCTGGTGCCGAACAGGCCTACACCGAATACCGCGGAAAGAAGAACATCCGTGATCACCTTGCCGCCAAACTTGCCGAATTCACTGGCGCACCGGTCTCATCCGACGACGGGCTCATCATCACCCAAGGTACCCAGGGTGCGCTTTTTCTGGCCGTCGCCTCATGTGTTACGGCCGGCGACAAGGTCGCGATCGTGCAGCCCGACTATTTTGCCAACCGCAAGTTGGTCCAATTTCTTGGCGCCGAGATCGTGCCTGTGAAGTTGAACTATCTTGCCGCAACCGAAAATGCGGGTCTGGATTTGGGCCAACTGGAGGATGCATTCAAAGCCGGAGCCAAGGTTTTCGTTTTCTCCAATCCGAACAACCCTGTGGGCGTCGTTTATTCCCATGAGGAAATCAACGATATTGCGCGTCTGGCGCGAAGGCACGCCGCCACGTTGATCGTCGATGAACTTTATTCTCGGCTCGTTTACTCTGGAAATAGCTATGCACATCTGCGGGCCAACCCCCACGCCCCAGAAAACGTGATCACCATCATCGGTCCCTCCAAGTTGGAATCTCTCAGCGGTTACCGGGTGGGCAGTGCATTTGGGACGAGCGCACTGATTGATCGGATGGAAAAGCTCCAGGCCATCGTCGCTTTGCGTGCCGGAGGTTACAGCCAATCGGTGCTTCGGACGTGGTTTGCGGAACCCGCAGGCTGGTTGCAGCAACGGATTGCGCTTCACCAAGAAATCCGCGATGCTTTGCTTTCCCGGCTCCGCGCCGTTGATGGGCTGGACGTCCGCACGCCTCAGGCCGGTAGCTACCTGTTCCCGCGCTTGCCTGAACTCGCTGCCAGCACCTTGAATTTCGTCACGATCTTGCGCGATCAGGCTGGCGTGGTTGTCACACCCGGATCAGAATTCGGGCCCTATTCAACCGACAGCATTCGCTTTAACTTTTCTCAAGATCGGGACGCTGCGCATCAGGCTATCGAGCGAATCTGTGCCTTGATCGAAAGATATCGGAAATGACGCTCCGACCCATTCCGCAAGGAAATTACGTCGCGGCAAAGCGGCATGGAGACCTGGTCTATACCTCGGGCATGACACCGAGGAAAAACAGCCTGTTGATGTTCAAGGGTGCGATAGAAGCGCACGAACGGGTACCAGCGTGTCATACGGAAGCGGAGAGACCGTCAAGCCTGCAGTCTTGCCATCTTCGTTGCTGAATCAAAGGGCCGGCGGTTGGCTGCCCAGCGGCCGCTCTCGGTGCAACTGGGCAACACGTTCGAGATGCCCCGCGCAACTCGATCTCCTCGGCCAGCAAGCGGGCCGGGGCTGCGCGTGACTTGGCGTCCCCATTCAGATGGGGTTTTCCGGTGGCCGCAGCCAGTTCGGTGGCTGATTTCACGGCGGACATGGGCGAGCAGCTTTGAAATGCATCGATCGTGAAATTCTCCCGGAAATGGTGGCGAGCAGTAATCAAGCAGCATTGCGCTGCGAAACCTTGAGACTAAACTGCCTTCACCAGCCGTCCAAGTGCTTGGCTGGCAGACCGGTTCAAGCGGTCTTGGCGAAATCAAGTCACCTGCAACGGGTTCTGAAATTGATGGAGTCGATCATGCGAAATGTCTTCCGTGCCATGGCCCTGATAGCTTTGATCTCTGCCGGGGCGGCCCATGCCAAGCTCGCGGGCAATGGTCTGGAGACCAATGGCTTTCGAACCAACGGCATCCAGGCAAACGGCTTGCGGACCAATGGCCTTGAGCTCAATGGCCTGAGGACCAATGGGATACGGACCAATGGGATACGAACCAACGGCGTCCAGACCCAACACCCTGCCGACCTGCCATCACTGCAGCAGCTTGCCAGCCAGCCCCTGGCCCGCTGAAGAGCGCGGATAGTGGCAACGGGCGGGCCGTTTCTCCTCGCCTTTGCCGCAGCGCTACTGGCGGCCGCGGTCGCCGCAGCGGCTGACACCGCTGCGCAACGGCTGTCACTGGCCGACTCGCGCATGGCATCGACCCCCGAAGCGCGAAACACTCTGAAGTATCTGACGAGCTGCGCGCTGGACGAGCACACGGTGTTGACGGCTGATCATCAAGGCGTGTCCTACGAATTTCCCGGCGGCATGGGGCTGGCTCCTGACTGGCAGGCACGCGCCATGACACCGGAGGAACAACGCTGGGTCAGTGCTTGCATGCTGGCGCGTACCAATCACTTCGGCGTCGCCGTCCAGATCTCGATGCGTTCGCGTTTCCCCAGCCAGGCCCCCAGCCTGCAGGTTTCGCCAGCGGAGGCGCAACAATATTCGCTTTACGAAGGCACGTTTTTCGGCAACCTGTTTGCGCAACAGCCGGTCTCTTATGTGTGCAGTCCGCCCCACAGCCGACCAGCGCGGGAGACGCTGACAGCCCAACGGCGGGTTTGCGCCTTGCCGAAGTCAAGGCTCAAGGGCGTGAGCATGACCGCTTGTGGAATGGTTCATGTGGGTGCCTGCAAGCCGGCGGCCTTCGAGCAGGATGGGAAGCAGTATCGCGAGGCCATCTCGGTGTACCTGCCGCCGCGGCCGGCTGAGGTTGCTGCCAGGCCCTGAGTTTCTTGAGGTGCTTCCTGAGTACCCCATTTGTTGGCCTAATCGCTTCTCCCGAACGGCAAGCAGAGATTCAACCGACCCTTTTTGCAATCGAGGGTTTTTGCGCCAGCATCCACGACCTGGCGACGTCCGACCTCGCTTCCAAGGGCCCGACTGCTTCGATCTACAAGGGTGAAAAATTCTCCGACCATGCGCCGTTGACGATCGGGTACGACTTCAATTTGTGAACTGGTGCCGGCGTTCAGTGGAGCTTAATATCCGCAAATCGTTGCGGATCTTCGATTCGCCGCCGTGGAAAGGCTATTTGCTGCGAAAGCGGAAGTACAACTTTCGAATTTGTCGGACTCCTGCCGACCCAAAAGAGTCGGTCTCATAGCGGCGTTGAGACACTCGAAGGCGGTCGCTCACGTGACCCTTGCGCCAGTTTCTTGAGCCTACAGCGAATGCCTTTGCACATCGCTCATAACCCAACGCCTGAATCGAAATACCAACAGCGTGGGGGAGGCTGGATCGCTTGTGGCCTCGACCGTCCATTCGCGAGCTTTCGCGATCGCACGCTGCGCGGGTTCGCCACGACCCATCAGGCGTGGTCACTGATCTGTCGCAGGATCCGCTGCAGGGTTTCCGGTGACGCTGGTTTGACAAGATGGTCGTCGAAGCCGGCCCGGCGCGCGCGCTCACGATCGGCTGGCGAACCGTAACCTGTCAAGGCGACCAACCGCAGGTGGCCGCCGATTTCGGAGCGCAGGCGCGACGCCACCTCGTAGCCGCTCATTCCCGGCAAGCCGATGTCGAGCAATACCAGTTCGGGATCGAATTCCTTGGCGGTTGTGAGCGCTTGCTCGCCATCGTGGGCTACCCGCACTTGTGCCTGCATGTGCTGCAACAGCTCCGCTATCGTGGCAGAGACGTCAGGGTTGTCTTCCACGATCAAGACGCGAACCACACGGGCCGGCGGGCCCTGCGAAATCGAACGCGGTTCGGACTGCGGAGCTGCGTCCGACATCGCCGCGTCGGCCAGTGGCAGATGGACCGTGAACACACTGCCCGAGCCAAGCCCGGCGCTGTAGACGGACAACTCGCCGCCGTGCAGGTTGACCAGCGTGCGCGCCAGCGTCAGTCCGATGCCCAGCCCACCCTCCGCGCGGTCGATCGCCGCGTGCGCCTGCGTGAATAGCTCGAATACCGGCGCCTGCATCTCTGCAGGGATGCCGACGCCGTTGTCCTTGATCTTCACCGAGACCCGGTCAGCGTCCCGGACCAGCTCGATGTCCATTGCGCCGCCGGCCGGCGTGTATTTCGCGGCATTTTGCAGCAGGTTCGAAAACACCTGGATCAGGCGCGTGCGGTCACCGACGAGATGGGTTTGGTGTTGCAGGCCGTGGGTCGTCAACCGGTGCCTTTTGGTCTCCACCATCGGCGTTACTGTCTCGATGGCCGCCTGCATCACGTCGGCGAGTGCCAGCGTCTCGCGTTGCAGCGTGATTGCACCGCGGCTGACACGCGACACGTCGAGCAGGTCGTCGACCAGTCTGGATAGCTGCGAGATCTGCCGCTCCATGATGTCCAGAATCCGTGGCAGGCCGGACGGGCCGGCTTGACCAGTACGACGCAGGATTGCGACCGAGTTGACAAGGGGGGCCAGCGGATTGCGCAATTCGTGCGCGAGCATCGCCAGGAACTCATCCTTGCGACGGTGTTCTTCCTGCAGTTTCTTGTTGAGGTCACCGGCCGCGGCGCGCGCCGCGTCGAGCGCCTTGGCCAGTGACAGCGCCCGTGCGGCTCCCTCTTGTGCCATCGCCGCCTGGCTTTGTTGCAGTCGCATGTTCTGTTCGGTCAGAAACAGTGCACCGATCAACGGCATACGCCGGCGCAACGCGTCCCACCCCTCACGGACTGGTTTGCCGCCGACGGCCACTGCAACGCTTGAACCGGTCGACACGCAACTCGCCGGGCGCAGGGTCGAGGCGGGCAGGTCGACGTCACATTGGTGCGAGCCGGAGCGGGCACAGGTGTGGAGCAATTCCCGCCAACGAGGCCCTCCGTGCAGGGTTTTGTGCATGCCCGGCGCCGGCACGAAAACACCTGTGTCGCGGTCGACAACGAACAGCAACAGCTCCTCGCAGCCAAGGGCACGCGCTAGCTGCGTCGCCGCGAACTGCCTGCGAGCAGGCTCGGCAAGCGCATCAAAGAGCCCGTCGTCGATGGTCACGGGGACTTGCGTTACTGTGGCAAAGCACAGACAACGGCAGTGCAGTTGTGGAAACCGCCGAACTGGCCTTCCGAACGGGCGATCTGGCCGTAGGTGTTGCAGCCGACGAACCCGCCGGGGCCAAGCATCGAGGCACAGGCGGCAAGTTCATCCTCGAAGGCACGCCCCAGACGCAGCCGCGTCGCGACGCAGTCGAACACAAAGGCGCCGGCGGGTGACAACCCGTCCAGCGCGGCTAGCGCAGCGCGCGTCGCCTGCCGCGCCGCCAAGACAGCGCTCTGGTTGTTCGTCTGCATCACGTGCACGAGGGCACCTTCGGGCACCGCGGCTGCGCATTCGATCTCGCCGTTTGGCCCGATCGCCAGCGGCACACGAAGCCGGTAACCTTCTGGCGCCTTGATGCCAAGCACATTGTGCAGAAAGAACGGCAGCGGGTCCTTGACGTCAAACGGCTGTCCGGTCCTTTGGGCGTGGTCCTTGAAGACATCGACCGCCGGGGCGCCATTGAGGCCGACGAGAGTCGCGCCATGGGCTTCCGTGCAGCGCAACGGGGCACCGGTAGGCTCCCAACCGTGGGCGACGCCGATGCCGACCGGCTTATTCGACAGGATCTCCAGCGCGACCGCACCGCCGGAGAACGCCTCGCGCCCGGCGAACACATGGGTCTTGGAGAAACGACCGTCGTCACCGGCGCCACCACCGAAAAAGCGGTAGTTGCCGCCGGTGGCCAGCGTCAGTTCCTCGACCAGCGCGTCGCTATGGCCTGCGAGCGCGTCGGCCATGACAAGGGCGGAGCGATGGTGCTTCCAGTTCTGCGTGATTCCCCGGAATCCGGACACGATCGAGGCCGCCGCCGCAGCGGGGTTGGCGCCAATGTCACGCCCGACACCAAGTGAAAATTGCATCTCGTCCGAGCGCAACGCCATCGCCGAGACACTGCCTTCGCCGCGCCCGGTGTGGGTGAATTCGCCTGCCGACGATGCGCCGGCAATCATTTCTGTGCCGGTTTCGTCGGCCAGCGTGCCCAGCAGCGCGGCGAAATCGTGGTTCGCCGACGCAAATACAACGACGGCGTCCGCAGAGTCGCCGCCGAAAGCGCGCCGGAACTCCTGACCAAGCTCCCGGCCGGCCGCGACGCTGTCCGAATGGCTGGTCATGCTGTTGTGGACTTTGTTCATTGCCGATCCCCCAAAATTGATCAATGTTAATGGGTCGACTCGGGGCTTGTCGTAGGACAGAAGGAAAAGTTTCACTGGGACTCGAAGGATCTTTGGTCCGTCCATCGGACTGGCGAATCTCTGCGCCGACATGGGTGCACGACTCGGGACTGCGATCCGCAGCGTCGACGCCGATCACCGGTGGTTTCCTGGTGCCTCGTTGGGACCTGCGGCGCCGCCGAAACTGCTGCGGCTGCTCAGTGCGTTCGGCCAGGCCTAACCTTCCCCCTAAACGTCCCAGACGCACCACCCCTTTGCGGGCGAGCCAGTCCAAGTGGGGCCGAAAACATGCCGTTTGAAAAACTCATTCCCAGAGCCGCATGTCGGCTTGAAACAACTGCTATTCAATCAGTCGATCTGCACGCTGAAGGATCGATGGCCGAATTGCCAGTGCCTGTTCACGCGCGGTCGCCAAGTTGACGACCAACTCGATGATGGTTGGCTCCTGCACCGGGATCTCGGAAGGCCTGGCACCGTGAAGAATCCGGTCAACAATTTCCGCCGCCTTGACCGCGACGTTCGGCGTTCGCCAGGAGTAAGCCATCAACCCCCCATCGTCGGCGAATCGACCCAGACCGTAAATCGCCGGCAACCGGGTCCTACTGATGGCGGCCGCAAGTTCACGCCTGATCGCAAAGCTAGACCCCGTGAAAATAACGTAGTAGCCATTGACACCGGCAGCATGCAGCCGCGCGACCGCCGCAACGTATTGGTCGAGACTGCCCGCCTGCTGCAGGATCAATTCGACCTTGAGCTGTCTTGCGGCACCCTCGATGATCGAAAGCTCGCGCTCATCATCGGATCTGGAATCCGACAGCACGCCGACTCTCTTGATTGAAGGAAACGCGTCCAACAGGATTTCCATGCGCTTGGCGGCGATGGATTCGGCCCCTCGGGTGAAACCCGTGGCGTTTCGCCCGGGCCGCGCCAGGCTTGCAACCAGACCGGCGCGGACCGGGTCACCGGCCACAAAAACGATCGCGACCTGATGTGAGAGTTGCTGCAACGCGCCCGCCGCTGGCCCACTCGGGGCGAAAACCACTTCGACGCGCGCTTCAATGAGTTGACGCGCCAGTTCTGGAAGGCGGGCCGGCACGCCGTCGGAAAAACGGGAAACGATTTCTAGCGTTTGTCCGGGAACATTTCCGAGTTCGCGCAACCGCGAAACGAACACTCCCATTTCAGTTGCGACGCTTTCGCGCGTTGAATCAACTAGCCACCCAACTCGCCTAAGCCCACCCGATTTTTGCGACCAAGCGTCGCCGGGGCCCGAGAGAGTCGAAGCAGCTGCAATCAAGACCAACCTACGCTGAACTCGGCGCATGGGGAAACCCTCAAGGCGGATGACGGAATATTACTCCTGCCTGGCCCTGTTGCGTCAACCACGTTCCTTTCGGTCGAGCTTATCGAGAGATGCCAGTCGGCCTGCAACAGTTGCTCTCGCTTGCGTGTCGACCGCCACGTCCAGGCCTTCGCTGCCGGTAGTTTTTCAGTCACTCATCTGGCCTGACCCGCAGGTCGCTGTACCGTCAACCTTGACCGGGGAGAACTATGGGCAGGGCGCCGAGGCCGTGCGACGCGTTTTTCTCGGGTGCAGCAGTGGCGGTGGCGCGAGGTGTTTTAGAGTTGGTGATGGAAGCCCTGACAGTGCTCCTTCCGTGAATGAATCAAGAACAGATCAGGCTGTCGGCCCGGTACTAACCAGCCGCCGCGGCAGTCGGCGCCGCAGCAACATGGTCGCGGCCCAGTGCACACAGTGATGCGCGCAGGGCGGCATCGATGGGGGTGGCCGCGGGCAGCGCCAGCGGTTCCATGGAGGAACCGTCCAGCGCATGGGGCAGCCGCCACAGATAGGCCATCTCGGCCAGTTCGCGCCAGATCGGAATCACCAAACCGCCGGCGCGAATCAAACCCCACGGCATGCCGCCCCGCTTGAAGCCGGCTGGCCGGACCATGCCCAGGGAATTGGCCGCGTTTTCGAGCGCCGCGAGAAACTCGTGTCCGGTCAGTGTGTGGCCGGCAAAGTGCAGGTTGGCGAAAGACGGCAGCCCTTCGGCCTGTGCCGCGGCAACGAAGCCCTGCGCCAGATCGGGCAGGTAGGCCCATGGATGGGCCAGGTCCAGCGGGCCTGGGTAGACCAGCCTGCCCGAGCCGATGCCCTTGGCGATGACCAGGTCGAACCAGCTGCCCGTACCGGCGCCAAAGAAGTCCCCGGCGCGCAATACCGTCGCGCGCAACATGCCCGCGGCACAGCGGCGCTGCATCTCGGCCTCCATGGCCACGCGGATGCGGCCTTTACGCGTATCGGCCAGCTGAGGCGTGTCGGGGCGCAGCAGCGCCGGCATGTGCGTGCCGAAGTTATAGACGTTTCCTGGCAGCATGAAGCGGGCGCCAAGCTGTTGTGCCAGGTCCATACCGGCTTTTGCCAGCGGCAGCGCTTCGCTGGCCCAGCGAGTGTACGGAGGGTTCAGGCCGTGCAGCACCACCTGAGCGCCTGCGGCTTGTGCGCTCAGGGCCTGCAGATCGTTCACCGGCGCGCGTACCAGCCGCGCCCGCGCCGGCATGCCGACCACTGCGGCGCGGCGCACCTGCGCCAGCACCCTCCAACCTGCTGCGTCGAACGCCTGTGCGGCGGCCAGGCCAAGGCGGCCGTTGGCGCCGAGGATGAGAACGGTGGGTCGGGCGGCAGTGGTCATGGTGATGTGGCCTTGGTGGAGTGCAATGACGTGAGTCTCGGTCTCACCGACCCAGCTGACAACTGCCTGGCTACGCATGGGAGCTATACACTTGTGCATGGCATCAACGGGCATGGACAACTTCGACTGGGCGCTCGTGAAGAGCTTCGTGGCCGTGCTCGACGCCGGCAGCCTGATGGGTGCTGCGCGGCGTCTGCAGGCGCAACAGCCCACGCTTTCGCGGCACATCGCCGAACTCGAGCTGCAGCTTGGTGCGCCCCTGTTCGAGCGCACCGGTCGTGGCGTCATACCCACCGCCGCCGGGTTGGCCATTGCCGAGGCCGCGCGGCAGATGGAAGACGGCGCCACTGCCTTGGCGCGCAGCCTGGCCAAGAGCCGCGACGCTACCACCGGCACCGTACGCATCAGCGCCAGCCAGGTGGCGGCCACATGGCTGCTGCCACCGCTGCTGGCACGGCTGCAGCAGACCGAGCCGGGCATTGCAGTTGAATTGGTGGCCAGCAACCAGCTGACCAACCTGCTGCGCCGCGAGGCCGATATCGCCGTGCGCATGGTGCGCCCTCAGCAGGGCTCTTTGGTGGCGCGCAAGCTGGCCGAAGTCGAGATTGTTGCCGCAGCGCACCAACGCTATCTGGACCGCGCCGGCACACCGCGCCGGGCGCAGGATCTGCTGGCCCATCGACTCATCGGCTACGACCGCGACGAAACCATCGTGCGCGGCTTTACCAAACAGGGCCTGTCGTTGCAGCGCGAGAGCTTTGCGCTGCGCACCGACGACCAGGTGGCCTATGGACAGCTGGTGGCAACGGGTGCGGGCATCGGTTTTGTGGCGGGCTACAACATTCGCCACTGGCCTGGCGTGGTCGCATTGTTGCCGCAGCTGGGCATCCCATCGCTGCCTTGCTGGTTGGCGGTGCACCGCGAGATCCGTGGCAATCGGCTGGTACGAAGGGTGTACGACTTTCTGACCGAAGCGATCCCAGCGGCGCTGGCAGATGGCTGAGCCGCCACTACGATCTTTGCGGGGACGCTGCACGAACGATGGTGTCCATGCTCCAGCTATTTGGCCTGCGTGCGAGCGACGCGCACGACGCAGGCCGACTGACCATCGCAAGCCCGATGAGTTGGGATCACCCAGCAGCCGCAATAGCGACCCCACAACCGTCGACTCTGCGTCAAAGGGTCTGCCGCCACAACTGTCGCTGATGGCTCGGATGCGGGACTTCCGGCTGTCTGCGACCCACTGCTCTATGGCAACTCCTGGTCGTTCACGGCCATTTATGGTTGGCGAATGGCCGTCGGTTCCATGCCGAACATGCGCTTGTGGGTTCGGCTCAAATGGGCCGAATCTGCAAATCCTGCGTCATGTGCCGCATTCGTCCATGTGGCTCCTGCCATCGCAGCGTCGATCGCCACGTTGATCCGAAGCCATAGCAAATAAGACCGAAAGGACGTTCCCGTCTCCTCGACGAACAGGTGTCTAAAGCGACTCGGCGACAAAGTTGCGGCTGCGGATGCGTCGGCAAGTGAAACTGGCGCATGGACCCGAAGCCGGATGTACTCCAGGGCACGCGCGACTCTCGGGTCGACCAGCTTGGTGGCGATCGATTCTCCGCTTATATCTGCGAGACCCGCAAGCGCCTGACGGCCTGCGGCCCGCATGGTTTCTGCATCTGCTTGCCCCTGCAAGGCGCTCAGCAGCATTGAGGCGGACTCGCGCGCCTTGGGTGAAGGCAGGGCTGATATTCCCAACACTCCATAACGCTGCGACAAGGCGCGTCCGTCGGCGCTTTCGGGTTCGACAAAAAGATGCGCCACGGTTGCGCCCTCGAGAGCGAACTCGTGTGGATAGCGTGATGGCACGAAGGCCGCATCGAACTGCGTCCAAGCACCGCCTCTGTCGTTTCGGAAGCGAAATGTGCCGTCTAGTGAAAGCGCAAGCTGGTGGGCGTGGTGGGCGTGCCACTGCGACAGGCCGTGGCCCTTGCCAATCCAAAGGCTCCCACCCTGCCAGAAGTAGATGTGGCCGGTTGCCTTGATGGTTCGGCTCGCTTTGCCTCGTTCCGGTTGGACCGGCGCCATTGTGTCAAGTTTGTTGCCCGTCACGTGTGCCCCCTTGGAGATCAGCCGCTACGTTCAAGTCAAGTCGAGAGCCCAGCGGAAGAATACCATCCTGAACCTACCCGCCGCCCAAGGAGCCAGAACATGTATAGATTCGCACGTCGTATCCGCCCCAGCGTTCAAGCCGAGTTCGACGCTGCCCACCGCGCGAATGCTGCCGGTGATGCCGAACGCGCTTTCAGGCATCTGGAGCGCGCACACGTGATGGGCCAGGCGGCGACCGTTCTACACGTGCGTGTGCATTGGCAGATGTTCTGGTGGGCAAAGGGCCGCCACGATGTTGGTGAAGCGATCGGCCAAATCTGGCGCGCGGCTGCTGCGGCCGTGTTCACCTGGCCAGGTTGGGTTCCACAGGGTAATACCGGCGGCTCCAACGTCAGCGGGTTGCAACGCATGCCGATTCCGCCCGATCTGCAGCGCCTCATCAATTCAGCGTACCAGTAGCAGCCAAAGCCATGTTTTCCAGATTCGTTCTCCCCTTGTGCCTGGCCCTGCAGTTGTCATCATGCATGACAACTCCGACCGACCTGGACCAGTCACTGTCACGACCGACAGTCCAGCACAAATACGAAGTGGCCAAATCGGCACCAAATGAAAGCGTCCGCAAACCCGCGCCAATGCTTACTCTCAGGCATGTCACGGCTCATTTAACCGGACAGTAGTGATCCTCAACCTTGAAAGAGCACCATGGAATACCTGATCGGAATCACACTCGCCTTGGCGCTCATTGCATTCGCAGGGATCACCGGCCTCGCCGACGAGCGCGCGTTTTATCCAACGGTCGCGATCGTAGTTGCTTCCTACTACGTGCTCTTCGCCGCGATGGGATCCGACTACCATGCGCTGCTGCCTGAGTCTGTGGCAGGGTTCGCGTTTCTGCTGCTGGCCGTGCTGGGTTTCAAGACCCGGCTGGAGTACGTCGTCGTCGCTCTCGTGGGGCATGGCATATTCGACCTGCTCCACCCGCACATCATTGCCAACGCGGGGGTTCCCAGGTGGTGGCCGGGATTTTGCATGGCCTTCGACGTGGTCCTCGGCGGCCTCGTACTGCTGCGTCTTCGGCGCCTTCTTCCACACACGCATCACTGAATACCATGACTTCCAAACAGCGCCTCATCGGCATTTTTGTTTTCGACGATGTCGAAGTGCTCGACTTTGCTGGCCCCTTCGAGGTGTTCACCGTCGCCGATCGAATGCAACCCTTGGCTCCGTTCAAAGCCATCCTGGTCAGCGAAAGGCCTGGCCCGATCAAGGCACG
>JBDTMH010000046.1:0-23128 GCA_039934375.1 Burkholderiaceae bacterium | reverse complement strand
GCGTACAGGCGCGCTTGCGCGGACGCAAGTTCTGGTGCTCGGGCGCGCCGACGTTGTCCCACGCCCTGCTCACGGCGTGGGGTGCGGACGGCAAGGGTCCATACCTTGTCAAGGTTTCGCTGGATCAACCCGCGGTCCGTGTCACGAACGAAGGCTGGACGGCGGTCGGCATGGCAGCCAGTAGCAGCGTGGATGTGTACTTCGATGACGCAATGGGCACGTTGCTCGGTTGCGAGGGGGCGTACCTTGAGCGGCCCGGTTTCTGGCATGGAGGCGCTGGAATTGCGGCGTGCTGGTATGGTGCCGCCACCATGCTGGCGACCGCGCTGCACCAGGCGAACGCGAAGTGCGGCGCTTCCAGCCCCCACCCATTTCGTCAAGCGGCACTCGGCAAGGTGGATGTGGCGCTGCGCCAAACCTCCGCTATGCTTCGTCAAGCAGCCACCTGGATCGACGACCACCCCCTCGAGGACGCCAGCGGCATCGCGCTGCGGGTCCGATTGAGTGCCGAGGACAGCGCGCGCACGGTGATGGAAGAAGTGGGTCGTGCCCTTGGCGCCCAACCATTCTGCAGAGACCAACGCTTCGCGCGAATGGCCGCAGACCTGCCGGTATTCCTGCGGCAAAGTGGCGCCGAACGCGATTTCGCGGCGCTCGGTGAACGCGTCACACAGGCACCGAACCCATGGACCCTGTAGTTTGTGATCGGCTCATCGTTGGTGCTGGTACACCCGAGAGCGCCTGGCGGGATTGGACGGCGTCTTCCCGTCTACTTTCCTGCGACATCTCGGCATTGGTACCGGCACGGGCACGTGCGGTGGTGATTGCGCCGCATCCCGACGATGAAGTGCTTGCCTGCGGCGGGCTGCTGGCAATGATCGCCGCACGCGGTGGTGCGGTTTTGATTGTCAGTATCACAGATGGCGACGCCAGCCATCCGGGATCGACGCTCTGGCCGCCGCAAAGATTGGCGCTCCGGCGCCATACCGAGAGCGTGGAGGGTTTGCGGCGCCTGGGATTGGCTATGCAACAACATGTGCGCCTGGGGGTGCCGGATGGAAAGGTCGATCAATATCGGGCATCCATCGGCGATAGCCTCGGCGTGCTGTTGGCGCATGGCGATGTGGTCTGCTCAACCTGGCAACTTGACGGACACCCCGATCATGACGCCACCGGCGAGATCGCAGGACGCGTGAGCGCCGCCATCGGCTGTCGGCACCTTCAATTCCCGATCTGGATGTGGCATTGGGCCACGCCAGGGGACCGCCGAGTGCCTTGGCAAGAACTTCGCCGCCTCAGCCTGACGGCAGATGCGACTCGGCGCAAGGAACTGGCCATCAATGCCCATGCAACCCAATTGACCCACCAGGATACCGGCGCACCGCCAGTTCTCACGGCAGCAACCCTGGAACGCCTGCTCCGCCCGTCGGAGTACTACTTTCTCGCCGATTGAGCGATGGATCCAGACCTTGAAACATTCGTCAGCTTGTTCCAGGCGAACGACGATCCCTGGGGCTTCCGTACGCGTTGGTATGAAACCCGCAAGCGCGAACTGACGCTGGCATGTCTGCCGAAAGCCCGGTACTCCAACGCATACGAGCCTGGTTGCGCCAACGGAGAGTTGCTCGCCGCGCTCGCCACGCGTTGCGAAAGACTTCAGGGATCCGATGGCGTATCGGCCGCGGTTGAGCTGGCGCGCCAGCGGGTCGCGAAACTTCGACATGTCGAGGTGGTCGAGGCGCTATTGCCACGGGAGTGGCCCCAAGACCGTTTCGACCTCATCGTCATCAGCGAACTCGGCTTCTACTTTTCACGCGAACAGTTGTCGGATCTCGTTGTTTGCATTGGGCAATCACTCCTCGGGGCCGGCACTGTGCTGGCCTGCCACTGGCGGCATCCCGTGGAAGGCTTTGCGTTCAACGGCGACGACGTTCATCAAACCTTGCACGCAGGCCTGATGTTGCCCCGCGTAGTGCACCATGAAGAGCGCGACCTTGTAATTGACGTCTGGTGCGCCGATGCCCGATCGGTCGCGGAACGGGAAGGGTTTGTCTAACGCTTTGCCAAGAAGCGCGGGAGCGCCCCGACATCGTTTGTTCGCATATGGGGCGCGCAAAATACCGACGATCTACTGGCCGATGTCCATCAGGCGCTATGCTGAGTCGCCGGTCGCAGTTCATGCACGACGTTACAAAGGTCAATTCAGGAAGTTGGCAAGCACCTCCAGCACCTGATCCGGCGCTTCAAGCTGTGGCAGATGGCCCACGCCAGCAAGTGCCTCGAACTCGGCCTGAGGCATCTCGCGGTTCAGCGCCTTGCCGCGATCCAGCGGAATCCAGGGATCTAGTGCACCCCATACGATCTTTACCGGACACCGAACGTTACCGTACATGGGCGGGGTGCTGGCGCCCAATGCCAAGCTGAGGGCACTGGTAGTGCCGCATGGCCCCGAGCAGGCTACGGGTAAATCCGAGCAAACGGCGAGCGAGCCAGGCTGCGCACACTCCAGGCCAGTGCGGATCAGCTGGGCCCGGCTGCTCAAGCGCGTCTTAGCTACGACATAACTTGAGTACAAGTTAGTCTTCGCTGAAGCTTCGCTTTCCAGATCGACCTGGAACACTGCCCGAACTGCGGCGGCGAGCTCAAGATCATTGCCGCCATCCTGGAGGCCCCCGTGATAGAGCGGATCCTCAGGCACCTGGGGCTGGAGGCCCGGGCACCGCCCCGGGTACCGGCGCGCGGAGATCTTCAGCAGGCGACGTGATAGCGGCCCGGCCCCCCAGGCTGCGGGGAGGGCCTGCGCCTGGCGCGGGTAGCGCCCGGTGAGGGGCCACGAAGCGTGCGGGTTTACCCGATGTCCAGGCGATCTTCAGGTCCGGCCGCGGGACCGCGGCTGCGCAGTGTGCGGTCGGCCAGGCCAACACCCCCCAAAGAACTCCCCGGTGTACCACCCAGTGCGGGTGAGTCCGTCCCGGTGGGCACGAAAACATGCAACATGCCGTTTGATTCTCCTATGCACTGTAATCTGCGACCGCGCCTGCAGCCTGACATGCGACTCAGGCCGAGTCGTCGCCGGCCTGTGGCTGCTTGCCGGCGATCTCGGCAGGTTTCCCTTCGCTTGCCGCCTTTTCCCACTCATCGAGCAGATCCGCCCACCGCTGCATCACCACTACCCGGTCGGCGAAATGCTCGGCATGGTTGTAAGTACGCCTGACGGAGTTGGGCTCCTGGTGCGCGAGCTGGCGCTCGATCCAATCGGGCCGGTAGCCCATCTCGTTGAGCCGCGTGCTGCCGGTGGCGCGCGTAGCGTGCGGGCAGTACTTGCCGTTCCAACCGAGCCCATGCAGTGCCTGCCGGAACGACGCCAAGGCCATTGGTTGCTTGTGGTTGTCCCGCCCAGGGAAAACGTGCTCCCAACGACCGGTGACGCCATGTAACGCCATGAGCAACTCCACCGCCTGCCGGGGAAGTGGGACGGCATGGGGTTTGCGTTGTTTCGTCCGCTCGGCCGGTATTTGCCAGAGGGCAGCGTCGAGATCGAACTCGGACCAGCGCGCCTCGACTGCCTCGCGCGGACGGCACAGCGTCAACCACATCGGCCGAAAGGCTGCGAGCGTCTCGTGGCGGCCGCCGTGGCCCGCCATGTCGCGCAGCAGTTGGCCGATTTCATCCACTTCAAGCGCACGTTTGTGCTGTGTCTTGTTGGGTGGCAGCGCACGGCGAACGGGGTAGACCGGGTCGCGTTCCGCGCGAAGTGTGGCCATCGCCAGGTCGAATACGCCCGCCGTCGAGCGCTTCGCCTCGGCTGCCACGCGCGGGCCGTTTTGGCGTGCGGCGGATGTGAGTACGTCCAGCACACGCATCGGCGTGACCTGCTTGATCGGTAGAGGGCCGATCTTGCCGAACACCACGCGCTGCAGCATGTCCAGGCGGCGCTTCTTAGGCACCGACTCCCAGTCCTTCATCGCCAACCACTCGTGTGCCACGGACTCGAAGGTGGTCGCGCCATCCTGGTCGCGGCGCAGGCGGGCATGCTGGCGATCATGGGCCGGATTGACACCCTGCTTCACGAGATCACGTGCGCGGGTGCGTTCGTCCCGGGCTTCGGCCAATGTGAAGCGGCCACCGTCGCGTCGCGCCTTGGCCTGTTCGACGGTCTCACCGCGCGGTGCCACCGCGTAATCGCCGATGGCGAACATGCTTTCCTTGGTCGCCCCCTGCACATTCCAAGAAAGCCACCAGAATCCGGCAATCCGGTCAGGAGCTGAACAGGAAGTTCATCACATCGCCATCTTTGACCACGTATTCCTTGCCTTCCGAGCGCATCTTGCCGGCATCCTTGGCGCCTTGCTCGCCCTTGAAGTGGATGTAGTCGTCGAAGGCGATGGTCTGGGCGCGGATATAGCCCTTTTCGAAGTCGGTGTGGATCACACCTGCCGCCTGCGGGCCGGTGTCGCCGACATGGATGGTCCAGGCGCGTACTTCCTTGACGCCGGCGGTGAAATACGTTTGCAGGCCGAGCAGCTTGAAGGCGGCGCGGATCAGCCGGTTCAGTCCGGGCTCGCTTTGCCCGAGCTCTTCCAGGAACATTTGCCGGTCCTCGTCGCTCATGTCGGCCATTTCGGCCTCGAGCTTGGCGCAGATCGCAACCACCGGCGCGTTTTGCGCCTTGGCGTATTCCTGCAGCCGGTCAAGAAAAGGGTTGTTCTCGAATCCATCTTCCGCCACGTTGGCGACGAACATCGCCGGTTTGGCCGTGATCAGGAAGAACTGCGAGAGCAGCGGGAGCTCCTCTTTGCTGAAGTCCAGCGTGCGTACCGGTCTGGCCTGGTTCAGCGCGGCCTGGCATTTCTCCAGCAGCGCCACCAGTTTGATCGACTCCTTGTCGCCCGAGCGTGCGGTCTTGGTGACCCTGTGCAAGGCCTTTTCGACCGCCGTCAGGTCGGCCAGGCAGAGTTCGGTCTGGATCACCTCGATGTCCGAGATCGGATCGATCTTGCCGGCGACGTGGATCACGTTGTCGTCCTCGAAGCAGCGCACCACGTTGACGGTGGCGTCGGTCTCGCGGATATGGGCCAGGAACTTGTTGCCCAGGCCCTCACCGGTGCTGGCACCAGCCACCAGCCCGGCAATGTCGACGAACTCGACAATGGCCGGAACCACGCGTTCCGGTTTGACGATCGCGGACAGCTGCGCCAGCCGCGCATCCGGCAACTCGACCACGCCGACATTCGGCTCGATGGTGCAGAACGGGTAGTTTTCCGCCGCGATACCGGCCTTGGTCAAGGCGTTGAACAAGGTGGATTTGCCCACATTCGGCAGGCCGACGATGCCACACTTCAGACTCATGCAATACCTCTGGAAAACGGGGGCCAAGTGTAAGCCATGGGCCTTACGGGCCTACCAGGCGGATCCACGGCGCAACTGGGCCCGTCCTCGCGTCGGCGCCGCTGCTCAGTCGAACAGGAATTTTCCGCGGACCGATTGGCCGACACGCAAAGTCTGGTCAAAGCCTTCGAGTGTGATTGCATTCATGCCGAATGTGATGCCGCCGTCGACCCGCGGGTCGACCCGATAGGTCTGCAGCGTGTCGCCGACCGCCGGGTCGCTGGCGGCAGTTTGCGGATCGATATTGGGTATCGGGCAGCGTGCACAAGGTTTGACCGGCTTGAGCACGACCGCGCCGGACTGCGTCGCAATTTGCAACTGACCGATGCGGTCTTCGTCGTGTTCTTCCAGTCCACCTAACACGATATTGGGGCGAAAGCGTTCCATTTCGACCTCTGCCAGGCCCTGGCTGCGCAACCGGCGGTTGAGGCCTTCGAGCGATGCGGTGCTGGTCACCAGCAGTGGGAAGCCGTCGACGAATTGGTTGGGCGCCTCGATGCCTGCCGTCCACTTCATGCTGGCGAGCCGGCGCTGCTCAGGGTCGAAACGCACCAATCGGTATGGACGCGGTGCTGCGCCGGCAGGGCGTTGCGGCGCCAGGAAGTCGCTGAACCACTGGGCGGCGACATCTCCCATGTCGTAGGCCTGCACTTTGTCGGCCCAGACTTGCACAGTGGTCACCGCCTCGACCACGTCGATGCGCAAATGCAGGGCCAGCATGCCGGGCGCGCGGAGCACCAGGTCGTCGCTGCGCAGCGTCGGCCGGATCAGCGCCATGCGCGGCAGTTCGCGCTGTGTCACGAACATACCCTGTGCATCCACGACCATCCAGGCCCGATCGAGGTCGAACCCGGTCTCGGTCAGCAGGGACTCGTCGAGCGCAATACCGGCGCACGACTTGATCGGGTAGATATAGAGCCCGGCAACATGTGCCCGGATGTCGGAGTCGGTTTCGGCGGTGGTCACGATGCAGCAAATGGGGTTGGTGCGATGGGGAAGATGCGGAGCTGAGCATCATTGTGCACCGGCTTCTAGAATCCCCGGGATGGCACGAACTCTTGATATCTGTATTCGCGGTGGTGGCATCGTGGGCCATGTGCTGGCATTGCTGCTGGCGCGCGAGCGCCTGCGTGTCGGCCTGCTCGTGGCTCCAGCACCGACTGCGCACGTCGACGTTCGCGCGTACGCGCTGAACCAGCGCGCGCGCAGCTTGCTGGAGGATTTGCGTTGCTGGCCCGAAGCGCCGGATGTGACGCCGGTGGCAGCGATGCATGTCAAGGAAACCGGTGGCGGCGCCGTACATTTCGACGCCAGCGTGCTGGCGGTGCCGGCGCTGGCGTGGATCGTCGACGTTCCGTCGCTGGAGTCGCGGTTGGCCCAGGCAGTGCGCTTTCAGCCCCAGATCAGTGTGCTCGACGCGGCGGTCGACGCCACGCTGACCGTCGTGTGCGAAGGCCGCGCCAGCGTGACACGCCAACAGCTCGGTGTCGAACAGGACGTGATGCCGTACGGGCAGTGCGCGATTGCCGCACGGCTGAGCGCGGAGTTGCCGCACCAGCAGGTGGCCTGCCAATGGTTCACACCTCAGGACATCCTCGGCTTGTTGCCGATGGGCGGCGAGGGCGGGAACTTGCTGGCCGCAGTCTGGTCCATCCCTGCAGACCAGACGCCGCACTGGCTGGGGGCAACACAAGAGATGTTCGACGACCGGTTGTTCACCACCAGCGAGGGTCGGTTCGGTCGCCTGCGCCTGGAGAGCGCGCGCCTGGCCTGGCCCTTGCAGCGGGCCACGGCCCGGCAATGGAGTGGCGTGCGGGACGGGCGGGCCTGGGTGCTGGCGGGTGACGCGGCGCATGCGGTGCACCCGTTGGCGGGCCAGGGTCTGAATCTGGGGCTGGCCGATGCCCAGTTGCTGGCGCGGGAGATCCATGGCCGTGATTACTGGCGTGGTGTCGACGACGAGAAAATGCTGCGCCGCTACGAGCGTGCGCGCAAGGCCGATGTGGCGATCATGGCCACGGCCACCGATGGCCTGCAACAGCTGTTCGGCCGCGCCGGAGGCGGCTGGGAAAGCGTGCGAAACTGGGGACTGCGCGGTTTCGACGCCAGCGGTTTGCTCAAGACGTGGGTGGCGCGACAGGCCATGGGCCTGGGCGAAGACCGCCCGAGTTCCATCAATGGCCGGTTGGCCCCCTACCCATGACGGGATTTTTCATATGAGTTTCTTCAAGAGTCTACTGGGCGTGGCACTGGTTGCCACGTTCCTGTCCGCGTCGGCACAGGAAGCCGTCATCCGCAAGAACCTGGCCGAGCGGCTGCCCCAACTGCAGTCCATCGACGAGGTCAGCAAGACCCCGATCAACGGGCTGTATGAGATCCGGGTCAATGGCACCGACATCCTTTATACCGACGCTGAAGGCAACTACCTGATCCAGGGCAGCATGATCGATACGCGCGCGCGGCGCAACCTGACCGAGGAGCGGGTCGAGAAGCTGTCGGCGATCGCCTTCGACGCCTTGCCGGTCAAGGACGCCTTCACCATCGTGCGCGGCAACGGCAAACGCAAGCTGGCGATGTTCGAGGATCCGAATTGCGGCTATTGCAAGCGTTTTGAGCGTGACCTGCAAAAGGTCGACAACGTCACCATCCATGTGTTCCTGTATCCGATCCTGGGCCCCGATTCGCTGGAGAAATCCAAGAAGATCTGGTGCGCCAAAGACCCGGGCAAGGCCTGGCAGGACCACATGCTGCGTGACCAGTCGCCTGCCGCCGCGGCCTCCTGCGATGTGTCGGTGCTCACGCGCAACGTCGAGTTCGGGCGCAAGCACAAGATCAACGGAACGCCAACGCTGTTCTTCATTGACGGGTCGCGTGTTCCCGGCGCCATCAGCGCCGCTCAGGTGGAAAAATTCCTCGCCGACGCGAAATGATCCGTAGCTCCCGTCGACTGCGGCTCCGGTATTGCGCATGAAGACCGGGCGCATGTCGGCCGGTGCACCTGTGGATTATCAGGTCGCGCCGGGCGATCTGCATGCCCATCTGTTCCGCATCCGTTTGACGATTGCCGAACCGGCCGAGGAACAGACGCTGTGCCTGCCGGTCTGGATTCCCGGCAGCTACCTGGTACGCGAGTTTTCCAAGAACCTGCAATGCCTGGTTGCGCACCAGGACGCGCGGGCGTGTGCCGTGCGCCAGTGCGACAAGAACACCTGGAAAGTCGACTGCGCCACTGACCGTCCGCTGGTCGTGACCTACGAGGTCTATGCGCTCGACAACTCGGTGCGTGCGGCCTGGCTGGATCCAAGCCGTGGCTTCTTCAATGGCACCAGCCTGTTGCTGCAGGTACATGGGCAGGCGCAGGCGGCGCATCGGCTCGAACTGGTGGCCGACAAGCGGCTTTCCGGCTGGCAGGTGGCGACTGCACTGGCGCCGCTCAAGGTCAACCGGCGGGGTTTCGGTACCTATGGCGCGGCCAATTACGACGAGCTGGTGGATTGCCCGGTGGAGATGGGCGCGTTCTGGAGTGGCAATTTCGTCGTGGGGGGCGTGCGCCACCGCTTCGTCGTGGCCGGTGCGGCGCCGAGTTTCGACGGCCAGCGGCTGCTCGACGATACCCGCAAAATCTGCGAGGCCGCGATCCGCTTCTGGCATGGCGACAGTAGCCGCACCGGTCGGGGTGACCGGTCGCCACACCAGGACTACCTGTTCATGCTCAATGTGGTCGAGGATGCTTACGGCGGTCTTGAGCACCGCAACTCCACGGCGCTGATCGCCGCGCGCAAGGATCTGCCGCGCACGCCGGTCAAAGGCGTCAATGTGCGCCCGCCCGAGGGTTACACCACCTTGTTGGGACTGATCAGCCACGAGTATTTCCACACCTGGAACATCAAGCGGCTGTGCCCGGCCGAGTTTGCGCATTTCGATTACGGACGCGAGAACTACACCGACCTGCTCTGGTTCTTCGAAGGATTCACCAGCTATTACGACGACTTGCTGCTGCGTCGCGCCGGGCTGATCGACGACACGACCTATTTGCGGCTGTTGACCAAGACCATCAACCAGGTTCTGCAGACGCCGGGGCGCCAGTTGCAGACGGTGGCCCAGGCGAGTTTCGATGCCTGGGTCAAGTACTACCGCCAGGACGAGAACACCGCCAACGCCACGGTGAGTTATTACACCAAGGGCGCCTGTGTGGCCTTGTGCCTGGATCTGAGCCTGCGCGCAGGTGGCGCGACCACGCTGGACGACATCATGCGTGCATTATGGGCACGTTGTTCGGGTGGGCCGATGACCGAGCAGGATCTGCTGGGCGTTCTGCTCGAACTGACAGGCCGCTCCTGGCGCCGTGAGCTGACGCGCTGGGTACACGGCACGCGTGAGTTGCCATTGCACGAACAGCTCACCCGCCATGGTGTCGCAGTGCTGGAAGAGCCGGCCCAGATGGCGCAGGCGCTGGGATTGCGGGTCGCCGAGTCGGGCGGCAGCGTCCAGATCAAGGTGGTGTTGCGTGGCGGTGCCGCCGAGCTGGCCGGTTTTGCCGCAGGCGACGAGTGGCTGGCGCTGGAAATCGGTCGCGGCAGCAGTGCGCAGGGCTGGCGTCTGGGCCGTCTCGATGAGCTGCCGATGGTTGCGGCGCCGGGTCAGTCGGTGACGGCCTTGGTGTCGCGCGATCGCAGGCTATTGCGCCTTCGGCTGAAACTGCCCCGCGGCATCACCACCTGGCGACTGGCCGTGCGTGACGCCAAGGCGTTGGCCGCGTGGCTGGGTGACGGCCGCTGAAGCGGCTGGCCCGACGCGCGGCAGGGCCGGGCTAGGGCGGCACGGCGGCGATCAGCTGCCGGCCAACGGTGATGGCGGGCCGTCGGCGGCGTCAAGCAACACCGTGCCGGCAATCTGCGCGCTCTTGCCGCGGAACATCGCAACCACCTCACCACGCTGGTTCTCGACCCGCATGTCGTAGATGCCGTGGCGGCCTTGCAGCGTCTGCTCCTGGCCGGTGCAGGTAAGCACATCGCCCGGCAGCCCAGGCTTGAGAAACTCGATGCTGCAACCGGCGGCCACCGTTGCCTTGTTGTGGCTGTTGCAGGCGAATGCGAAGGTCGAGTCGGCCAGCGTGAAAATGAAGCCACCGTGGCAGATGCGGTGACCATTGAGCAACTCGTCGCGCACCGTCAAACGCATGCGGGCGCGGCCCGGCTCGCAGCTGAGCAATTCCATCTGCATGAAAACGCGTGACGCGTGATCCGCAGCAAACATCGCCGCGCCCACGGCCTGGGCCAGATCCGCGGCGCCAGAGCGTGTGGGTTGCGTCAGGTGGCCTGTCTGCGCCGCTGCGGGTTGCGTCGTCATCGGTTATTGGCCGGTGAACACCGCTGGTCTTTTGGCCAGAAATGCGCTGACACCTTCGATGTAGTCGTGCGTCGCACCCATGGCCGATTGGGTGTCGCGCTCGACGTTCAGATGCTGATCCAGCGTGTGGTTGCCGGCCGAGCGCAACAGGGCACGGGTCGCGACCAGGGCCTGGGTCGGCATGGCGGCCAGCCGCTCGGCCATGGCCAAGGCCGCTGCCAGCGGATCGTCGGCGACGTCCCAGATCATGCCCCAGTCGCGCGCCTGCGTGGCGCCCAGCTTGTCGCCGGTCAGTGCCAGGCCCATGGCCCGCGCCAGGCCCAGGCGCTGCGGCAGCAACCAGCTGCCACCGGCGTCCGGCACCAGGCCGATCTTGCTGAATGCCTGGATGAAGCTGGCCGTTGGTGCGGCGATGGCGATGTCGCAGGTCATGGCCAGCGAAGCCCCGGCGCCGGCGGCAACGCCATTGACCGCTGCGATGCTGGGCAAACGCAATGCCTGCAGACGGCGTACCGTGGGGTTGAACGCCTGTTCGATGACCGGGCCGGGGTCGGCCCGTTTGACCAGGTCGGGCCCCGGCGTGAAGTCGAAGTCGGACAGGTCAGCACCCGCGCAGAAACCCCGCCCGGCACCGGTGATCACCAGTGCCCGTATCTGCGGGTTGGCTTCGGCGCGGTCCAGCGCGGCCCACAGATCATGGTGCATCTGGCGGTTGAAGCTGTTGAGGTTTTGCGGGCGGTTCAGCGTGGCGATCGCCACCGCACCCTGCTCCTGATAGAGCACCGTGGTCTCAGTCATGCTTATGTGCTTTCTTCAAAAAGGGCAATTTACCATTGAACCCACCTGCTCACGTGCGCGATATCCCTTACGATGGCCATTTGCCAGACTACCGAATGGAGCGACAACGAGATGACATACGAATTGATCCAGGTGCGGACCGAGGCCGAACGCGTGGGTGTGATCACCCTGAACCGCCCCAAGCAGCTCAATGCACTGAATGACGTGCTGATGGATGAACTGGGCGCCGCACTCAAGGCCTTCGACGCCGATCCCGCCATCGGTTGCATGGTCGTCACCGGCAGCGAAAAGGCGTTTGCCGCCGGTGCGGACATCGGCGCCATGGCCAGCTACAGCTTCTCCGACGTCTACCAGGGCGACTACATCACGCGCAACTGGGAGCAGATCCGCCAGATCCGCAAGCCGGTCATCGCCGCGGTCAGTGGTTTTGCACTGGGCGGTGGCTGTGAACTGGCCATGATGTGCGACTTCATCATCGCGGCCGACAACGCGCGCTTTGGCCAGCCCGAGATCAAGCTGGGCATCATCCCTGGCGCCGGCGGCACGCAGCGGCTGCCGCGCGCCGTGGGCAAGGCCAAGGCGATGGACATGGCACTGACCGGCCGCATGATGGACGCCGCCGAAGCCGAGCGCGCCGGGCTGGTCAGCCGGGTGGTTGCGCTCGACAAGTTGATGGACGAGACGCTGGCCGCCGCGCTGATGATCTGCGACTATTCGCAACTGGCCACGATGGCGGCCAAGGAGTCGGTCAACAAGGCATTCGAAGGCAGCCTGGCCGACGGCATCCACTTCGAGCGCCGGCTGTTCCACGCCCTGTTTGCCACCGACGACCAGAAGGAAGGCATGGACGCTTTCGTCAACAAGCGCAAGGCGGTGTTCAAGAACCGCTGAAAACGGTGACGGCGCCCCGGCACTGGGCACTGCAAACCAGCCGGGCCTCAAAAGCGGTCCGAAGCCTGGTTATAATTTGCGGCTCCGGTAAAAGGCCCACAAGGTTGATCACCGGAACGGTCAGCAGATGGCGCTTTAGCTCAGTCGGTTAGAGCGATGGAATCATAATCCACAGGTCCGCGGTTCGAATCCGTGAAGCGCCACCAGAATTCCCTAGTCAGATAACCAAAACCCGCGCGTGGTGTGGTGGCGGGCTTGGTTATTTTCGGCTCTGCAATTGCCAGGCCGGCGGAGCCGGGCCGACGCCGCGCGCAACGGCAGTGGCGTCGTGGCCCGATCGCCCGATGCCCTTGCACACTGATCGCCCGCGTATCATCAGGCCGTCCCATGATGGCCATGATCTGTATCCGCAGAAACAGACGGGCCGCGCATCCGCACCCACAATCGCCTCGAGACCATGCGCCGACGCTCATCTGCCCCCTGGTTGCTCCAGTTGTTTCCATTCCTGCGCTGGTGGCACATGGTGGACCGGATCACCTTGCGTGCCGATGCGATTGCTGGATTGACCGGCGGCCTGGTGCTGGTGCCGCAGGCCGTTGCGTTTGCCACCATTGCCGGCATGCCCCCCGAATATGGCCTGTATGCGGCCATGTTGCCGGCGATCGTGGCCGCGCTGTGGGGCTCGTCCTGGCATTTGGTGTCGGGACCGACGACGGCGATTTCCATCGTCGTGTTCGCCACCATCAGTCCGCTGGCAAGCCCGGGCAGCAGCCAGTACATCGCACTGGTCCTCACGCTGACCTTTCTGGTTGGGGTGTTCAAGCTGAGCATGGGCTTGCTGCGACTGGGCACGTTGGTCAATTTCGTGTCGCATGCAGTGGTGCTGGGGTTCACTGCCGGCGCCGCAGTGCTGATCGCGGCCAGCCAGGTCAAGAATTTTTTCGGTATCGACATCGCGCGCGGCTCGTCGGTCTACCGCATCTTGTTCGCGCTGGGCCAGCAGGTGACGCAGATCAATCCCTGGGTCACGACGGTGGCCTGTGTCACGGTGCTCACCGGTGTGCTGACGCGGCGTCGCTGGCCCAAGGCGCCGTACCTGATCGTGGCCATGGTGGTCGGCGGCATGGTGGCGGCGCTGCTGGACCTGGTGCTGGGCAGCAACCGGACGCTGATCGGCAATGTGGGCGCACTGAGCGTGGGGTTTCCTCCGCTGTCGTATCCGCCGATATCGCCCGGCGCGTTGGAGCAACTGGCGCCGGTGGCCATCGCCGTGACGCTGCTGTCGCTGACCGAGGCCATCTCGGTGGCGCGCGCGATCGCCGTGAAGTCAGGCCAGGTCATCGACGCCAACCAGGAGTTCGTCGGGCAGGGCCTGTCCAACCTGACAGGTGCGTTTTTCTCCGGCTACGCGTCCAGCGGTTCGTTCAACCGCAGTGGATTGAATTTCGACTCGGGCGCGCGTACGCCGCTGGCCGCGGTGTTCTCGGCGGTCTTCCTGTTGTTGATCGTGGTGTTTCTGGCGCCGTTGGCGCGTTACCTGCCAGTGCCGGCGATGGCCGGCATCCTGTTCATCGTGGCCTGGGGTTTGATCGACTTTCGCAATATCGCCGAAGTCATGCGTGTCAGCCGGCAGGAAACCGTGGTGATGGGTGTCACTTTCCTGGCGACGCTGACACTGCAGCTGCAATACGCCATTTTCATTGGCGTATTGATGTCGCTGTTGCTGTTTCTCAATCGCACCGCCAAGCCCGGCATCGAGGACGTCAAGCCGTTGCAGCTGTATGGTCCGACCGGGTTTGCCAATGACACTGGCCTGCCTGACTGCCCCCAACTCAAGATCGTGCGCATCAACGGGCCGATCTTCTTTGGCGCGGTCAACTATGTCGCGGCAGAACTGCGCCGGATCGACGAGCGCAACCCGATGCAGCGCAGTGTGCTGCTGATCGGGACCGGCATCGGTTTCGTGGATCTCGAGGGAGCCCATTTGCTGGCACAGGAGGCGCGGCGGCGCCGGGCGCTGGGTGGCGCGTTGTACGTTGCCAACATGAAGGACGAGCCGCAGGAGATGATGCGCCGTTGTGGCACGGACGAGGTCATTGGCGCCGAGAACCAGTTCAGGATCGGCGAGGACGTGATCGGTCAGCTGTTTCCGCGGCTCGACAAATCCATCTGCAGTTCGTGCACGGTGCGGATTTTCGGTCCTTGCAAGATCGACACCACGGTGGAGACGGACTTGGCAGCACGCGAACCCGAGGTCGCGGGCGACTAGAATTGCGGGGCGATACCGGCCTGCGCGCCCTGGCCAATGCCAGGCCTGCGCCGTGTGCCCCTTTTTGTTCCGCAGCCCCTGGATGTAAACCATGACCCGCTGTCCCGCTTTTTCTTCCTGCACTGGCTTGCGTCGCTATACGGCCTGGGCGCTGTCCGTGCTTGTTGCTTGTCTATTGTTGGCGACGGGTGCGCACGCACAAGGTTTCACGCGGCAGTTCCCGGCGAATATCAAACGCGGCGTGATGACGGTCACAGCGCCGCCAGAAGTGCAGATCAATGGCATGGCCATGCGGCTTTCGCCGGGCGTGCGCATCCGGGGGCCGAACAACCTGCTGCTGATGTCCGGCGCGCTGATTGGCCAGCAATTTGCGGTCAACTACGTGCTCGAACAGCAGGGCCTGGTGCGCGACATCTGGATCCTGACGCAGGCCGAGGTCGACAAATTGCCCAAGGGCTGGGACACGACGACCAACTTCGTGTTCGAATCGGATGCCGACAAACCCAAGGTCGACGACGGCAAGACGCCGTTCAATCAGTTGCCGAAATTTCCCAAGCAATAGGGCTTGACGGGATACCCCATGAGCAAGAAAGTTTTCATCAAGACCTTTGGCTGCCAGATGAACGAGTACGACTCGGACAAGATGGTCGACGTCATGCATGCGGCCGAAGGGTACGAGGCGACGACCGATGTCGAAGAGGCCGATTTGATCTTGTTCAACACCTGTTCGGTGCGCGAGAAGGCGCAGGAGAAGGTGTTCTCCGACCTGGGACGCGTGCGCCATCTGAAGAAAAAGGGCGTGCAGATTGGTGTCGGCGGCTGTGTCGCCAGCCAGGAGGGCGCGGCCATTATCGCGCGAGCGCCATACGTGGACGTGGTGTTCGGACCGCAGACACTGCATCGGTTACCGCAGTTGCTGCGCCAGCGGGTGCAGCAAGACCAGCCACAGGTCGACATCAGCTTCCCCGAGATCGAAAAGTTCGACCATCTGCCACCGGCGCGGGTCGAGGGCGCGACCGCTTTCGTCAGCATCATGGAAGGCTGCTCCAAGTACTGCAGCTATTGCGTCGTGCCGTATACCCGCGGCGAGGAGGTTTCGCGCCCGTTCGACGATGTACTGGTCGAGGTTGCCGGGCTGGCCGATCAGGGTGTGCGCGAGGTGACGCTGCTGGGGCAGAACGTCAATGCCTACCGGGCGCCGATGGGCGACAGCGGCGAGACCGCCGACCTGGCGACGCTGATCGAATACGTGGCCGAGATTCCGGGCATCGAACGCATCCGCTACACCACCAGCCATCCGAACGAGTTCACGGCGGCGCTGATCGACGTCTACGCGCGGGTGCCCAAACTGGTCAACCATCTGCACCTGCCGGTGCAGCATGGTTCGGACCGCATCCTGATGGCGATGAAGCGCGGCTACACCGCGATGGAGTACAAATCCACCGTGCGCAAGCTGCGCGCCATCCGTCCGGACCTGGCCCTGTCCAGTGATTTCATCGTCGGCTTTCCGGGTGAGACCGATGCCGACTTCGCCAAGCTGATGAAGCTGGTCGACGACGTGGGTTACGACAGTTCGTTCAGCTTCATCTTCAGTCCGCGCCCGGGCACGCCGGCGGCCGCGCTGCACGACGACACGCCGCACGCAGTGAAACTGGCGCGGTTGCAGCAACTGCAGGCCACGCTGGACGACAGTGTGCGACGCATCAGCACCAGCCGCCACGGCACGGTGCAGCGGGTGTTGGTGGAGGGCGCGGCGCGCAAGGACGCCACCGAACTGTTCGGACGCACCGAATGCAACCGCGCCGTGGTGTTCAAGGGCCCGCAGCGGCTGGTCGGGCAGATGGTCGACGTGCGGATCACCGAGGCGCCGATGCGCTCGCTGCGGGGTGAGGTGGTGACGCAGGAGTGGGCGGCAGAGTGAGCGCTGGCGGGGGCGGCTGAAATATCCATGCGCCGCAGGGCGTTGCTCGTCAACGGCGTCGTGTCGATAGACGATCGCGCAGTTGAAGTGCCTGCGCTGGCACCAACCACACACGTTCGCCGCCGACGACATGCACCTCGCATTCGGGGCCGGGAAACACAGGGTGGCCTCCGGTGAAATTGCCGAACGCTGGCAGAATGGCTTGCCGTGTCGTGCGGACGAAACAAGGGAGCCGCAGCCGGTCCCGTGCCGGCCCATGCAGGCGCAGCACCGGATGTTCGTGTCCGGCGAGCACGAAATGCGATGCGTGGGACTGCGGGTGATGGCAACAGGCAAATGGGCCGAGCAGCCAGGGCTCTTCCACGATCTCGAACCCGGCCTCGGGCGGCGGGTTGCCTGCGCGCCGGTCGTGGTTGCCGCGCACCAAGGTCATCATCAGCGTCGCATGTTGCCCGCGCCACGCCAGCAGTGCCGCGAGCAACGCCGGCGTGCGGCCCGCGGCGCCATGCAGGAAGTCGCCCAGGAACACCAGTTGCCGCGGTGCGTGCAGAGCAATCAGCCGACTCAACCGTTGCAGATTGTCCAGGGTGCTGCCTGACGGCACCGGCTGCCCGAACGCACGGTACGTGGCTGCCTTGCCCAGGTGCAGGTCGGCCACGAACAATACGCCGCCGGACGGCCACAACATTGCGTGGGCGGGCAGCAGATGCACGGTCTCATCTGCCCATCGCGCGACTGCGTGGGCAGCGCCGGGATCAGGTCCGGTTATCGCCTGCATCACAGCGGCGGCAGTGGCCGGGACGGCTTGCGGCTGCGACGCGCCCCAGGGCGGGGTCCGGCTGGTACCGGGCTGGCTGGCGTGTCTCGACCGTAGTCCAGTGTCAAGCGCACATCCCGCGTGTCAATGGCGTCGCCTCCACCCGCAGCCTTTTCCAGTTGCGCCAGCATACGTGTGATGCGATCGGCCACCTGCTCGTTGCTGAACTGCTCGCGCATGCGCGCCACCATCAGCGGAAACGCAAACGGGGTCGGGCGCGCCAACATCTTGTACACCAGTGACTGACGCGCCATGCGCAACAAGCTGTGACGCAGCCGGCCGATATCGAGTTCCTGCGATAGCAGTTCGGACTCAGCCTGCTGCAGCAACCGGTTGGCGGGATCGTACTTGCGGAAAACTTCCCAAAACAACGACGACGACGCTTGCAGTTGCTTGCTGCTGCGCTGCTCGCCCGGATGACTCTGGAAGATCAGCCCCGCGACACGGGCGATTTCGCGGAATCGCCGCTGCGCCAGCTCATTCGCGTTCAGGCTGGCCAGCACTTCTTCCATCAGGGTGCCGTCATCGGCCGGCGCGACCAGCAGTTCCTGCAGCAGACTGGCCCAGTCGATGGCTTCGGCCGACAGTAGTTCAAAGCCGTAATCGTTGACCGCCATGGAAAACGTTCGCGGCGCCCGCAGCGCCACGCGCCAGGCGAACAAACTTGCCAGGCCCACGTGCACATGGCGCCCGGCAAACGGATAGAGAAAAAGATGCGTACCCTCGCGCGACTGCAATACTTCGGCCAATAGCGTGTCGGGCTCCGGTAGTGCAGACCATTCGCGCTGCAGCGCCAGCATGGCGTGCGCTGCGCGCAGTTCGGGTGCATCTTCGTCGCCGCGCGCGACACGCGCCAATTGCTCGACGACGGCGTCGGCCAGCGTCGTCGACAGCTGCATGCGTCCGCCGCTCCAGCGCGGCACCGCCGCGCGTTTGGTGGTCGCGCGCCGGACCCACGCCGTCATGTCCTGCACGCGCACCAGTTCCAGCAACCGGCCACCGAAAAGAAAACAGTTGCCTGGACGCAATCGCGCCGCAAAACTCTCTTCCACCGTCCCGATGCGGGCGCCCTTCAGATACTGCACGACCATGCTCGCATCGCTGACGATGGTCCCGATGTTGCTGCGATGCCGGCGCGCCAACCGCGCGTCGGGAACCCGCCAGATGCCGCTTTCGTCGGGCTGCACGCGGTGGTAGTCGGGGTAGGCGGTCAGCGACGCGCCGCCGCGCGCGACGAAATCGAGGCACCATTGCCACTCCTGCGCGGGCAACTCCGCATAGGCGGCGGTGTTGCGCACTTCGAGCCACAGTTCGTCGGGTCTGAAGCCGCCACCGAGCGCCACCGTGACGAGATGCTGCACCAGCACATCCAGCGGCTGCAGCGGCGGCTCGCGCGGCTCGATGCGCCCCGACTGCACGGCCGCACGTGCTGCCACGCCTTCGATCAATTCCATGCTGTGGGTGGGAACTATACTGATCCGTGAGACGCGGCCAGGCGCGTGGCCCGATCGCCCAGCGCGCTGCAGCAGCCGCGCGACGCCCTTGGGCGAACCGATCTGCAGCACCCGCTCCACCGGCAGGAAATCAACACCCAGATCCAGGCTGCTGGTGCAGACGACGGCGCGCAGCGCACCGGCCTTGAGCCCGGCCTCGACCCATTCGCGCGCCGCGCGATCAAGCGAACCATGGTGCAACGCAATCACACCGGCCCAGTCCGGCCGCGCTTGCAGCAGCGCCTGGTACCAGAGCTCGGCCTGCGATCGGGTATTGGTGAACACGAGCGTGCTACCACTGCTGTCGATCTCGGCCACAACCTGCGGCAACATCGCCATGCCGAGGTGACCGGCCCACGGAAAACGGTCGGCCCGCGGTGGCAGCAGCGTGTCGATCACCAACGGCTTGGGGGTCTGGCCACGCACAAGTCGGCCGCTGCCTGCCGGTCCCAGCAGCGTCGCGAGTGCCTGCGGCAGGTTGCCAAGCGTCGCCGACAGGCCCCAGACCATCAGGGCCGGGTTCCAGCGGCGCAATCGCGCCAGCGCCAGCTGCACTTGCACACCGCGTTTGTTGCCAAGCATCTCATGCCACTCGTCGACGATAACGGCGCCCACGCGACCCAGCGTCTCGCTGGCGTCGGCACGCGACAGCAGCAGGCTCAGACTCTCGGGCGTGGTCACCAGCGCTGTCGGTAAACGCTTGTTCTGCGCAGCCCGTTCGCCGCTGGACGTGTCGCCGGTGCGCATTCCGACAGTCCACGTCGGCGCGAGCGCGCGCAGTGGTTCCTGCAAAGCGCGCAGTGTGTCTGCCGCGAGTGCGCGCATCGGCGTCAGCCAGAGCACGGTCAGCCGGGGCGTGTGTTCGTGCTCGGGTTCGGCCAGCGCCTGTATGGCGCCCAGCCACACGGCCAGTGTCTTGCCCGCGCCGGTCGTCGCATGCAGCAGACCGCTTTCGTTTGCGGCCATCGCTTCCCAGACCTCGCGCTGGAAATCGAACGGTTGGCGCTCGCAGCTGGCCAGCCAGGCGCAGGCATCGACCCGCTGCGGCGGTGGGCCCTGCGTCTTGCTGCGTGCGCGGGTCATGCGGCGCTTGCGGGCAACAGCGCGGCCAGCGTCTGCAATGTGTCGGCCTCGGCGACGGGCTTGTCCGTACGCCAGCGCAACATGCGCGGGAACCGCACGGCGATTCCGCTCTTGTGGCGCGGGCTGCGCGCAATGCCTTCGAAGCCCAGTTCGAATACCAGTTGCGGTCGCACGCTGCGCACGGGGCCGAAACTCTCCACCGTCGTCTTGCGTATGATGGCGTCCACGCGTGCCATCTCCACATCGGTGAGTCCCGAATAAGCCTTGGCGAACGGCACCAGTTTTCGTTCGCCGTGCTCGGGTGGCGCGTCCCACACGGCAAACGTGTAGTCGCTGTACAGGCTCGCGCGCCGGCCGTGGCCCCGCTGTGCGTAGATGAGCACAGCGTCCACGCTCATCGGGTCGATCTTCCATTTCCACCAGACGCCGACATCCCGGGTGCGGCCCACGCCATAGGCGGCGCCCAGTTGCTTGAGCATGAACCCTTCGGTGCCGATTTCACGCGCCGCTTCGCGTTGCCGCGCAAGGTCGGCCCAGCTGTCGCCAGTGACGCGCGGAGAGGCTACCAAGCGGGGATGCTCCAGCTGAGCAGCCAGCGATTCCAGCGCTGTCCGGCGCAGGTGTTGGGGTATTGCGCGGCAGTCCTCGCCCCCCTGCTCCAGCAGATCGTAGGCGATGAAGACTGCCGGCAGCTCGCGCAGGATCTTCGCTCCGAGTGTCTTGCGGCCGATGCGCTTTTGCAACTCGGCGAAAGGTTGTGGATGCTGCTGCGAATCCTGTTCAGCGCCCGCCGACTGCGCCGCGTAACCGCGTCGCCACACGACAATCTCGCCGTCAATGACAGTGCCATCGGGTAAGGCCTCACCCATTGCTGCAAGTTCGGGGAAGCGGTCGGTAATCAGTTCCTCGCCGCGCGACCATAACCAGACGCGGTCGGCGCGTTTGACGAGTTGGGCGCGGATGCCGTCCCACTTCCACTCGACCAGCCAGGCTGAAGGCGGGCCCAAAAATGCATCGAACCGTTGCACCGGCTCGCTGAGCGGATGTGCAAGAAAGAAAGGATACGGCTGGCCGCTGGTCTGACGATTGAGCTCGGCCGCGCTCTCGGGCGCGACCAGCGCCAGATAATCGCTGGCGCCGGGCAGGGCACCGATATGGGTGTAGCCCATCAGGCGCTGCGCAATGCGCTTGACATCCACGCCTGCCACCGTGGCCAGTGCCTGCGTGACCTGCAGCCGGGACACGCCGACGCGAAATCTGCCGGTGATGAGCTTGAAATAAACCAGACGCTGATCATCGGGCACCTGCTGCCACTGTTCCAGCAGCGCCACCTTCTGCTGCTCGGGTGGCACGCCGCGCAACGGCAACAGATGTTGCAGCAACCAGTCGGCGAGCCCGCGCATCACGGGGTCACCGGCAGGTGGCAGCAGCAACGCCACGGTTTCGGCCAGGTCCCCGACGGTTTGGTAACTTTCCTCGAACAACCACTCCGGTAATCCGGCCAGCTCTTGCGCCATGTCCCGCAATACCCGTGTGGGCACGATCTGGCGCGGCTTGCCGCCTGCCAGGAAGTACACTGCCCAGGCGGCGTCGGCGGAATCGGCTGCGCGCAGGTACTGCTGCAGCGCGCCCTGCTTGTTCCGGCTCGAGGTGCTGGCGTCGAGATCGCGGAACAGCGTCGCGAACGCCTTCATACGGTCGGCTCCGTAGACGCGGCAGGGCCGGTTGGCACTGGACGTACCGTGGCTTCGGGCCGGTCCGCAACGTCGTCTGCGCCGTATTCGGTCTCGAAGGCCTGCGCATCCAGGCCTTGCTCGCACAGCCAGCGCACCAACACCGCAACGCTGCCATGCGTCACGCGAACGTGCTGCGCGCCGGTGCCGGCGATGGCAGCCAACAGCCCGGGCCAGTCGGCGTGGTCGGACATGACAAATCCCCGGTCCACGCCCCGATGACGCCGCTTGCCGCGCAGCTGCATCCAGCCGCTGGCAAACGCGTCGGATATGTGCGGGCCAAAACGTTTCATCCACGGCGAGCCGTGCGCAGATGGCGGCGCGACGACCAACGCTCGTTGCAGCGCCTCCTTGTCCAGATCCGTCACGCTGTGGGTTTGGGGCAATTTGACGCCAGCGGCGCGGTACACCGCGTTGAGCGGCTCGACAGCCCCGTGCACGACGATCGGCCCGATACTGGCGTCCACGTGGTGCAGGATGCGCTGCGCCTTGCCGAACGCATAACACAGCAGTACCGAGGCACGGCCCGCGTCAGCGTTGCGCCGCCACCAACCGTTGATGTCGTCAAACAGCGCCGCCTGCCGCGGCCATCGGTAAACCGGCAGGCCGAAAGTCGATTCGGTGATAAAGGTGTCACAGCGCACCGGCTCGAACGGGGCGCAGGTGCCGTCCGCCTCGGTCTTGTAATCGCCCGAGGCAACCCAGACGCGGCCGCGGTATTCCAGGCGTACCTGTGCCGAGCCGAGCACATGGCCGGCTGGGTGCAGCGAGAGCCGCACTCCGTAGTGGTTGACGGCCTCGCCATACTCCAGCGTCTGCAGCCGGATGTCGCCGCCAAGGCGTGCCCTCAACGTGCCGGCGCTCAGTAAATGCGCCAGATAGTGGGCATGACCAGTTCGTGCGTGGTCAGAATGCCCATGCGTGATGACGGCTCGGTCGACAGCCCGCCAGGGGTCTATGAAAAAATCGCCGGCCGGGCAATAAAGGCCTTCCGGTCGGGCGACGATGAGGTCTTGCACTGAAGTTTCCATGACAGCCCCAGTGTGCCGCAGCCCGCAAAAGGTGTCGATACGCGAGGTCTTTTTTTGAGCGGCGCGGCCATCGTTCCGGCCCGTAGCCCATTCGTGCCTTCGATCGCATCCGTCGCCGGCGCCGTCGGCTGACCCGCCGGATCCGCCGCTGCGCAAAGGGCTTCACGAGTCGGTGCCCAGAGGCTGACGCAGCCGATGGTGCTGGCTGGGGTGCCGTTGGCCCCAGTGCCTTCAAACCCGCTGACCGCTTTTCAACTGTGGCTTGGCCCGAGCAAGCGCAATTTGCTGGCAGGCATGCGTAAGCAGGCCTGCAGCTGCAAGCAGGCCGTCGCGCACGCTGGTTCTGGCCTGCATT
>JBDTMH010000045.1:0-23149 GCA_039934375.1 Burkholderiaceae bacterium | reverse complement strand
TGGGATTTCGCACCGTGCTGAACACCACCGGGCCATGAGCGCCGCGCCGGGCCGCCACCGCTGCGACGCGTAGACTGACAACGCACGCCCCATCGCCGGAGAAGTTCCATGCACGCACTCAGTCCCACCGACTCTGCCTTTCTGTGGATGGAAACCCGCAATCAGCCGATGCACGTGGCGGGCCTGAACCTGTACACGCCACCACCGGGCGCCGGCGCCGATTTCGTGTCGCGCCTGCTGGCGCGTTGGGGCAAGCAGTCGCAGGCACAGCCACCGTTCAACCTGCGGCCGGTGCTGCGTTTGGGCCTGTGGCACTGGGAGGAAGACCAGGAGTTCGAACTCGACTACCACCTGCGCCATCTTGCGCTGCCACATCCGGGCCGGATCCGCGAACTGCTGGTCATGGTGTCGCGCCTGCATGGCAACCTGATGGACCGTAACCGGCCGCTCTGGGAGGCCTATGTGATCGAGGGACTGCCCGATGGCCGGTTCGCCAGCTATATCAAGATCCACCACGCCCTGGTCGACGGCGTCACCGGTGCCCGCATGATGGCCAGCGCCTTGTCGCCCAGCGCCCGCGGACAGAAGCCGCCATTGTGGGCACAGAAACTCGACGTTCATCCCGCCAGCCGGTCCACCGGCAAGCCCCGTACCGGCCTGTTGCAGCAGATCGGTGACGTCGCGCGCGCCGGACGCGACATCCTGCCCGGCATCGGCGCCGGCCTGTTGGACATGTTGCGCGCCGGTGCCGGCGTGGCCGAAGCCGATGGCGCCTTGCCGTTCCAGGCGCCGCCATCGCCGTTCAATGTCGAGATTTCGGGTTCGCGCCGATTCGCCGCCCAGTCGTATTCGCTCGAGCGGCTGCGCACCATCGGCCAGGCCAGTGGCGCTACCGTCAATGACGTGACGCTGGCGATCTGCGCCGGCGCCTTGCGCAGGTACCTGCTGGCGCAGAAAAAGCTGCCAAAAAAGCCGCTGATCGCCATGGTGCCGGTGTCGCTGCACAGCGAGACCGACGCCGGCGGCAACCAGGTCACGTTGCTGCTGGCGAATCTGGCCACACATATAGAAGATCCGCTGGCGCGGCTGCAGGCCATCGTGCACAGCACGACACAGGCCAAGCAGCGCCTGGCCAAGATGCCGCGACTGCAGAAGATGGCGCATGGCATGACCACCATCGCGCCGTTGGGGCCGGGCATCGTGACCGGCTCGGCGCGCAAGCGGCCGGTATTCAACGTCGTCATCTCGAATGTGCCCGGTCCGCGGCAGACGCTGTACCTCAACGGCGCACGGCTGGACGAGGTCTACCCGGTGTCGATCGCCACCCATTACCTGGCACTGAACATCACGATCAGCGGCTACGGCGACAAGCTCGGTTTTGGTTACACCGCCTGCCGTCGTTCGGTTCCGGCACTGCAACGCATGTTGGACTACACCGACGCGTCGATCGCGGAGTTGGAAAAGGCGATGTCGAAGCCACCGACCAGAGCAAAGAAAACGTCGCGTGTGCCGGCGCGTGTTCGCAAAGCTCCCGCCGCGACCGCGCGCAACCCTCGGGCATCCCGATTCGATTGACAGTTTAATTTTGCCCGGGTATATTTCGCCACCACGCGAAGAACCGCTCTCGTCATCCGCCCCATGTCCATGCCAAACCCCACTTCCTGGATCGCCTTCGGCGGACGCAAACGTCTCGCCGCAGGCGATCCCAGAGCCGTCGCCACCGCCGTCAAACAGCTGGTCGATACCGATCCACACGCGTCGGTTGCCATCTTCGATGCCGTCTCCAGCGAGTCGGTCGAGGTCGACCTGCGCGGATCGGTCGCGGCGGTGTGCAAACGCCTGCCACCGCCACCCGCCGCAGTAACGCCAGCGGACACGCCATCACCGGCAGAAACGCCGCGCGGTCCGGGCCGACCCCGACTCGGCGTGGTGGCACGTGAGGTCACCTTGCTGCCACGCCACTGGGACTGGCTGGCAGCGCAAAGCGGTGGTGCATCGGTGGCGCTGCGCAAGCTGGTAGAACGGGCGCAGCGCGCCAGTGCCGAGTCGGACCGCCTGCGTGCGGCGGCTGAATCCGCCTACCGCTTCATGCATGCGCTGGCCGGTGACGAGGCCGGGTTCGAAGAGGCCTCCCGTGCGCTGTTTGCCGGCGACCTGGAGCGGCTGCGCACCCAGGTCGACCGCTGGCCCCGCGACGTCCGTCTGCACCTGCTCGAACTGGCCGGGCGCGCGATGCCGGCAGTGCCGGCCGACGCGGCGCCGGCGCCTCCATAATCCCGCCGTCCTGGTACCGCCATGATGCCCACATCCGAACCGTCGGCAGACCCTGTGTCGTCCTCACCATCGCCGGCGCCCGCCGACAGCGCCGCCGACCCTCGGGCCGGACGCGCGCACCGCGCACCGGCCATGGCGTTCATCCTGCTGACCGTGCTGATCGACATGATGGCCATCGGCATCATCGTGCCGGTACTGCCCGTGCTGGTGGGCACCTTCACCACCTCACCGACCGAACAGACCTTCTGGTACGGTGCCGTGGCGCTGAGCTTCGGGTTGGCCAACTTCCTTGCCTCCCCGGTCCTGGGTGCCTTGTCCGACCAATACGGGCGCAGGCCGGTGCTGTTGCTGGGCTTCAGTGGCCTGGCACTGAGTTTCATCGTCACCGGACTGGCTACGGCGCTTTGGATGCTGATCGCCGTGCGGCTGTTCAGCGGCGCCATGCAGGCCAACGCGGCCATCGCCAATGCCTATGTCGCCGACATCACCGAGCCGCAGGACCGGGCACGGCGTTTCGGCCTGGTCGGCGCGATGTTCGGCATGGGTTTCATGTTCGGCCCGGCGCTGGGCGGCTACCTGGGCAGCATCGACCTGCACCTGCCGTTCTTCGTCGCCGGTGGCATGGCGGTGCTGAACTGGATCTACGGTTTCTTCGTGCTGCCGGAGTCACTGCCAGCGCATCGGCGCAAACCGTTTCAATGGCGCCGCGCGCATCCACTCAGCGCGCTGGCCGGTCTGAGCCGGCTGCAGGGCGTGGGTCCGCTGATCGTCGTCATCGCGCTGGCCTCGCTGGCGCAATTCACGCTGCACAACAGCTTCGTGCTCTACACCACGTTCAAGTTCGGCTGGGGCCCGAAGGACAACGGACTGGCGCTTTTCACCGTGGGTCTGATGTCGGTGCTGGTGCAGGGATTCCTGCTCAAGCATCTGCTGCGGCGCTTTTCGGTAAGGCAACTGGCGGTCGGCGGGCTGCTCGCGTCAAGCTCGACCTATTTCGCGTTCGGCGCCATCACCCAAGGCTGGATGATGTTCGTCGTCATCATCGTCGGTACGCTGCTGGGTGGCGGCGCGTCCGCGGTGATTCAGAGCCAGGTGTCGAACTCCGCCGATGCCCGCAGCCAGGGCCAGACCATGGGCGCCGTGGCGGCGCTCAACAGCCTGATGGCCGTGATGGCGCCAGTGGTCAGCGCCAGCTTGCTGGGTGTGGTCTCGCACCTGCCCCGCGGCGACTGGCGCATGGGATTACCGTTTTACTTCTGCGCCGCGCTGCAGCTCACCGGCACCGTGTTCGCGGCCCGGCATTTCGCGCGCATCACGCGTACCGCTGCGGCCGCCATGGCACCGGTTGCACCGGTCATGGTGGCGCCTGCTGCTCAATCAGATAACGCGTGATGACACTTTGCAGGTAGGCCTTGACTTGCGGCGGGTTCATCGGGCGGCTCAGTGCCTGATAGCTGCCGACGACCGCCAGGTAGAACAGCGCCGCCAGGTCCTCGGCTTTCTGCGCGTTGCCGGTATAGCGAAGGAACTTGTCGCGGAACAGCGCCATGCGCTGGGCATCCACTTCGGCCAGCATCTCGGCCACCGCCGGGTCGCGCCGACCCAAGCCACGCAGGGCCAGTTCGAAGCGCATGTTCTCCAGATCGACCCCGGCATGGGCCAGGGCCGATTCGAGCAGCAATTCCAGATCGCGCCGGGGGTCGTCCGACGCCCGCAACGCCAACGCCTGGTTGGTGGCCTGCTCGCGCTCGTGCCAACGTGCCAGCAAGGCGCTGAGCAACGCCGCATGGTCGGTGAAATGCCAGTAAAAGCTGCCGCGTGTCACGCCCAGCGCATCGGCCAGCAATAGCACCCGGACCTTGTCGATGCCGCCGTCGACAACCGCCCGAAACGCCGCGTCGAGCCAGTCGTCGCGGGTCAGCCGTGACGAGTCGGGCAGCATGCGGGATTTGGAAGCAGGTTTTGCCATGGGCGTTGCGCGTCGATCGTGCGGGTGATTCTCTCCCAGGCCCGCACGCAAACCCGACATGGCGGTCGTGCTGAACCTGCGTTGACAATACACTAGTGTATGGTAAAGTGCCCTCGCCATTGCGCCGGACTGGCAAACATAGGTGCCACGAACCGCTCATCCCGACCCGACGAAATGACACCGACATGTCGATCAAGAGCCTGCTGATGCCCGCCATCACGGCGCGCCTGTTGTCGCGGCAACGATTGCTTGCGCACCGCGCCCGTGCCGAGCGCCAACGCATCACCCGTGGCGAACCGCACTGTCTGCACTATTTCCACCAGGTCGACGACCCCTACAGCGCGCTGCTGGCGCAGGTGCTGCCGCGGCTGCTGGCGCGTTACGACGTACAGCTCGAGGCCCATGTGGTCGCGGCGCCCGCCGACGACGCGGCACCCGAACGTGAAAAACTGGTCGCCTACAGCCGCAAGGATGCGCAGTTGCTGGCCCGGCACTGGCAGCTGGACTTCACCGATACCGCAACCCAACCGGCGATCGACGCCTGTACACGGGCACGCCGCCAGTTGGTTAGCGCCTGCGCGACGGGCCGGTTCGCCGAGTTCGCGGCGCCGGTAACGCTTCAGCTGTGGAATCCGGCGCTGGTTCTGCCGCCCGATGCACCGACCCCGGCCGACGCCACGTCCACCCACAGGCACATCGCCGACAGCGAAGCCTTGCGCAAGCGTCTGGGCCACTATCTCGGGGCCATGCTGTTCTACGCCGGCGAATGGTATTGGGGCGTCGACCGCCTGCACCACCTGGAAACCCGGCTGCAGCAACTCGGCGCCCAACGCGATGGCGTCAACGACCTGATGTTTCCACCGCCCGCCGAGTTGCAACAGCCGACACCAGTGCGCGAAACATCGGTGATCGACTTCTTTGTGTCCTTGCGCAGCCCGTATTCGGCAATCGCCGCGCCCCGGCTGTTTGCGCTGGCCGCGTTGACCGGTGCCAAGGTGCGGTTGCGACCGGTATTGCCGATGGTCATGCGCGGTTTGGCAGTGCCGCGCAACAAGCGCTTGTACATCGTGCAGGACACGGCGCGCGAAGCCTTCGTGCGCAAGATCCCGTTCGGTCGCCTGAACGACCCGCTGGGCCGTCCGACCGAACGTGGCCTGGCGCTGCTGGCGCTGGCGCAGCGGCACGGCCGGGGCCAAGCCTTGCTGCTGTCGTTCATGCAAGGCGTCTGGTCCGAGGGCATCGATGCCGGCAGAAACAGTGGATTGCGCCGGATCGCCGAACGTGCCGGCCTGTCCTGGGATGATGCGCGCCGCGCACTGGAGGACGAAAGCTGGCGTCAGGAAGCCGAAGCCAACCGCGCAGCCATGTTCACGCTGGGGCTTTGGGGCGTGCCCTCGTTCCAGGTACGCGACGTCGCGGTCTGGGGACAGGATCGCCTGTGGGCCGTGCAGCAGGCGGTGCTGCAAACGCGTTGACCGCCAACTCACCCACCGCTCCCGCTATCCACGCTGATCCAAGATGAACCTGCTGCGCAAGTCCACCTGCTTCACCAGCGACTTGCTCAGCATCGGCCTGTGCCTGTCGCTGTGTGCAGCAACGGACGTGGCGCTGGCCCGGACCACGGCAACGCGCCCCAACATCGTGGTGCTGGTCGCCGACGACTGGGGCTTCACCGACGTCGGCGCGTTCGGCAGCGAGATCGCCACGCCGCATATCGACGAACTGGCGCGCCGTGGTGTGCGTTTTTCCAACTTCCACGTCGCGGCCTCCTGCTCGCCGACCCGCTCGATGCTGCTCACCGGCGTGGACAACCACCGCAACGGCGTGGGCAACCTGCGCGAAGCCATGCCACGGGCGCATATGGGAAAACCGGGTTACCAGGGCTCGCTGACGCCCCAGGTCGTCACTGTCGCCAGTCTTTTGCAAGACAGTGGCTACCGCACCTACGCCGCCGGCAAGTGGAATGTCGGCTCCGAACCCTACAACCGGCCCAACCGGCGCGGCTTCGACCGCTCCATCGTGCAGGGCGACACCGGCTCCGACAACTGGGATCCACAGCAGCGTTACCTGCCGCACGCAGCCCAGGTCGACTGGTTCGAAGATGGCGAGCGGGCCAAAATGCCGGCCACGTTCTACTCATCCGAATATTTCGTCGACCGGGCCATCAACTACATTGATTCAGGCGAGGGCAGCGGCAAGCCGTTCTTTGCCTACGTGGCATTCCAGGCCAACCACGTGCCGATACAGGCGCCACAGACCTTCATCGACAAATACAAGGGCCGCTACGACGCGGGCTGGGATGTATTGCGCCAGCAGCGGCGCGACAAGGCCGCGAGCCTGGGCCTGGTGCCGGCCGGCACGCCGTTCACGACCATGGACACCAGCAAACGCTGGACCGAACTGTCCGACAAGGACCGCCGCTACCAGGCGCGCGAAATGGAGATCTACGCGGCCATGGCCGACGCGATGGATTTCCATGTCGGACGTCTGGTCGACCATCTCAAGGCGATCGGCGAGTACGAGCGCACCGTGTTCGTGTTCCTGTCCGACAACGGGCCCGAAGGCGCGGACTATGCCCAGGCGCAGATCTGGCTGGCGACCCAGTACACGCAGGACATCGACCGCCTCGGCGGCAAAGGCGCCTACGGCATTCCCGGGCCGGGCTGGGCCAGCGCCTCGGCCGCGCCGCTGGACACTTACAAGTTCTACTCTGGCGAAGGCGGTATCCGGGTGCCGCTGATCGTCACCGGGGTACCCGGCAGCACGGCGAACCGGATCCAGAGCGCACTGACCCATGTCAACGACATCGTGCCCACGCTGCTCGAACTCGCCGGCGTGACCCATCCGGGAAACCGCTACAAGGGCCAACCGGTAGAACCAATGGCTGGCCACAGCCTGGTGCCAGTGCTCATCGGCCAGGCGGACAGGGTCTACCCGGTGGACACGCCGCTCGGCTACGAGTTGTCGGGCAATGCGGCACTGTTCAAGGGCGAGCTGAAACTGGTGCGCAACATGCCGCCGATCGGTGACAACCAATGGCATTTGTACGACCTGCGCACCGATCCTGGCGAGACGCACGATCTGCGCGCTGCGTTGCCGCAGGAGTTCGCCGGGATGCAGGCTGACTATGCGACTTACGCGCGCGAGCACGGCGTGTTGACGATGCCCGAAGGCTACGACCCGAGCCGTCAGGTGCTGATCAACGACATGTTCAACTATTGGATCCCGACCTACCGCACGCCGGTAGTGCTGACGCTGGCAGCGCTGGTGCTGTTCTTCCTGCTGCGCCGTCGCCGACGCCAGCGTGGCGGATGACGCTCCCACCACTGCCCGTTGTCTGCGACGTGTTGCGCACGCCGCAGAGTCGTTTCGCCGACCTGCCCGACTTCGCCTTTGTGCCGCACTTTGTTGAGGTCGGCGCTCTGCGCATTGCGTATATCGACGAGGGCCCGCGCGACGCGCCAGTGGTGTTGCTGATGCATGGCGAGCCGACTTGGTCGTTCCTGTACCGCAAGATGATTCCGCCGCTTCTGCAGGCAGGCCTGCGGGTGGTCGCACCCGACCTGATCGGCTTCGGCCGCTCTGACAAACCGGCGCGCCGGCAAGACCACTCCTATGGCAATCAGGTCGCCTGGATGGACGCCTGGCTGCAGGCGCTGGACCTGCAGCACATCACACTGTTCTGCCAGGACTGGGGTTCACTGATCGGTCTGCGCATGGTCGTCGACGCGCCGCAGCGTTTCGCGCGCATTGTGCTGGCCAATGGAGGCCTGCCGACCGGTACCACAGCCACACCACGGGCCTTTCACGTCTGGCGTGCTTTCGCGCGCTGGAGCCCGTGGTTCCCGATCGGCCGCATCGTCGCATTCGGTTGCGCACACGCGCTGCTGCCGCGTGAGCGGGCCGCCTATGACGCACCGTTTCCGACCCGGCGCCACCATATTGCGGCGCGGCTGATGCCTGGCTTCGTGCCCACGTCTGCGCAAGACCCGCAGTCGCGCAACAACCTGCAGGCCTGGGAGTTCTTCGCCCATAGCGAGAAACCGTTCCTGACGCTGTTCAGCAGCCGCGACCCGGTCACCCGCGGCGGCCACAAAGTCTGGCAGAAGCGGGTGCCGGGCGCACAAGGCCAGCCGCACATGATCATCCGCGGCGCCGGGCATTTCCTGCAGGAGGACAAAGGTGCGGAACTGGCCCAGGCGATTGTCGCCTTCATGCAGGCAGACCCGGCCACCTCCGGTACGATGGCGCCATGAGCAAATCCAAATCCACCAAATCCACCAAGTCCGGCAAATCCGCGAAGTCGGGCAAGTCCGACAAACTGGGCAAAGCCGCCTACTACGAACAGCTCGAGCCGCTGCAGTTGCAACTCAACGACATGGCGCGCTGGCTGCAGTACACCGGCAAACGCCTGCTGGTGGTGTTCGAGGGGCGCGACACCGCCGGCAAGGGTGGCGTGATATCGGCCATCGCCGAGACCCTCAACCCGCGCCAATGCCGGGTGGTTGCGCTGGCCAAACCCAGTGACCGCGAGCGCACGCAGTGGTATTTCCAGCGTTACGTGCCGCATCTGCCGGCCGCCGGCGAGATCGTGCTGTTCGACCGCAGCTGGTACAACCGCGCCGGCGTCGAGCGCGTCATGGGTTATTGCACCGAGGACGAGGCCAAGGCGTTCCTCAAGCAGACACCGGTATTCGAGCAGTTGCTGGTAAACGACGACATCCTGCTGTTCAAGTACTGGCTGACGGTGGACCAGGCCCAGCAGGAACAACGTTTTGCCGAGCGCCTGGCCAATCCGCTCAAACGTTGGAAACTCAGCCCGGTCGACCTGCAGGCGCGCACCAAATATGCCGACTACGGCCGTGCGCGCGATGCGATGTTGCGTGCCACCCATACCGCCCACGCGCCTTGGAGCCTGGTCGACTTCAACGACCAGCGAAGCGGACGGATCACGCTGGTCCAGCATCTGCTGGCCCATATCCCGGAGCACCAGGTGCCCGAGCCGATGATCGAGTTCCCGCCGCTGGGCCACGAGCCGCTGAGCGAGCGTTTCGGCACTCCGCTCAAACCCATCGTCGCGGTCGACTGACGCGCACACACCTCCCGCGCCGAGCCGGCGCCTGTTGTTGCCCCAAGCTGCCTTGATCGACAAAACCAAGCGTTCCCGCCAGGCGGCCATGCCGTTCATCATGGTCACCGTGTTGATCGACATGCTGGCGATCGGCCTGATCATTCCGGTGTTGCCGGCATTGGTGGGTGCGTTCAGCGACTCACAGTCCGAGCAGGCGTACTGGTATGGCGTGGTCGCATTCGCATTCGGCATTTCCAGCTTCTTCGCCTCACCGATACTGGGCGGCTTGTCCGATCGCCACGGGCGCCGGCCGGTACTGTTGCTGGGCTTCTTCGGGCTCGGCGTCAACTTCTTCATGACCGCCTTCGCCACCAGTATCTGGATGCTGATCGCAGCACGTTTCATGGGCGGTGCATTGCAGGCCAACGCAGCCGTTGCCAATGCTTATGTCGCCGACATCACGGCGCCCGAGGAGCGTACCCGGCGCTTCGGTCTGCTCGGCGCGATGATGGGGCTGGGCTTCATCATCGGTCCGGTCATGGGCGGACTGCTGGGTGCAATCGATCTGCAGTTGCCGTTTCTGGTTGCGGGCGGACTGACCATGGTGAACTTCGTCTATGGCTACTTCGTGTTGCCGGAGTCGCTGCCGGTGGCAAGGCGCAAGATATTTCAATGGCGCTCGGCCAACCCGTTCGCATCGCTGCGCGCGCTGCTGCAGCTCAAGGGCGTGGCTCCACTGGTCGGCGTGGTCGCGTTCAGCGGGTTGGCGCAGTTCGTGCTCTACACCAGCTGGGTGCTGTACACCACCTTCAAGTTCGGGTGGGGTCCACTGGAAAACGGCTGGTCACTTGCGGCCGTGGGAGTGGCCTCGGTGCTGGTGCAGGGTTTTCTGCTGCGCCATCTGCTCAAGTGGTTGTCGCCACAGAAACTCGCCGTGCTGGGTCTGTTTTCGTCCGCGCTGGCTTATGCGCTGTGGGGTGTGGCCACCCAGGGCTGGATGATGTTCGCGGTGATTGCTGTCAACCTGCTCGGCGGCACCGTCGCCGCCGCGGTCAACAGCATGATCTCGGCCGCTGCCGACAGCCGCAGCCAGGGACAGACCCTGGGCGCCGTCAGTTCACTGGGCAGCCTGATGGCAGTGATTGCTCCGACGCTGGGTGCACCGCTGCTGGCCATGGTGTCGGACCTGCCGCGCGGAGACTGGCGCATCGGTACGCCGTTCTATTTCTGTGCAGCGCTGCAGACCGTCTCGCTCATGTTGGCCTGGTGGCATATCCGGCGCCACCGGCAGATGGCGGCCGCTTGATCAACACGGCTCAGCGTTGGCGCTGCTGGTTCAGGGCTGCTCCTTGACCGTGATGCGCCACAAGGTGCGGGCGTCGGTCAGGTTGGTCAACGGCGCCGCATGCAGCAACTGGGCGTTGTCCCAGACCACGACATCGCCGATGCGGTAGTTGTAGGTATGGCGGTAACGCATCTCGGTGGCATGGGCCTTGAGTTCATCAAGCAAGGCCACGGCCTGCTTGTCGTCCATGCCGTCGATGCCGAACGAACTGCCGGAGACGGCGTACAGGGATTTCACGCCGGTGTGCGGATGCGGGCGTACCAGGCGGTGGCGCACCCAGTCGACCTTCTTCTTCTGCTTCTCGTCGAGCACTGAAGCCACGGTGCGCGACTGCTCGTTCAGATCGTCGCGGTTGCCATAGTGGTGGCGTACCACCATGCCATCGATACGATCGCGCATCGACAGCGGCAGATCGGCGTAGGCCCGGGTCTGGTTGGCAAAGGTGGTGCCGCTGCGTTCGCGCGGCATCTGGATCGCGTGCAGCATCGTGCAGCGCGCCGGCACGGTCAGGTACGAGTAGTCGGTATGAAAATAGGTGCCGGCGTCGAGCAGACCGATCGGCTTGCCGTCGCGCTTGACGTTGGACAGGATCAGGATGTTGGGATCGTGCGGATGGTGGAAGGTGTCGATCACATGCGGCTCTGCGAGACCCCAATGGCGCGAGAAGGCGACGAATTGCTGCGGCGACATCGTCTGACCCGGCAACACGACAAAGCAGTGCTGGTGCAAGGCCTGCTCGACCTGCTGGAACTGCTCTGCGGCCAGCTCCCCGGACAGGTCCAGACCGGTGACGCGCGCACCGCCGACATCCGACAGCGGTTCGATCTGCAGCATGGTCTGCACCTCCCTTACAAGCCGGTGGCCAGGAATCCACCGTCCACCGCAATGGTCTGGCCCGTCACGAAACCGGCGGCGTCCGACGCCAGGTAGATGGCCGCACCGACCAGCTCATCGACCTCGCCGAACCGACCGGCCGGCGTACGCGCCAGCGCCAGCGCCTTGCGCTCGGGCGCCATCTTGTCGCGGTTGAGTTCGGTCATGAAGAAGCCGGGCGAAATCGCATTGACCCGCACGCCACGTGCAGCCCACTCGGCCGCCAGGGTCTGGGTCAGGCTGTACACGCCGGTCTTGGCAATCGCATACAGGGCGCTGCGCGGCCAGCCCCGGTGCGATGACAGCGAAGCGATATTGATGATCGCACCACGGCCGCGCCCCAGCATGTGCCGGCCCACCTCGGTACAGGCGAAGAACACGCTCTGCAGGTCGGTGTCCATGATCTGCGCCCAATCCGCACGGCTGAAATCCTCGGCCGGCTTGAGCAGCGTGACGCCCTGGCAGTTGACCAGCACGTCGATATGGCCCAGGTTCGCCAAAGCAATCCCGACCAGGCCGCGCAGGCCTTCGTCGTTGCTGACGTCGGCCTGGTAGCCCGAGACGGAACCATAGGCGGCGAGCTCAGCCAGCGCGGCGGCCAGTTTGTCCGGGTTGCGGCCAGCGATGACGACGGTGGCGCCGGATTGCAGATAACCGCGCGCAATGGCCTTGCCGATGCCGCTGGTGCCGCCGATGACCAGGGCAATACGGCCCTCAAGGGAAAATGACGGTGCTTGCGCCATGGGAGTCTCCAGAGCAGACTTATTTGACCAGCGTGGGCATCAGCAGCCGTGGCAACCACAGCAACACGTCCGGCGCCAGGATCACGAACACCAGCACCAGCAGCATCGGGATGAAGAGGATCAGCGTGTCCCTGACCGCGTGTTTGATCTTGATGCCGCCGATGGTGCATGCAATCATCAGGCAAAGGCCATACGGAGGTGTCACCAGGCCGTAGGCGATCGAAATGACGCCAATGATCGCGAAGTGGATCGGGTGCATGCCCACGCTGTCCGCCAGCGGCGCGAGTATGGTGCCGACGATGATGATCGCGGGAATTGCGTCGATGAAACAACCGATCACCAGGAAGCAGAATGCGGTGATGAATCCGACGCTGACAATTCCGCCACCCCAGGCCGACACCATGTCGACGAACAACTGCGGAATATGGAAATATGCGAGCAGCCAGCCGAATGCAGAGGCTGTGCCGATGCAGAAAAGTGAAATGGCGGCGAATCGACCGGAGTCGTAAATGGTTTCGCGCAATTGCCGAAACCCGATCTTGCGATAGACCATGATCCCCAGAACCATCGCATACAGCACGGCCACGACCGACGCCTCGGTCGGCGTGAAAAAGCCGCCGACGATGCCGCCGACGATGATGCCCGGCGTGAGGATCGGGAGAATCGCCTGGACAATCGCCGTCCCCAGCTCCTGACGGGTGGGCTTGGCGTAGACCGGATAGTTCCGGCGTTTGGCATAAATGTAGACAACGACCATGAACGACAGCGCCATCATCAGGCCAGGCAACACACCGGCGAGAAACAGACCGCCGATCGACACTGAAATCACCCCGCCCCAGACCACCATCAGGATGCTGGGCGGAATGATGACGCCCATCACCGCGGCGCAGGCGACCAGGGACACGGCAAACTCGACGTCGTAGCCCTGCTTCTTCATCGCCGGTATCAGCACGCCGCCCACGCCGGCAGCTTCGGCAGTGCTGGAGCCGGAGATCCCGGCAAACAACATGCTGACCAGCACGCTGACATGGCCCAGTCCACCCGGCAGCCAGCCGACCAGAACCCGCGAGAGATTGATCAGCTTGTCGGTGATGCCGGCGGTATTCATCAGGTTGGCGGCCAGCATGAAGAACGGAATCGCCAGCAGCAGGAACGAGTTGTAGGACTTCAGCATCTCGTTAAGCAGCAGGAACGGCGTCAACCGGTCGTCGATGAAGAACACCGGCACACAGGCCAGCCCAAGCGCGAACGCAATCGGCACGCGCACGATGACCAGCACCGCGAACACGCCAAACAGAATCAGCGCGACTTCAAGCGGTCCCATGTGCGCCACCTTGCCCTTGTTTCATGAGTTGGATGTCGTCATAGAACTTTTCCGCCATGAAGATGACCCAGGTCAGTCCGGCAATCGGCCACGCGATATGGATGAAGATCATGTTCAGGCCGGTCAATTCAGAACTCTGGTCATAACCAAACATTGCAAAACGCCAGCCAAAGGCAAGAAAGATCAGTGCCACCAGCGTGATGGCAACATGCACCACGATGCGGCTCAGTGCCTCACCCGCGGGTGTCTTCGGGTGCGGCAACACGTCCACATCGAAATGCGTGCCGTCCCGCACCGCAACGCTGGCGCCGATCATGATGATCCAGATCAGGCAGAACCGGGCCATTTCCTCGGTCCAGATGTAATGGGGAACTTTGTCGGAGAAGCGGCCCACGATCTGCATCGTCACCGGCAGGATCAGCAGGGCCATCATGAATGTAAGCAGCCATTGCAAGCTGCGATAGAGCCAGTCTATGGATTTGCGCATGGGCGTCCCAAAAAAATGCCGAACCAGGTTCGGCGCAGACCCCGCTGGCAGCAGCCACAGGCTGCTGCGAACGCTTCGGACTTGTTATTTGATGGCGTTGATGCGCGCGAAGATGGCGTCGGCGCCGATCTCCTTGGCATAAGCTGCCAACACCGGTGCCATGGATTCGCGCAATTTGTCGCGTTCGGTGAATTTCACCAGCTTGATTTCTCCTGACTTCTCCATCGCCTGCAAGATGGTTGTATCACTGCTGGACTCCAGCTCCCGCTCCCAATTGCCTGCCTCCACGCCCGCCTTGCGGATGGCCGCCTGCAAATCTGGCGGCAAGCGCTTGAGCGTCTTGCCGGAGAAGCAGATCGGACGGATGCTGATCGCGTGCTGGGTCAGCGACAGGTACTTGCCCACCTCGTAGAACTTCATCTGCTGCACACCCGCGGCCTCGTTCTCGCCAGACTCGATGACGCCGGTCTGGATGCCGTTGTAGATCTCGTTGTAGGCAATGACCGTCGGTGCCATGCCGGCTGCAGCGAAGGTGCGGGTCCAGATCGGCGCGCCCTGCACCCGGATCTTCAGGCCCTTGAGCTCGGCCATATTGCTGATCGACTTGTTGGCGAAGATATTGCGCACGCCGCCACCGCCGTAACCGATCAACAGCACGTCGGCCTTCTGCGCGATCTCGTCGGCAATCGGCTTGAGGACGTCCTGTGCGATCACCTTGTTCATCTGGTTGTGGTCACGAAAGACGAACGGTGCATCGATGAACGGCGCGGCTTTGGCGAAGCTCGCCATGTGCGCAGGAGAAACGATCCCGTAGTCGACCGAGATGCCCTGGTTCATGTACGCAAAATAGTCTTTTTCGAGGCCCAGCTCGCTGTTCTTGTGCAGCACGAAGTTGACCGGCTTGCCGTAATACTTCTTGACCAGCTCCTCGAATTTCATCAGCCCCTTGGTGAACGGGTGTTCGTCACTGAACTGCGACGCACCGTGCAAGGTGATGACCTGCTGCGCGCTGGCAGTCAGCCCCACTGCCGCCAGCGCCAGCGCCGCAAATATGGTGCGTAACTTGCTACCTGAAATGAAACGGTTCATGTTGTCTCCTGCTGCGACGATGTGCCGTCGTGTGGTTGAAAAGGCCGCCTGACCCAATGCGACCTGACCACTGTAGGAACACAAACCGATGCTGTCAATCGTCATATGATAGGGATGTACCCTAGGTACGATCACTTTACCAACCGGCCTCGTTCAACAGGCATTTGCCCGCGTGTCGCAGGCGATCCGCCGTGTGTCGCCATCCGCCTGCGCTGGCACCCTACTTCTTCAGCGCCGTCTGCCAGGCCGCGTCGGCCTGCACCCGATACGACTTCCAGTCTCCGGTGAGCCAGCGCTGGCGCCCGCTCTCGCCATAGAACAGGTACAACTGATCGTCAAAGAATTCCCAGACCGTGCCGTCGGTCTTGACCAGTCCCTCGCCCAGCGAGAGCGCATTGGCGCAGTAGCCGTTGTAGTGCGGGATGTATTTCGCCGGGTCGGCGGCAAAGTGGTCGGCGCTTTCGCGAGATGCGAAATGCCAGTTGGTGCCCAGGTACGTGACCTCGAAGCGCTTGTCGCCTCCGCGCACCTTGTGCGCCTGGCGCACGACCGGGTCGTGGTAGGACACCGTGTCCTGCCCGCCAATGGCGGTATTGCCAAAGAAGCTGGTACTGACTGGTTCCTCAGCATGAGCGGGGACGGCGAGCAGACAACTCAACGCCAGGATGGAGAACGAACGTCGCAGCATGGGAACCTCTTTCAACGATAGGTAGGCCGGGTTGGACCGGCCGACATCGGGTTTGCGGGTAACGGCCAGGTCAGGCGGGTTTGTCGCTTTCAACACTCCATGCTTACATGCTGGCCGCCAACCCACGCCCCATGCGGCTCGGCGAAGGGGCGCAGACACAGAGGTGCGCCCGGTTCGCAATCCAACACCACGCTTGTTACAAAACCTGGGCCGGCGGAGCGCCGACAATACGGCGCCGGCAACCCGCCGGATTGAAATTTAGGAAAGGTCGATCAAGCGTGTTCAAGAATCTCATGGTGTATCGCATGGTGTCTGCATGGACGATGACGCAGGCACAACTCGAAGAGGCGCTGGAAAAGCTGCGGTTCGAGGCTTGTGGTGCGTCTCAGGAAAAATCGGTGGGTTGGATCGAGCCACGCGGCCAGGCGCATGGCGCCCTGGTCGAGGTGATCGACGGCCAGTGGATGCTCAAGCAGATGGTCGAGACCAAGGCCGTTCCCGCATCGGTGGTCAAACGCAAAGTCGAGGAAAGGGCCCAGCAGATCGAGGCGACGACCGGGCGCAAACCGGGCAAGAGGGAGAAGCGCGAGCTGGCCGAAGACGCACGCCAGGCCCTGCTGCCGATGGCGTTCACCAAACAGTCGACGGTGCTGGTCTGGATCGACCCGCAAAATGCGCGCCTGGTACTGGACGCCGCGAGCCAGTCCAAGGCCGACGAGACCATGACCGCACTGGTGACGGCCATCGACGGGTTGTCCGTCCAACTGGTCGACACCAAGACCTCGCCCGCCGTGGCGATGTCCGAATGGTTGTCGAGCCAAGAAGCACCTGCGGGATTCAGCGTCGACCGCGAGTGCGAGCTCAAGGCCCCCGACGAGTCGCGTGCCGTGGTGCGCTACACGCGCCACGCGCTGGACACCGACGAGGTAAGCCAGCACATCATGATGGGCAAGATGCCGACCCGGCTGGCGCTGACCTGGAACGACCGAGTGTCGTTCGTACTGACCGAAGGCCTGCAGCTCAAGAAGCTGGCCATGTTGGACGTGGTGCTCGAGGACAAGCCGGCCGCGGCCGGTGACCGCAAGGACGACGGTTTCGACACCGACGTGGCGCTGATCACCGGCGAACTGCGCCAGCTATGGCCGGCATTGATGCAAGCGCTCGGCGGCGAGACTGAACACACCTGAAAGGAACAGCCATGGACCTGCAACTCAAAGGCAAACGCGCGCTGGTAACTGGTGGCAGCCGCGGTATCGGCAAGGCCATCGCGCGTGGTCTGGCGCAAGAAGGCGTTGACGTGGCGTTGCTGGCTCGCAAGCCGCAGGCGCTGCAGGGCGCCGCGGCCGAACTGATGGCACAGACCGGTCGCACCGTCATCGGTGTATGCGCCGACACTACCGATGATGAGCAGGTCGCAGCCGCCTTTGCCCAGGCCGTGCAGCAACTCGGCGGCCCCATCGACATCCTGGTCAATGCCGCCGCCGAGCCGGCCGGTTTTGCCGGCCCGCCCGCGCTAGGGCAGATCACCGGCACGTTTTTCCACTCCGAGCTCGACACCAAGGTCATGGGCTACATCCGCTGCGCCCAGCAGGTCGCCGATGGCATGCGCAAGAGCGGCTGGGGCCGCATCGTCAACATCAGTGGCATGGCCGCACGCCAGAGCGGCAACACGGTGGGCAGCATCCGCAACATCGCCGTGGCCGCGCTGACCAAGAACCTGGCCGACGAACTCGGCCCGCAAGGAATCAACGTCAGCGTGGTGCATCCTGGCTTGACCCGGACCGAACGCACCGCGCACGTGCTGGCCGAGCGCGCCGCCGCCGACGGCATTTCGGAACGGGAAGTGGAGGCCCGGATGGCCGCAGGGAACTCGATCCGACACCTGGTCGACGCCAGCGAAGTCGCCGACGTGGTGGTCTTCCTGTGTTCGCCGCGTGCCAGGGCCATCAATGGCGACGCGATTGCGGCCGGCGGGGGTATTCCGCGTCAGATCAACTACTAGACAACTCAGTTGCCGCCGCTGGACTGCGCCGTGACAAAGCCGCCCCGCCCGACACTGTTGATCGTCTACCACTCCAGCACCGGTGGGACGGAGCAGATGGCACGTGCCGCAGCGGCTGGAGCCGCTCGCGCCGAGGGCTTGCAGGTGCGCCTGCTGCGTGCCGAAGAGGCCGGCCCCGACGATCTGCTGGCAGCGCACGGTTATCTGTTCGCCACGCCGGAGAATCTGGCGGCGGTTGCCGGCGTCATGAAGGCCTTTTTTGACCGCTGCTATTACCCGGTACTGGGACGCATCCAGGCTCGGCCGTATGCACTGCTGGTATGCGCTGGCAGCGACGGCAGCAATGCCGTGCGCCAGGTCGAGCGCATCGCCACCGGCTGGCGACTGCGCAAGGTTGCCGAGTCGCTGATCGTTTGCACCCATGCGCAAACGCCCGAAGCGATCCTGGCACCCAAGACCATTGCCCGAGACGCGTTGATGGGCTGTGAAGACACCGGCGAAGCCCTCGGTCAGGGACTGGTCATGGGACTGTTCTGACCACCGCCTTCGCCGGCCGTGCCATCATTGTCGGATGCTGAAATCACTCATGCATTTTTTCGACCGGCTCGGCCCGCTGGCGGGCGCTGCCGACCCGCTGGCGGAAGAACGTGCATTGCAACTGGCCACCGCCGTCATGCTGGTCGAGGTGATGCGATCGGACGCCACGCTGCGCGATGTCGAGCGCCAGGCGGTACTGGCCGCATTGCGGGAACAATTCGCACTGGACACCAACGAGGCGCAGCAGCTGGCAGATCTGGCAAACGCCACGGCACAACAGGCGACCGACTATTTTTCGTTCACCTCGCGCATCAACGAGCATTTCGACATGCCGAAAAAGTTGCGCATGATCGAGTTGATGTGGACCGTGGCCTATGCGGACGGCAAGCTGGCCGCCCATGAGCGCCATGTCATGTGGCGTATCGCCGACTTGTTGCATATTCCGACGGGCGCTTACGCCCATGCCAGAATCCGCGCACGCGATGCTGCCGGCGCGGCATGACGGCACTCACGCGGAAACACAACGCCAGTAGCCGCGCCAGCATGGAGCACGCGGCTTCAACAAGGGAGTTCATTTCATGGCCTTGATGCCCGCGGCAGCCGATGTCGCCGCCCCCATCGTGTCGATCCGCGGTGTGAGCAAGACCTACGCCGGTGGTTTCGAAGCGCTCAAGAACATCAACCTGGACATCCGGCGCGGCGAAATTTTTGCGCTGCTGGGCCCCAACGGGGCCGGCAAGACCACCTTGATCAGCATCGTCTGCGGCATCGCCAACGCCAGCGCTGGCACGATCATCGCCGACGGCCACGACACGGTGCGCGACTACCGGGCGGCCCGCGCAGCCATCGGCCTGGTGCCGCAGGAATTGCAGACCGACGCGTTCGAGTCCGTTTGGGCCACGGTGAGCTTCAGCCGCGGCCTGTTCGGCAAAGCAACCGATCCGGCCTACCTGGAAAAGGTGCTGCGCGACCTGTCGCTATGGGAGAAACGCGACAACAAGATCTTGACGCTGTCGGGCGGCATGAAGCGCCGCGTGCTGATCGCCAAGGCATTGGCGCACGAGCCGCGCATCCTGTTCCTGGACGAGCCCAGCGCCGGCGTCGACGTCGAGTTGCGCCACGACATGTGGCGCATGGTACGCAAGCTGCGCGAAGCCGGCACCACCATCATATTGACCACCCACTACATCGAGGAAGCGGAGGACATGGCCGACCGTATCGGTGTCATCAGCAAGGGCGAACTCATTGTGGTGGAAGACAAGCAGGTGCTGATGCGCACGCTGGGCAAGAAGCAACTGACGATCAGTCTGTCCCATCCATTGACACAGTTGCCGCCAGCCATCACGTCACCGGCACTGGAACTGTCGGCCGACGGCGCTACGCTTACCTACAGCTTCGACACCCAGCAGGAGGAGACCGGCATCGCCAAGCTGCTGCACAAACTGGGCGAGAGCAACATCGAATTCAAGGACCTGCGCACCAGCGAGAGTTCGCTGGAGGACATCTTCGTCAGCCTGGTACACGAACCGGCGAAGGAAAAGACATGAACATCCACGGCATTCGCGCCATCTACCGCTTCGAGATGGCGCGCACATTCCGCACGTTGACGCAAAGCATCGTCGCGCCAGTATTGTCGACCTCGTTGTATTTCATTGTGTTCGGCACCGCCATCGGTTCGCGCATGGGCGACATCGACAACGTCAGTTATGGCGCCTTCATCATCCCCGGGCTGGTGATGCTGTCATTGCTGGGCGAGAGCATTTCGAACGCATCGTTCGGCATTTACATGCCCAAGTGGTCGGGCACCATCTACGAGCTGTTGTCGGCGCCGGTCTCGTGGATCGAGGTGCTGCTGGGTTATGTCGGCGCCGCGTCCACCAAGTCGGTGCTGCTGGGCCTGCTGATCCTGCTCACCGCCCGCTTGTTCGTTCCGTACCAGATCGCGCATCCGGTCTGGATGCTGGGCTTCCTGGTGCTGACCGCTGTCACCTTCAGCCTGTTCGGGTTCATCATCGGCCTGTGGGCCGACAGCTTCCAGAAGTTGCAGGTGATTCCGATGCTGGTCGTCACTCCGCTTACATTTCTGGGCGGGGCGTTCTACTCGATCAACATGTTGCCGCCGTTGTGGCAGAAAATCTCGCTGGTCAACCCGGTGGTGTACCTGATCAGCGGCTTTCGCTGGAGCTTCTATGGTGTGGCCGACGTGCATATCGGGGTCAGCACCGGCATGACGCTGGTGTTCATGGCGTTGTGCCTGACGACGATCTGGTGGGTATTCAAGACCGGGTACCGGCTGCGGCGCTGACGCCGCGGTGTACACAGGCAACGACGGCGCCCACCGGCACCGCTGTCTGCGGCTGGTGCGGCCTGTTCCTGCAGCTTCAGCCACGGCCGGAGGTATCCCAGCCGCGAAACAAGGGATTGAGTTCGCGCCCTGGCGACGCGACGAAAGCATCGAACCGGCCTTCGGTGGCGATCTGGCGCGCGGCGTTCATGAAGGCATGCCAGGCCGCACCGGCCAGCGCACCACCCACGCTGACGCGCCGCACGCCCAGCGCGGCAATGTCGGCCAGCGTCAGATCGCTGGCCCAACCGATCAGAACATTCACCGGTTTGGGCGCCACCGCTTTAACCACGGCAACGATGTGCTCGCGCGTACGCAGTCCGGGCGCATACAGGCAATCGGCGCCTGCCTGTGCATAGGCCTTGAGCCGGGCGATCGTCTCGTCGATATCCGGCTTACCGACCAGGAAACACTCGGCACGGCCCACCAGCAGAACATCACCGCCGGCATTGTCGATGGCCTTGCGCGCGGCGCGCATACGTTCGACCGCCAGGTCCAACGTATGCAGCGGCGCCACTGGGTCACCCGTCGAATCCTCGATCGACAGGCCGGCAATACCGGTCTCGACCGCCATCTGAACGCTGGTCGCCACACCTTTCGCATCCGGCGCAAAGCCGCCTTCGAAGTCGGCATTGATCGGCAGATCGGTTGCCTCGACCAGTTCCCGCAAATGGGACAGCACCCTGTCGCGCGACACGCCGTTGTCGGCCAGGCCTTGCGACCAGGCGAAGCCGGCACTGCTGGAGGCCAGCGCCTGGAAGCCCAGGCTTTGCAGGTAGCGGGCACTGCCCACGTCCCAAGGATTGGGAATCGCGAAACAGCCGCTGGCATGCAGTTGCTGGAAGTCGCGGCGCTTGTCGGCAATGCTGGGGCGGGGTGGGGTCATGGCAACTACTCCGGGGGATGGGGAACGGGGGATCGCACTAATATAAATGCTACCGGTGGCGCGGGCGCGGGTGCTCGCTCACCTGCCCGGCCGGCTAGTTCGTAGGCGTTGGAGCCCGGTTCGGCGCTGCCGAGGACGCAGACTTGGGGGCGGCGGGAGGTTTGTCATTGGGGATAGCTGTTGTCGATTGATCAATTCGTATGGATTGCCGTTCGAAGTCGATGTTCACAGCCGTACCGATTTGGAGTTCACTACAGCGCCGGCCGCACAAACCGACCAGCCGCTCAGGCCGGCCCCAACGGATGCAGATCCTTGTGGGTGGCCACCACCAGTTGCCCGTCGACACCGACCCAGCCACGGTACATGCCCAGCGTGTTGTATGGCGCGACCGGATTGCCGCTTGCACCCAAGGCGACCAGGCCAGCGCCGATCCGGTAACTGGACAAGGTCTCGAACACCAACGCATCGGCGGCGGCAGCGAGATCCTGTCCGGCATACCGGATGCGCGCTGCCAGATCGTGGGCGGCGACGCGGCGGATGAAGATCTCGCCTTGGCCGGTACAAGACACCGCACAGATACCATCCTCGGCATAGGTGCCGGCGCCGATGATCGGGCTGTCGCCAACCCGGCCTTCGGGCTTGTTGTTGAAGCCACCGGTCGATGTCGCGGCGGCCAGGTGGCCCTGGGCGTCACGGGCAACCGCACCGACGGTGCCGTGTTTTTCGGCCTCGGAGGCTGGAATGAAGCTGCCAGTGGCCATTTTTTCCTGCAGCGAGCGCAGCGCCTCTACACGACGCAACGTCGTGAAATACGGCGGCTCGACCATGTCCAGCCCCTGCAATTCGGCAAACCGGTCCGCCGCGGCGCCGGCCAGAAGCACTGCACGGCCCGACGCCATCACCGCGCGCGCGCCCTTGACCGGATTGCGGATCCGCCGCACCGTGCACACCGCCCCGGCCTGCAGTGTGGCGCCATCCATGATCGCGGCGTCGAGCTCGTGTTCGGAGGTCTCGGTCAATGCGGCGCCATGGCCGGCATTGAAGTGAGGGCTGTCCTCCATCACCACCACTGCAGCCTGCACTGCGTCGACGGACGGGCCACCGCGCCGCAAAATTTCCCATCCCGCGCGCAGGGCCTGGGCCAAATGCGCCCGGCTCTCGTACCAATCGACTTTGCTCTGCAAGTCGTGGGCCAATGTTCCGCAGCCGCCGTGCAGTCCGATTGCGATGTTTGCCATGATTCGCAGCTTCCATGTCGATCGTGATCGCCAAATTGTTACATCGATGGGAACCCGACCCAGGGAAATTTTCTGAGAATCAGCATCGACGGCACACGCGATTGACGTACGTGATTTCCAGATGGCTGGGCAGTGGGATCTTGCAATAAACGTACCAACTGGTTACACGATGGCGCAGGTTGGGCCTGCGCGGGGGGGGCCCGGACAGTACAGGGACTACAGTGGGGGGCAAAGGAGATTCCGTTACATGTTCTTGAAGCGCGCCGCGATACGTCTATT
>JBDTMH010000044.1:0-23346 GCA_039934375.1 Burkholderiaceae bacterium | reverse complement strand
CCCACGCCGCCGATGACGGCATGCGCTTTGCATTCGTCACCTATGAGCGTGGCAGCCCGGCAGATCTGGCGACGCCTGCGGGTTGAGCGTACCGCGCCGCCCCAGGGTCTGAATTTCTCAGGCCGGAAGTGGCGCTACAGCCGCCCACCGGCCGTCCTGATGCGACCGGATGCAGGCCTCGATGAAGGCCATCGTGTGCGTGCCGTCGGCAATACGCGGGTACGGCGCCTGCGGCGGCACCTCGCCCAGGGCCAGTGCCATGCGCTCTGCCGCCATTTCGCTGTAAATGTTGGCAAATGCCTCGCGCAGCCCTTCCGGGTGACCCCGCGGCGTGCGCCCGGCAGCCAGGATCTCCGGCGGCAGAAAGGCATCACCACGGCCAATCGTGCGCGGCGCCTCGCCCTGTATCGCCAGCTGCAGGTAGCTGGCCTGGCGGTGCGACCATTCCAGCGAGCCTTTGGCACCAAAGACCCGTAACCGTATGTCGTTCTCGGCACCGGCCGCGGCCTGTGTCACCGTGAAAGTGCCGCGCGCGCCGTTCTCGAAGGTCAGCAAGGCCGACACATGGTCGATCACGCGCCGCTGCGGCACCAGTGCACCCACCTCGGCGCTGACCTTGGCAATCGACGCATCGGCAACGAAACAGGCCAGATGCTGCGCGTGGCACCCGATCGCGCCCATCACCAGCGCCAGTCCGCTGCGTTGCGGGTCCAGGATCCAGTCAAGGCGTCGGCTTGGGGGCCCATCCTCGACGCGGGTGGCCAGACCACCCTGAATGTATTCGACCTGCACCAGGCGCACATCGCCCAGTACGCCTTCGCGCACCAGGTGCCGCGCGTAGCGGGTCATCGGATAGGCCGAGTAACCATGGGCGACGGCAAACAGGCGTTTGCCCTTGCGCGTGCGCTGCAACAGATCACAGGCCTGCGCAAAATCGTGCGTCACCGGCTTGTCGCCCACCACGTCGAAACCCGCTTCGAGCGCAGCAGCCGCGTATGGATGGTGGGTATCGTTGGGCGTCATGATCGCAACCGCGTCGATGGCGTCGTCACGCGCACGCTCATGTTCGAGCATCTTCGCGACGTCGCCGTAGGCCCGGTCCGGGTCCAGTCCCAACGCAATGCCGGCATCACGCGAACGCTGCGGATCGCTGGAGAACACACCCGCGACCACCCGCCAATGACCGTCCATCTGGGCCGCACCGCGGTGCATGTCGCCAATCCAGGCCCCGGGGCCGCCGCCGATGACAGCCAGGCGCAAAGGGCGACCGAATCGTTCACGCAATGTTTTCATGAATTCCCTTGTCGTTGAGTTGAAGGAAGGCACCATGGATCGACCGATTCCCGCATGGGCGCCATGCCGATGTTCGACCGTGCATCGCAACAAGCGCGCACAGCAAGGCTACATGGCCGCGGTGAACGCGCCATCGACAGTCATGATCAGGCCGCTGACGTACGAAGCTTCGTCGGACGCCAGGAACACGGCGACAGGGCCGATCTCCTGCAGACGGCCCCATCGACCGGCGGGTGTGCGGCGGCAGACCCAATCGTTGAACTCCTGGTTCTCCAGTAGCGGCGTGTTCATCTCGGTGGCAAAGAAGCCTGGTGCGATGCAATTGACGGTGATCTCGGACGGCGCCAGTTCGACCGCCAACTGCTTGGTCAGCGCATGCACCGCCCCTTTGCTGGCGACATAGGCCGAGATCGTCGGGCGCGCATTGATGGCGCTGATGGAGCCGGTCAGGATGATGCGGCCTTGCCGGCGGGGCACCATCACACCTGCGGCAGCGCGGCACAACAGCCAGACCGAGGTCAGATTGGTGTTCATGACCCGCTGGAAATCGGCCAGTGCAAACTCGCCGATCGGTGCACGGTGGTTGATGCCGGCGTTGGCCACCAGGATATCCAGATGCCCATGTTGCGCAACGACGCCGGCTACGCAGCGCTCGACTGCCGCTGCGTCGTTGACATCGAACGCGGCTGACTCGCCGGACAAGCCTTCACCGCGCAAGCTTGTCACCCGCGCCTCGAGCGCCACAGGGTCGCGCGCGTTGAGCACCACATGTGCGCCACTGCGCGCCAACGCCTGCGCCATCGCCCAGCCCAGGCCGCGCGAAGCGCCAGTCACCAGTGCGATCTTGTTGTGCAAGTCAAACATAATGGGCAAGGAACATCATGGTGTTCGTCCTTCATCGATATGGCCCACCATTTGCGTGCAGGCCTGTTGCAGCAATCCGTTGTCGGTGCCGGCCGCGATCATGGTGTAGCCCATCTCCCGCGCCCGTTGCACCGACGCCCGGTCAGTCGCCAAGAATCCGGCCGCCTTGCCATCGCGGCGGCAGGCTCGCACCACGTCGCGCATCGCTACCGGCGGACCCCACGAATATATCCCGTAATGCATGGTCCGATTGCCATTTGCGCCGCGTGGTGCGCCGGCGGCGTTGGCAGCTGCTCCCGCCGATGAAAAGGCGTCGGTTGTGGCGCTCGCCAGCGGCAGCATTGCCGGCGCCGGGCTGGATGTGTTCGAGCAGCAGCCGACGCCCGATGACAACCCGCTACTGCAAATGGACAACGTCGTCGTGACGCCCCACGCCATCTGCTTCACCGACGAATGCATGCGCAGCCTGGCCGAAAGCGCGTTTCGCGCGGTCATCGATGTGGCACAGGGCCGGAACCAGGCCATGTCGCAGGGCGATACTGGTCACTGACACGGAATGCTGTCAAACACGTTGCACGATTGCCCTCGATGCGGCGATACTGAACGTGCGCCGGCCCATCGTCGCAACAACAACAACTTAGCGCCGGAGGAGACTACGGCATGGCATCGGTCAGTTTGCGCCAGGTGCGCAAATCCTACGATTCGCACCCGGTGGTGCATGGCGTCGACCTTGAAGTGGCGGATCAGGAATTCGTCGTGCTCGTGGGGCCGTCGGGTTGCGGCAAGAGCACCTTGCTGCGCATGATCGCCGGTCTGGAGGACATCTCCGGCGGCGAGATCGCTATCGGCCCACGGGTGGTCAACCAGATCGACCCGAAGGACCGCGACGTGGCCATGGTGTTCCAGGACTACGCGCTGTACCCGCACCTGACGGTATTCCAGAATATCGCGTTCTCGCTGCAGTACCGCGGCGTCGGCAAATCCGACATCGCGCGCCGGGTGGCGCAGGCCGCTACGATCCTGGACATCGAACCGCTGCTGCAGCGCAAACCGCGCCAGCTTTCGGGCGGGCAACGCCAACGCGTAGCCATGGGTCGCGCCATCGTGCGCGAGCCCGAGGTATTTCTGTTCGATGAACCGCTGTCCAATCTGGATGCCAAGCTGCGCGTGCAGATGCGCACCGAAATCAAGAAGCTGCGTGAGCGGGTCCGGACCACTGCCATCTACGTCACGCATGACCAGGTCGAGGCCATGACACTGGCCGACCGCATCGTACTGATGAACAACGGCCGGGTGGAGCAGATCGGCACGCCCGAAGACGTGTACGACGCACCTGCATCGCTGTTCGTAGCGGGCTTCGTCGGCGCGTCCGCAATGAACCTGGTGTCCGGGCGGATTGAAGCCGCGGCTGACAACTGCAGCGTTGTGCTTGACGGCGGTGCCCGACTGGCGCTGCCTGCTGAACTGTGGATGCTACATGCCGGACGCAAGGTCATCGTGGGGCTGCGCCCCGAACACTTGCAATGGCAGGAGGCTGCGACGCCGGGCAGCCTGCACGGACACGCACGGGTGGTCGAGCCGCTGGGTTCGGACACGCTGGTGGTGTTCGACGTGGCCGGTTGCGAGTTGCAGGCGCGCTTACCGCCGCGTGTGGTTCGCCGCCCAGGCGATCCGGTCCGCGTGGGGATCGCGCCCCAGGCGATCCACCTGTTTGACCCGGCAACGGAGCGGCGCATATGAGAACCCGTGTCGAATCAGCAATGGCCCCCATGCCGGTCAGCTTGACGCAGACCCGGCCGGGGAAGAAGATCCGCCTTGCCGATGTATCGGCCTACCGTGGCAGCGGCCCCTGCGATGCCACGTGTTCCTTATCGCCGCTTTCTGCCCAACCATAGGAAATAGGAGACAACACCGTGATCATTCGTCGAAAACTGCTCAAGACCGCCGTCGCCGCTGGTGCCAGTTCATTGCTGGCTTTTCCTGCCATCGGCCAGGGCACCCGCAAGATCAGCTTCCTGACCTGGAACATCATCGACCAGAAGGAATTGATCGATGGCTGGATCCAGCGTTTTCAGTCGACCCGGCCGGGGGTGGAAGTGGAATGGCTGGACAAGAAGGGGCCGGAGTTCAGCCCGTTCTACCAGACCCAGCTGGCCGCAGGCACTGCTCCCGACGTGATCAACACGCAGGGAGCGCTGGGCCTGGAGTATGCCGCGCAGGGTGCACTGATGGACCTGTCGCCACTGTTCGCGCGCGAGGCCGACGTCAAGCAGCGCTACGACGCGAACTATCTGGGCAACTGGGTGTTCCAGGGGCGCAACTACATGGTGCCGTTCTACATCACCAAGACGCTGCTGTTCTACAACAAACCGATGTTCACCAAAGCCGGCCTGTCCGGAGCACCCAAGAGCTTCGACGAGATCCTGGCGTTTGCGCAGAAGATGACCAATGGCGATGCATCCTCCGGCTTCGTGACGCTGAACTTCGACTGGCTGTACTGGCCGCTATTGGCGATGAATGGCGTCGACCTGGTCACGGCGGACCTGAAGAAGACGGCGTTCAACACCCCCAAGGGGATCGAGGTGTTCGACCGGCTGGCCAAGGCAACGCAAGGCGGTGCCATCAACAAGATCTCGTGGACGGGGCGTTGGGTCGAGCCGAATGGCGCCTTTGGCGCCGGCAACATCGGCATGCTGCACGCGCATTCCCCGGCGTATTTCTTCTTCAAGGGACAGGGCAGCTGGGTCACGCCGGAGTCCCTGGGCGTGGCGCACATGCCGGGCAACTGGGCGACACCCAATTCGCACGGGCTGGGTATTTCCAAGACCTCCAAGCAGCCCGAACTGGCCTGGGACTTTCTCAAGTTCATCACGGACCAGGGGCAGGCCAGCGAACTGGGAACCCGGCGCAAGCTGCTGACGGGCAATGTCACCGTTGACAAGGCCACGCTGGCGATGCTCGAGAAGGACGATCCGGTGGTGTACACCATTCTCAAGACGCAGCTTGAGCATACCGACAAGATGACCGGCAACTGGCGCTTCGGCAACGACAGCCGGATCAAGGAAGCGTTCTGGCCGGAAGTGCAGAACGTGCTGCTGGGTCGCAAGGACGCCAAGACGGCATTGGCCGACGCCGACAAGCGGGTGTCGCGCGAACTCGGTCGCAGTTGAGTCTGCGCTCTTGCGCACGGACCCGCGAACGACCGTGACCGCCAGCACGACATGGTGGGGGCAGCAGCGCAATCGGCAGTTGGTGCTGGTCGTCTGCTTCTTGCTGCCCGCGCTGGCGATCTTCTTCCTCTATCGGCTGCTACCGCTGGGCTGGAACGTCATGCTGTCGTTTCAGTCCTGGTCGCCACTGCGTCCAGCCGAATGGATCGGGTGGGAGAACTACCAGGAGATGTGGAGTTACGACGACGTGTTCTGGATCGCGCTGCGCAACACGATGATCTTCATCGCGGCCTCGCCGCTGGCAATCGCGCTGGCGCTGGGCGTGGCGCTGCTGGTCAACTCGGACCTGAAAGGTGCCTCAATCTACCGGACCATCGTGTTCCTGTCCTATCCGCTGATGGCGATCGCGGTGGGTATCATCTGGCGCTGGATGTACGACGAACGTGGCGGCATCATCAACTACGCGCTGCGCGAGAGCGGCCTGATACACAAGCCGATCGGTTTCCTGCAGGACTTCGACTGGGCGCTGCCATCGGTGATCTTTGCCGAAATATGGCAGATCCTGGGCTTTTACATGATCATCCTGCTGACGGGCCTGCAGAGCATTCCGCAGAACCTGTACGAGGCGGCCCGCATCGATGGCGCGCCGGCGTGGGCCCGCTTCTGGCGCATCACCATACCCATGCTGCGTCCGTCGCTGTTTCTGTGCGTCGTGGTCGGCATTCTCAATTCCTTCTCCAGTTTCGACCTGGTCTACATCATGACCAATGGCGGGCCCGGTCACGCGACGGAACTGCTGATCACGCACATCTACAAGGCGGCGTTCGTGCAGACCAAGTTCGACTATGCCGCGGCGCTGACCGTGGTCCAGTTCCTGCTGTTGGTGGTGCTCACCATCGCGGCCAACAAGGCGGCTGGCGGTAATGCCGGCGCCGTGGAGCGTGACTGAATGAAACGCCGCGACGCTACGTTGCTCGGCCTGCGCCACTTGACGCTGGTCGTGATCGCCTGCTTCATGCTGGTGCCGTTCTATTGGGTCATCAAGACGGCAATCACCAACGAAAACATCTACGCCTACCCGCCCTCCCTGTGGCCGCGCGACCCGCACCTGTTCAACTTTGTCGACGTCTGGTACCTGATCCCGTTCCCGCGTTACCTGCTTAACAGCATCATCGTCTCGACGCTGGCCGTGGCTGGCAACGTGGTGTTCAATGCGATGGCCGGCTACGCGCTGACGCGCCAGTTCGCGGGCCGCCAGGCGGTGCTTGCGCTATTCCTGTCCTGCATGCTGATCCCGTTCCAGGCCACCATCATTCCGGCCTACCTGATTACCGCCAAACTGGGCCTGCTCAACAGCTACCTCGGCCTGGCGCTGCCGATGCTCTCCACCATCGTCTGCATCTTTGTCTTCAAGGCTGCTTTCGAGGCGGTTCCGCGCTCGCTGATCGATGCCGCCCGGCTCGACGGGCTCTCCGAATGGCGCATCATCCTGCGCGTGCTGCTGCCACTGTCCAAACCCGCGATCGCCACCAACGTGATCCTGACCTTCATCTGGTCGTGGAACAACTTCCTGTGGCCATTGCTGATCACGCGCGACCCGAACATGCAGACACTGCCGCTGGGTCTGGCCCGCTTCCTGTCCTACATGGAGGACACGACGGGTGCCCTGTATGCGTTCGCGGTGATGGTGCTGGCGCCGTCGATCCTGGTGTTCCTGATGGCCCAGAAGGAGTTCATCCGCGGGCTGACGTCCGGAGCCACCAAGGGATGAACCGCTGGTGGCTGTCGCGCTGGGTCATCGTGCCGGGGCTGATGCTGCTCACGGTGCTGGGCTGGATGGTCTACGTGCATGGCCACAACCACGGCAGCATCGACGGGCGCGTCGTCGATGCGGCCGGACGACCGGTCGCTGGGGCGATTGTCCATATTTATGACCGGGGCTTCATCACCCACCAGGAGCGTGGCAAGACCTTGTCGGACGCCAGCGGCTGGTTTCACATCGCCGACAACACCAGCCACTCGGTGCAGCTGCAAGCCGAGTCACCAGGGCTGGGCCGCACCGATCGGTATGAACTACGGCTCTGGTTTGCCGCGCAGGACGCGCGGCTGGATCAGCCGCTGCGCTTCAAGGCGCCCCCATAGCGGCACTGGCCATGCCTGGACCCGTCATCCTGTTCGACCCCTGGCCCCGCAGTGCGGGGCTGATCTTCAGCGCCGCGACGCTGCAGAGCTTCGCGGCGCTGGGCCAGGTTGTAGGCCTGGCGGAAAGTGTGGGCAGAAAACTGCCCGCGGAATTGCTCGAGCAGTATCTTGCAGACGCAGTTGCGATCGTTGGACAGACCGATCTCGATGCCCGGCGACTGGCCCGGGCGCCCAAGCTGCGCACCGTGATCAACGTCGAGGGCAACTTTGCGCAGAACGTCGACTACGGCGAATGCTTCCGTCGTGGCATCCAGGTGCTGGGCGTTGCGCCGGTATTCGCGCAACCGGTGGCCGAAATGGCACTGGGCATGGCGATCGACCTGGCCCGAGGCATCACTTGCGGTGATCACCTGATGCGCCAGGGGCAGGAGCAATATGGCCTGGCTGGCAACCGCCAGGCATTTCTGCTTCGCGGTGAGACCATGGGGCTGATCGGCTGCGGCAACCTGGGTCGGGCGCTGATCGCTCTGCTGGCGCCGTTTCGTCCACGACTGCTGGTCCATGACCCCTGGCTACCCGATACCGTGGTGCAGGAATTTGGCGCCGAGCCGGCCAGCCTGGAGCGGACGCTGTCCGAGCCCCGGGTGATCTTCGCGTTGGCCGGCGTGACCGCCGAGAACCAGGGCTGGCTGAACCGGGACCGGTTGCAAAGCATCCGGTCCGACGCGATCTTCCTGCTGATGTCGCGTGCGGGCATCGTGGATTTCGACGCGCTCGTCGACCTGGTCGCCCAGGGCCGGTTCCGTGCTGCCACCGACGTTTTTCCGGTCGAACCCGTGCCGCCCGATGCGCCCGTGCGACAGGCCGCTGGCATGTTGTTGTCGGCGCACCGGGCCGGTGGATTGCCGACGGCGCTGGCTGACATCGGCCAGATGGTGGTCGACGATCTGACATTGATCCTGGCGGGACTGCCACCGCAGCGACTGCAGGCGGCGCGACCGGAGACCGTCGAGCGCTGGCGCAATCCGCCGGGGCGCAGCTACGCACCGGGGACGCGATTGTGAGCGCGCCATGACGTCCATCGTACCCGTGCACCTGCAGCCCGACCTGCTCGGTGAATCACCGCAATGGAACGCGCGCGAGCAGCGCCTGTACTGGGTCGACGCGTTCGCGCCGGCAATTCGTCGGCTGGATCCGTCCAGTGGCACAGCAGAGAGTTTCCCGCTGGAGCACGACATCGGCTCCTTCGTATTCTGTGCCGACGGAAGCCTCATTGGCGGAACCCGCGCGGGATTCCAGCGCATTGCGCTGGACGCCAAAGGCAGGGCATCTTGCGTGGTGCTGGCCGACCCGTTGGCACGCGACCGCCGTCTGATGCTCAACGACGGCAAATGCGATCGGCAAGGCCGCTACTGGTGCGCCAGCGTGCATTCGGACTTCATCGGGCGCCAGGCTGAGTTGTTCCGGCTCGATCCGGACCTTTCGGTGCGGCGCATGGACGGTGGCTTCGTGATCGGCAACGGCATCGCCTTCTCGCCCGACGACGAGCGCATGTACCTTGCCGACAGCCGCGACGAAACGGTATGGGTGTACGACTTCGACCGCGCGCGCGGCACCATCTCCGGCAAACGGCGCTTCTTCTCGACCGCCGACATCGAGGGAAGGGTCGACGGCGCGACCTGCGACAGCGAGGGCAACTACTGGTGTGCGCTGGTCCACGGCGCGGCCATCGCCTGTATCTCTCCGGCCGGCCGCATGCGCGAGCGGATCGCGGTGCCAGCACGCCATCCGACCATGGTGGCTTTCGGTGGACCGACGCTGGAACAGCTGTTCGTCACCACCTCGCGTCAGCTACTTGCGCCACAGGAACACGCCGCATGGCCGCTGGCCGGCGCGCTGCTACGCATCGACGGCCTGGGTGCCCGGGGTCTGCCGGAGCCCCTGTTCGGGTCCCATTGATGCAATCCCTGTCCAGAAAGGCCAGCCCATGCCCACGATCCTGATCACCGGTTGCGACACCGGACTCGGACGCGAATTCGCGCAGCAATATGCAGACGGCGGCTGGTCGGTCGTCGCGACCTACCGCGATATGGCGCATCGGTTGGCCGACGCGCGCATGCGGCACCTTGCGCTGGACGTCACCGACTTCGACCAATTTGCCGCACTCAAGCGCCAGATGCAGGACGATCCGATCGACCTGCTGCTTTCCAACGCCGGCATCGGGCTGGACAGCGGACAGATCGGTTCGCTCGATTTCGCCTACGTGCAGCGCATGTTGCTGATCAACACGGTGGGACCGCTCAAGCTGGTCGACACACTGGTCGACAACGTGGCGGCCAGCACACAGCGGCGGGTCGTGCTCGTCAGCAGCCGTATGGGCTCGATCGGCGCCAATCTGTCCGGCGGCCACTATGGCTATCGCGCCAGCAAGGCTGGTCTGAACGCAATCGGCCGCAGCCTTGCGCTGGATCTGTTCCCGCTCGGCATTACGGTGGCCATGCTGCATCCGGGACGCGTCAACACGGCGGGTGGCGGCGCCGACGCGCCCTTGACGGCACAAGACAGCGTGCAGGCCATGCGCCAGACGATCGCGCGCCTGGGCAACCACGAGACCGGCATCTTCTATACCTACGACGGACAGGCCCTCCCATGGTGACATCCTCCTTCACGCTGGCGAAGCTCCCGCCAACCCGCATTGCACTCGCCGGATTCGGTGCCTGGGGCCAAATGCATGCGCGCGCGATCCGCGCAATCAACGGCGCCGAGGTGGTAGCTGTACTGGCGCGCAGTCCGTTGGCGCGTGCGGCTGCCAGCACCGAAATTCCAGGCGTGCGTCTGTACGAAGACTACGCGCAGATGCTGGGTGATGACGGCATCGACGTGGTGCACGTCGTGCTCCCAAACGACGCGCACGCGCGCGCAGCAATCGACGCGCTGGATGCGGGCAAGCACGTCGTGCTGGAAAAACCGCTGGGGCTGACGCTGGCCGAATGCGATGCAGTCGTGGCCGCCTCGGCGCGCAGCGGCCGATTGCTGGCGGTCAACCACGAGTTACGTGTGTCCCGCCAATGGGGTGCGGTGCAGCAGATGGTGACACGCGGTGACTTCGGAGTTGTGCAACATCAGCACTTCTCGCTGTTTCGCAAGCCATTCAAGACCGGCGCGGGTGGCTGGCGTCACGATCCCGCGCGGGTCGGCTCCTGGGTACTGGAAGAGCTGGTGCACTTCATCGATCTGGTGTTGTGGTATGGAGCCGGGAACGGTCTGCCGAATCGCGTCCACGCGTTTGGCGCAGACCCGGGACAACGCCTGTCGGACCAGTTCAGCGTTGTGCTGCAATGGCCCGGCGGCGAATTCGCGCTGCTCAACCAGTGTCTGAACGGATTCGAGCACCACACGGTGCTGGAAATCGCCGGCAGCCACGGTGCCTTGCGCACCTGGTGGAGCGGCACGATGGACCGCACCTTTACACCTGAATTCGAGATGAAACTGCGGCGCGGCGAAGGCGAGGTCGAGACCATCACCATTCCGTTGTCAGGCGAGGTGTTCGAGCTTGAAGAAAACCTGCGCCAGGCCCTGGCTGGCTTCGCGCGCGGCCACTCCATCCTGCCGGCACGGGAAGCCCGCGCCAGCGTGCAGGTTTCGCTGGCGGCGGAACAGTCACTCGCGCTGGGTCGGCCGGTGGATCTGCACTGGCCGCAAGCCCATGCAAGGCCGGGTGATTGATTGGTATATTGGGAGCCAGCCGCGCCTCAAATCCGCGATTGAGGGCCTTCGTCGTCACATGGGCAAACCCTTGCGCATGTGACCGGCCTGGTATGTCGCAACATCCCTGTGCTGGAAATTTGTCCATGAAGCTTGCCACCTGGAATATCAACTCTCTGACCGTTCGCCTGCCACAGGTGCTCGACTGGCTTGCCGCCAACCCGGTGGAGGTGTTGTGCCTGCAGGAACTCAAGCTCAGCGACGACAAGTTTCCGCGCGACGCGCTGCAGCAGGCCGGTTATCACAGCGCCGCTTTCGGGCAAAGAACGTACAACGGCGTGGCCATCCTGAGCCGCGCGCCGCTGCGCGACGTGGTCACCAATATCCCGGGCTTTGCCGACGAGCAGTCGCGCGTCATCGCGGCCACCGTCGACGTGCCCACCGGCCCGCTGCGCATCGTCAACGGCTATTTCGTCAATGGCCAGGAGCCGGGCAGCGAAAAGTTCGCGTACAAGATGCGCTGGCTCGAGGCACTGTGTGCGCATCTGCGCGCCGAACTGGCGGCGCATCCGCGACTCGCGCTGCTGGGCGACTTCAATGTCACCGCCGATGACCGCGACAGCTGGGACCCGGAAGGATTGCGCGAAACCATCCACCACACTACACAGGAGCGCGACCATTTGAAGGCCTTGCTGCAGCTTGGCCTGCACGACAGTTACCGCTTGTTCGAGCAGGCCGAGAAGACCTACAGCTGGTGGGATTACCGGGAGTTCGCGTTTCGGCGCAACCGCGGGCTGCGCATCGACTACATCCTGGTCAGCGACGCGCTCAAGCCCAGCGTCAGCAGCTGCACCATCGACAAGGCACCGCGCAAAAACGAGCGCCCGAGCGACCATACGCCGGTGGTGGTGGAACTGCAAGACTGAGCCCATTCCAGCGTGGTTTGAGACAGCCTTGGTGGCATGCTGATCGGAGCACCGTCAGCGTCAGCGGCGGCGTCGTGCATTTCACAGGCCAGGTGAACTCGCTGGACGAGAAGGCGCCCGCCCGGGTGGCTGCCGAGAATATTCCCGGCGTGCGCGCTGTGGAAGACGGTCGCCTGGAGGTCTTTCCCAGCGCGATTTATGCGGCGGGAGGCTACCTGTGAAGGCAGCAACCGGCGTCCCCTCGCATGCGCCTGACGCGCCGCATACCACCGGCACATAGGCGCACTTGGCCCGGACGTTGCAGGCACGTGTGAGCGCGCGTGCGCACGCCTCAAACCTTGTGCGTGCCTTCTTTCGCTGCCACCTGGTTCATCGTATCGAGCGCCAGGTTTGAATGCGCGTAGGCGCCGCCGGCACGCATTTCGACGGCGACCCAGATTGCTTCCATCAGCTCCTGCTGCGTCGCGCCCTTGCGCAAGGCGCTGGCCGTGTGCCCGCGAATGCAGTAAGGGCATTGGGTGACATGCGCCACCGCCACGGCAATCAGGTCCTTGGTTTTGCTGGATAGTGCACCGTCGGCGAAAACGCTCTCGCCGAACGCCTTGAACGCGGCGGCGGTGGCCGGTGCCAGCGCGTTGCGCTGGCGATGCAGTTCGGCCGATGGCTCGGGGTACATATGCTTGTCCATTCTTTGCTCCTTGACATGACGATCACATACTGGCGAGAAAACCCAACCCTCGGGTTCGGCTGGTGTTTCCGTCAAACATTGCCTGCGGCAATCCGGCTGCGCTCATTCGATGATCAATCGGCCCTTCATGTTGGGATGAAAGGTGCAGGTATAAGCGTGGTTCCCGACCTTGAGCGCCTTGTACTTCCATGTGCCCCCGGCTGGGATGTTTTTCGAGTCGAAGGCACCGGCCGAGGTGACAGTGTGCGGGAACGGGTCCTTGTTGATCCAGACGACGGTGTCCCCGCGTTTGACGGAGAGAACTTGGGGCGAATAACTGGTGGCCTCGATGGTGACGGTATGGGTGGTGGCAGCGCCCAAGGCGCTGCCGGTCCAGGCCAGGCCGACAGCTCCTGCCAGCACCAACGCGCGCGTTCGGCGCAGCCCTGCGTCAGGGCCCGGCCGCGCGTACTGGAGCATTGGCGTCATTTCTTGGCCAACTGCGCCTGAATCATCTTGGCGTGTTCGAGGTGGCCGACGAAGGCTGGCCGCACCGCCACCAGCAAGGCCTTGAGCTCGGCATTCTGGGCGTTGGGGATGAGCGTTTTGTCGATCGCATCAATGACCTGCTCGTGGTAAGCGACCTCGTGGTCGACGTAAGCCTTGTCGAACGCCGGGCCCTTCAATGCCTTCAGCGCCTTGAGGTTTTCGGCGCCGGCCTTCTTGAGGGCCTGGCTGGTGGGGTTGTCTTCGGGCTTGACCTTGAGCTTGGTGACCAGCGCCACGGCCTGCTTGTTGACGCCGCTGTGGTCGACGACCATCTGCTTGCCAAAGGCCTTCACGTCCTTGTCGTGGGCTTTCGATTCCGCGAGCTTGCCCGCGTCGATGTCGACCTGGTTGGCCGTCACGACAATCGAGGCGATCTGGGCGTCGCTGGGCACCTGCGCGTATGCCCCCGCGACAGCAAAGGCGAACGTGAGCGAAAGCAATGTCTGCAATAGTTTCATGATGAAACCTCCAGCGTTGAAATAAGGAGAATCGGCCAATGGCAACAAGAGATCCTGCGCAATGACCGGCCCAAATCACCGCGCTGCCAACGTTTCCCGGTCGATTCTGGTCAATGTGCCTGGCTGCGTCTGTACGCTGGCGGACAGTCTGGGCATCATCGTGGAACCCCGCGCTTTGCACGCTGGCGCTACTCACCGAGAGTTCGACACCGAGGAACAGCGAAAGCCCCACCATAGCTTCGCGCCCGATCATGGCCACCTGTGCGAGGTCGCCGTTTTTCACCATTCCAACCTTCTCCAGGATGGCTCTGGTTGGAAAATACGCACAACGCAGCTGTGCGTTTGACGCGTGCAACTCCTGACCGGCCTGAGCAGTGACAAGCCACCGGCCACGCGAAACGTCGTTATTCCAGACCGAGATCCTGGATCTTGCGGGTGATGGTGTTGCGCCCGATGCCGAGCTTTTGCGCAGCCTCGATGCGCCGGCCGCGGGTCGTGGACAGGGCCGTAAGAATCAGCCGGGATTCGAAGCGCCGCGTCAGCACTTCCCACACATCCTGCCGGCCGGCAGCCAGCATCTGGCTGGCCTCGATCTCGACCCCCGACTCCCAGTCCTGCGGTCCGGGCAAGGATGCCTGGTCGAACGGCGGGCTCGCCGATACTGCGGTGGCTGCCGCACCCGTGGCTGGCACAGCTGCAGCCATGCGATGCGCCGCATCGGCTTCCGAATGCAGCATCGGTGCCGCTTGTTGCGCCGGGCCGAGCGACGTTGATCCGAGCACTTCCGGCGGCAAATCCTTGGCGTCGATCACCTGCGCTGGCGCCATCACCGTCAACCAATGGCAGATGTTCTCGAGCTGGCGCACATTGCCCGGGAACGCGAACCGCGACAGTTGCACCAGCGCCGGATCGGAAATGCGCTTGGGTTCGACCTCGAGCTGGCGGGCGCTTTGCTGCAGGAAATGGCGCGTCAGGCCAGCAATGTCATCACGGCGTTCGCGCAATGGCGGCAGGCGCAGGCGAATCACGTTGAGGCGGTGGAACAGGTCTTCACGAAAGACGCCCTCCTTGACGCGCTGCTCCAGATCCTGGTGGGTCGCCGCGATCACGCGCACATGGGTCTTGATCGCGTCGTGACCCCCGACGCGGTAGAAATTGCCGTCGGACAGGACCCGCAGCAGCCGAGTCTGCAGATCGAACGGCATGTCGCCGATCTCGTCCAGGAACAGCGTGCCGCCGTCGGCCTGTTCGAAGCGGCCCCGGCGCATCGTCTGCGCACCGGTGAATGCACCACGCTCGTGGCCAAACAATTCGCTTTCCAGCAGGTCCTTGGGAATCGCAGCGGTGTTGATGGCGACAAACGGCGCAGTGCCGCCATTGCCCCGCGGCGAGTGCTTGTGCAGCGCACGCGCCACCAGTTCTTTGCCGGTACCGGATTCGCCGGTGATCATCACCGTCACGTTGCTCTGGCTGAGCCGCCCGATCGCCCTGAACACGTCCTGCATCGCGGGCGCCTGCCCCAGCATTTCCGGCGCCGCCACGCTGCGATGTTCGGACACTTCCTCGCGCTGACTCTCCTGCATTGCGCGGCGGATCAGTTCCACGGCCTTGGGAAGATCGAATGGCTTGGGCAGGTATTCGAAGGCTCCGCCCTGGAACGCCGATACCGCACTCTCCAGGTCGGAGAACGCCGTCATGATGATGACCGGCAGCGTCGGGCGCTCGCGCTTGACGCGCTCGAGCAACTCCAGACCCGATCCACCCGGCATCCGGATATCACTGACCAGGATCTGTGGCCCTTCGGTTTCTCCCGCTGACGACAGTGCCGCCAACACGTCGCGCATGTTGGTGAAGCTGCGTGTTGCAAGGTTCTCCCGCAGCAAGGCCTTCTCAAGCACAAAGCGGATGGACTGATCATCGTCGACGATCCAGATGGGCTTCATGATGGCGTGTGGCGCATGGTGCGCCGGCGTTTGGATGGGATGATGGACAAAGTTCAGGACAGCGGTATGAGGATCTTGAAGTCGGTTCGACCGGGAACGCTGTCCAGCTCGATCAGGCCATGGTGCTGTTGCACGAAGGTCTGTGCCAGCGTCAAGCCCAGCCCAGACCCGCCATCCCTGCCCGATACCAGCGGGAAAAAGATGCGGTCCTTGATCGAATCTGGAACACCAGGCCCGTTGTCGATGACATGCAATTCCAATGCCAGTCTGTACCTTTGTTTGCCAAATGTGATCTGCCGCGCCACTCGGGTGCGTAACGTCAACATCGCATCGCCGGTTGCGATCCTCTCTGCCAGCGCCTGACATGCGTTCTGCGCGATATTGAGCACCGTCTGTATCAATTGCTCGCGGTCGGCACGCATTTCCGGAATCGATGTGTCGTAGTCGCGCACCACCCGCAGGCCACGAGGGAACTCCGCCACGATCAGTGAACGCACGCGCTCGCAGACCTCGTGGATGTTGACCTCGCCCATGCACTGGGCAAAGCGGTGCGGCGCCAGCAGCCGATCAACCAGCGACTGCAGGCGATCGGCCTCGCGAATGATGACCTGGGTGTATTCGTTGAGGCCGCGCCCTTCGATCTCCATCTCCAGCAACTGGGCCGCCCCCCGGATGCCGCCGAGCGGATTCTTGATCTCATGCGCCAGGTTGCGGATCAGCTCCTTGTTGGCCTGCGCCTGGTCGGTCAGCCGTTCCTCGCGCTCCTGGCGCGCCTGCTGCTCCTGCGGCAGCAGTTCGACGATGATTTCCCGGCGCGACTCGGTCTGCGTGACGATGACATGCACCGGTATGGGTTCATGATTGAGCCGCTTGAGCCAGGTGTCGTAACGCAGGGTGGCAAACGCATTGACACCCGCGCCTTCGAGGGCGTTGAGCAGAGCGGTGGGCTCGGTGAAGTTGTCGGAAAACTGCGATGCGACGATGGCCCGGCGCGAAACGCCGAGCGCGTCTTCGAGTGCCGCATTCGCGTATACAACCATGCCGTCTTCGCGCACGACCGCAACCAGCGTCGCCAGCAGATCGAAAGACCTGAAGCGCGATGGCAGGAAGTCGGTCAGCGCGGAAAAGTGGGTGGTGCTCAAGCGCGCTATTTTGCGGCAGTCACCCGTCCGAGCTCGCGCCGGATGCCGGCAATATCGCTCTCATTGCGTGCCAGCGACGCCTTGAGTTCGGCGACGCGATCGAGATATTTCTGGTAGTTGCGCGCTTCGCCGCCTTGCTTTTCGGGTTCACCACTGTTGTATTCTTGCAACAACTGGGCATTGAGCGCCTCGGCTTTCTTGAGCTCCGCCTCAAGAATCAACTTGGCATCGGAATCTCGCGCCTTCTGCTCGGCGCTGTCCACACGCGATGCCGGCGGCGCTGCGGACGCCAGTTTGACGGTCGGTGCACCTGCGGCAGGTGCGGCCGGCGCCTTGAACCCCTGGATCACGGTGACGTTGCCACCTTCCAGCAGCTTGCACTGGCCCTTCTGGGCATCGGTGATCTTGTTGGTGTATTCGTTGCCGCAGCGGTAAATCTGAGCCTGTGTCGGGCCGGCCAAAACCAGCAGGATGGCAACCAAAGGTATCGACGACAAATGCATGATGCTCTCTCCACGCGTCTCAAGATGCAGGACGGCCTTCAAGTATGCGCCAATTGAACCGATCGGCCAAACCAATGCATATCCCACAAAAGCACAAGGGCGGTCAAGACCGCCCTTGGCTCTTCGACACCGGGCTTTCCTTCTCTGGCCTGGCAAACGCCAGTTACAGCGAGTAGTACATGTCGAACTCCACCGGATGGGTGGCCATGCGCATGCGGGTCACCTCGCCCATCTTGAGCTCGATGTAGGCATCGATCATGGTGTCGGAGAACACTCCGCCCCTGGTCAGAAAGTCGCGGTCCTTGTCCAGGTACTCCAGCGCCTGGTCCAGGCTGTGGCACACAGTCGGGATCAGCGCGTCTTCTTCCGGAGGCAAATGGTACAGGTCCTTGGTGGCAGCTTCGCCCGGATGGATCTTGTTCTCGACGCCATCCAGACCGGCCATCAGCAAAGCCGAGAAACACAGGTAGGGGTTGGCAAGAGGATCGGGGAAACGTGCCTCGACACGGCGGCCCTTGGGGTTGGCGACGAACGGGATGCGGATCGACGCGGAACGGTTCTTGGCAGAGTAGGCCAACTTCACCGGAGCTTCGAAACCAGGCACCAGGCGCTTGTAGCTGTTGGTCCCGGGGTTGGTGATCGCGTTGAGCGCACGGGCATGCTTGATGATGCCGCCGATGTAATACAACGCCAGATCCGACAGGCCGGCATAACCGTCGCCGGCAAACAGGTTCTTGCCGTCTTTCCACACCGACTGGTGCACGTGCATGCCGGAGCCGTTGTCGCCCACAATGGGCTTGGGCATGAAGGTCGCCGTCTTGCCATAGGAGTTGGAAACGTTCCAGACCACGTACTTGAGCACCTGCGTCCAGTCGGCGCGCTGGACCAGCGTGCTGAACCTGGTACCGATTTCGTTTTGGCCGGCGCCTGCCACCTCATGGTGGAACACTTCGACCGGAATTCCCAGGGATTCCAGGATCAGCGCGATTTCGGCACGCAGGTCCTGCGTGCTGTCGACCGGTGGAACCGGGAAGTAGCCGCCCTTGGTGGTCGGACGATGGCCGCGGTTGCCGCCGTCAATCTTCTTGCCGGTATTCCACGGGGCTTCGTATTCGTCGATCTTGACAAACGAGCCAGACGCATCGGCACCCCAGCGCACATCGTCAAAAATGAAGAATTCGGGCTCGGGACCGAAATAGGCCGTGTCGCCGATGCCGGAGGACTTGAGGTAAGCCTCGGCGCGCTTGGCGATCGAGCGCGGATCGCGGTCATAGGCCTTGCCGTCGCTGGGCTCGACCACATCGCAACTCATGAACAGTGTGGTTTCCTCGAAGAACGGGTCGATATTGGCGGTATTCGGGTCGGGCATCAGTTGCATGTCTGACGCTTCGATGCCTTTCCAGCCACCGATCGAAGAGCCGTCGAAGGCATGACCGGAGGTGAACTTGTCTTCGTCGAAATGCGAAACAGGCACTGTCACGTGCTGCTCCTTGCCCCGGGTGTCGGTAAAACGGAAGTCAACGAACTTGACTTCGTTTTCCTTCACCATCTTGATCACGTCTGCGACGGTCTTGGCCATCAATTACTCCTGTTGAGCGGTTGTTGAAATTCGATACCTGCGGACAAACGCAGTTTTTGTGCCAAGCGTTTGGCAAGGGCCCCTATGGGCCCAGCCCGCCATTTTGCCTGCTGTTACAGCGGCCTACGCCCAGCAGGCGCAGCGCGCCCAAAACAAAAGCCCGAGCCAGGGATGCACCAACTCGGCGCAACCCGACCTGGATGCACTTCGTTGGTGCGGATCAGTTTCGCACCATTTCAGGGCCGAGACGGACCTTGTGTTGGTGCAGTCCCTCGAGCAATGCCTGGTAGGCGACGTTGACATCAGCGCCCTCACCCTTGACGCCCAGTTCGATATGCCGACCGTGCACCGGGTGGTCCACGCTGGGGAGACTGAAGACGCGCACACCGGCAAAGCGGCGCTCGAGATCTTCCATCAAAGGCGTCAAGGCAGCTTCCATTGCGCCAAAGGCAATCACCGACTTCTCGACAGGATGGCTGCGGTGAAAACAATCCGCGTACCGGTTGTCCAGCACCCATTCAATCATCGGCCACGCCATGACCGGAAATCCAGGAACGAAATGCACCACGCCCGTACCTTTTTCCGTCAGCCGGGCGGCATCACAGCTGAAACCGGGAATCTTGTTGTACGGATTCGGAATGATGTCGGCGCCCGCCGGAAACACCCCCATGTTCAACCGGTGCACGTTGTCGGCGCGGTCAGGATCAAAGGTGTCGCCTTGTTCGCGTGCGACGTCGCGCATGCGTTCTTCGATCAACAGCCGCGCCTGCGGATGCAGTACCAGACCCATACCCAGCGCCAGTGCGGCGCATTGCCGCGTGTGGTCATCCGGCGTGGCCCCGATGCCGCCACAGGAGAAGACCACGTCCGTAGACGCAAACGCACGCTCCAGCGAAGCGGTGATGCGCGCGCGCGAATCACCCACGTAGTCGGCATAGGTCAGCTGCAGGCCACGCGCATGCAACCGATCAATGACCGCCGGCAAATGTTTGTCCGCCCGCTTGCCCGACATGATCTCGTCACCGATGATGATCAGGCCGAATGCGGGAACGGGATCGCGCAGCGGCGCATTGGTGATGTCAGGAATGGTCATTGCGGGGCAACTGGACGGTGGTGGGTACGGCCGCGCCATTGCCGGCGCTGCGCATGTCTTGCAGCGCCGCCAAGCTGTAATGGGTGAACCACAACGAAGAAAACGCGAAGACCAGCGTATACACCCAGATCGCAAGCGGGACCAGGATGACGAAGGCCACAACGAACAAGGCACCGGAGGCCCACAGCAGGCTGGGTGCCGCGCCCAGGTAGCCGGTGATGACGCCGATCGCGAGCAAGGAACTGCGATGGCGGCGCAGCAACTCGAGGCGCTCGGGCTTGCTGGCGTGTTCGGCCAGCGCATCGAATGCCATGACCCGGTAGGTCAGCCAGCCCCAGATCAGCGGTGGCAGCACCAGGATCAGTGGTGGAATCAGCCACAGCGGAATCGACACCACCAACGCGACCAGCGCCAGCATGGTGGAGCCCAGCGACCACAACAGACTCGCCAGCAGGGAGCCTCCGTGCTTGCGCTCCAATTGCCCGAATCGACGCTCAGCCACCATCGTGACCAGCGACGGCATCATCAGGATCGCCACCACCAGCAGCGACAGCAATACGATCAATGGCGTGATGGCAAATACCACAATCAGCGGAGCCAGCACGGTCTTGAGGCCTTCGGCGCCGATACCGCGCAACCATTCGAACAGGGTCGTCAGCAACGACGAGCCCTCGAGCAGACCTCGCACCCCATCGAGGGCGGAGTCCCAGTAGAAATATCCCAGCGTCAGCGACAAGGCCACCATCAGGACCAGCGGCAGCATCGACAGAACGATGACCCGCGGACGCAGGCAATCGGCCGCAGCGCGCCAGAACGAATCAAAAAGCAGGTTCATGGGGTGAGCATACCGCGCAGCCGCAAGCGCTGCGAGCTTGGGTAGTATGGGCGCCATGGCCCATCCCCTGATCGACAAAGTCCGGCTCGAAGTGCTTCATGTCGCCGCCGGCGTCAGCGCAGGCGTGGCCGGTCGAGCGCCATTGGTCTTCCTGCACGAAGGACTGGGATCGGTGGCGAGGTGGCGCGACTGGCCGCAAACCCTGTGCGCGCGCACCGGGCGCGATGGGTGGATCTATTCACGCCAGGGTTATGGCGCGTCAGAGGCGGTGCGGGACGTGCGTGGCCCGCCAACCGAGTCCCAGGGTGTGCGCAGCGGCCGACTGCTGCCGGACTACATGCACCGTGAAGCATGGACCGTATTGCCGCCTTTGCTGGCCAGCTGGGGAATAAACCGTCCGGTCCTGGTCGGGCACTCCGACGGCGGCACGATTGCGCTGCTGCATGCCAGTCGATACCCGGTGTCAGCCTGCATCGTGATGGCGCCCCACGTCATCGTCGAAGATGTGTCTGTCAGTAGCATCACGCAGGCGCGCGAAGCCTTCGAGCACGGCGACCTGCGCCAGCGCCTGGCCCGCTATCACCGGGATGTCGACGGCGCGTTCTGGCAATGGAACGATATCTGGCTCAGCCCCGCGTTCCGGGACTTCGACATCCGCCAGGAATGCCAGAACATCGGCGCGCCGGTGCTGGCCATCCAGGGCATGGACGACCCGTATGGAACACTGGCGCAGATCAATGGCATCGACTTGCCAGCGCCCCAGATCCGGCGCGAAGTGCTGGCGCAGTGTGGCCACTCGCCGCATCGCGACCAGCCCGACAAGACAAATGCGCTGATCGCGGATTTTCTCGCACCGCTGAATTGAGCATGGTCGCCAGAGACGCGCGCGCTCGCGGCCGGCTGCCCGGCAGTGCCAAGCAACCCGCACCGTCAACGCGCGATCGCCGCCAGATCGTCCGCATCGAGCCAGCGCCATTGGCCGGGCAACAGATCCGCAGGCAGCATCAGGGCACCGATGCGGGACCGATGCAAGGCCTCGACCCGGTTGCTGACGGCAGCCAGCATGCGCTTGACCTGGTGGTACTTGCCCTCGGTCAGGGTCAGGCTCAGCAGGTGCAGGCCTTGCGCCTCACAGGCGGCAGCGCGTACCGGCTTCGGATCGTCGTCCAGCACCACCCCCTCCAGCAATCGGCGCAACTGGGTCTCGTCCAGCGGATGCTTGACCGTCACCTGGTAAACCTTGGGCACATGGTGGCGCGGTGAACTCATGCGGTGGATGAACTTGCCATCGTCGGTGAGCAGCAACAGCCCGGTGGTGTCCTGATCGAGTCGCCCAACCGCCTGTACCCCTTGCACCGCGCCTTTTTGCGGGCGCATGCGCAGCGGCGACGGCAACAAGGTGTAGATGCTGGGATAGGTCGATGGCTTCTGCGAACACTCGGTGCCCGCGGGCTTGTGCAGCATCAGATAGGCTTTCTCGTGGTACGGCCAATCCACTCCTTGCACCCTGAAACGCAACCCAGGCGTTGCGACCGCCTGCGACGCATCGGTACAAGTCACAGGTACCTGTGCGTCCGCGGCACGAAACACCTGGACCAGTCCTTGTTGGATCAATCCGGCGCAAACGCGCCGCGTGCCAAAACCCTGGGAATAAAGCACATCCTGCAATTGCATGGGGAAAGGTAAAAGCTGCTTCGAAATCAATGACGGGGCGCACGACCGGGGAGCCGTGAAGCATGCAGTTTACTGAATGCACGAACCGCAAACCATCAATGCCGCGGCCTCTTGCGGCATTCAGCGGCGCAGGCCCGGCACGCCTTGGCACACCACTGGCAATGTTGCGCCTCGTGTTTCGCGCATTCGCTGGCGCAAGCCTCGCAAATTTCAGCGCACAAGGTGCAAACACTTCTGCAATGGGCACTGCCACGTGCGATCACCGAGGCGGCGAAAACGCAGGCTTGCGCACAGTCCATGTCATGCGCAATACAACGCGCCCGTCGACAACCCGGTCGTGCGAGTGCCACCACTACCGGAGAATGCCGACCCGCGCACGGGCCATCGTCCGACAGACGTTACGCGGGTAAACACCTACGCTGGTCACATCATGAAACACCCCACTGCCTACCCCGCTTGGAGCACCACCTCATTTGGCGGCGCTCCCGACACTTCACCGATGGAGCTCGAGGCGTTGAGCGAGCATCTGTCAGCGTGTCGGGGCCAACAAGGTCGGTTCCTCGGCCTGCTTTGCACGGCCGAGCGCATCCATGGTTATGTGTCGGCGCGCATTGTCACCTCACTGGTCGTCGGCGTGACGGTGCTGCTCGCAATAGTCACGTTTGCGATGCGGGGCGGGGCCATTTGATCAACGCCGCCCGTTGTGCGTCCGACCTTTGCAGGCCGCGTGCAAAGGTGCATGTAGGAGTCTCGAACCGACATCGTGTTGCGCCACTGTCTGACAAGCTTGGCGATCGAATTGC
>JBDTMH010000043.1:0-23353 GCA_039934375.1 Burkholderiaceae bacterium | reverse complement strand
AGGTTTGGCGGGCCCAGATCCTCCATGGGTCCGGCAGCAGTTGCACCGGCCACTATGGTGGCCCGATCCGCATCCCGGCGGAACACGAAAGTCATGTCGCAACCGATCAACTGCACCGCGCTGGCCACAATAGCGTCGAACACCGGCATCACGTCGGTCGGCGACTCGCTGATGACGCTCAGCACTTCTGCCATCGCCGTCTGGCGGGCCAGCGCGTCCTGGGTCTCCTTGAACAGGCGCGCGTTCTGGATCGCGATCACGGCCTGGTCGGCGAAGGTCGACAAAAGGGCCATCTGCTTGTCCGACAGCAACCCTGGCTCGGGTGAAGACATCGAAATCACACCGATGGCCGCGCCACCCAGCATCAGCGGGGCGGTTGCAATGGAACGGAAGGCCAGTTCGCGCGCATGAACCTTGACGAAATCCGTCGCGTTGGCGCTGAATGTGTCTGCGGTCTGCATTGCGCAACCGTCGAGTACCGCCCTGCCAGCACCGTTGCGCCGGTCGATCGGCAACACGTCCGGACCGTGGTTCTCGCCCTCGGTCAGATCGTAGCTGCGCGCGCGCCGGTGCAAACCGTCGCCCTCGACGAGGCGCAGCGCGGTCTTGCGCCCGAACAATTGCGCTGCGCTGCGCACAATGACATCGAATACCGGCTGCGTGTCGGTTGGCGAACCACTGATGACATTCAATATTTCCGCCGTCGCCGTCTGCTGCTCAAGCGCCTCGGTCACGTCGCGGTTGCGCGCCTCGAGCTCGTTGAAAACCCGGGCGTTCTGGATCGCGATCACCGCCTGGTCGGCGAACGCCTTGAGCAGCGCGATCTCGCGCTCGGCAAATGGCATCACCTTGTCCCGGCAGACAAAAATCGAACCGATCCCCCGGTCTTCCCACATCAGCGGCGCGAACACGGCCGATCGGCCGCCCATCAGCTGGGCGCCCCGGCGCACGCTGCCAGGCACGTCTTCAGGTGCCAAGGCATCGGGAAAATCCAGCGCGCGCCGTGCGTCGATCACCAGCTGGGTGCCGCTATCTTCACGCGAGTGGGGAAACATCGAGCGGAACTTCTGGGCATCGGGACCCCTGTAGGCGGCACAATCGATCATGTCGTCGCCAACCACGAGGTTGATGCCGGCGATCGGACAGGCAAACAGCCGGGCGCAACTCTCGACGATCTTGTCGAACACCGGCTGGGCGTCGGCCATCGATCTGCTGATGACCTGCAACACGTCGGCGGTTGCGGTCTGGCGCTCCAACGCTTCCTGCGTCTCGCGGAACAGGCGCGCGTTCTGGATCGCGATCACGGCCTGGTCGGCGAAGCCCTCGAAGAGCAGCCGCTCACGCTCGCTAAAGCCATTGCCCATGCGCCGCGCGACAACGATCTGGCCAATGCCCTGGCCATCGTGCAGCATAGGCACGTTCAGGCTGGACCAGCTGTGGCCGAAGCGTCTGGCCACTTCGCGCAATCCGGCCGGTGAATCTGCACCATGCAACGCGTCGACGAACTGCACCGAATGGCCAGCACGAAACGCGGCTTGCATCGACGAGCCCTCCATCGCCAGTGGATAGGCGGCCTGCACCCATGCGGTCAGTTCGGCCTTGCGCGCCTCCTGCCCGACTGCCCCGTCGCCACGGACATGACCGAAGAGTGTGCCGATGAGTTCAATCTGATCATGGCCCGTCGGCAACTCGATGCTGATCGCGTCGACGTCGGGGACGAGTTGAAGGCCGCACTCGAGGATCGTTGCAAACACCGGCGCCGTGTCCGACACTGAATTGCTGATCACCTTGAGGACTTCCGCTGTGGCCGTTTGCCGCGACAGCGCCTCTTGGGTTTCCTCGACCAGCCGCGCGTTCTCCAATGCCACACCCATGCTCGAGGCGATGGTCGTCAGCAGGCGCACGTCGGCCGGGCCATAGGCGTATTCGCGCTCATGGTCCTGCAGCGCGAACCAGCCAAGTACCCGATTGCTACCGATGATGGGCACCGACGCAATCGAATGTGCCTGGTCCGTGCCTCTGGTATGCGTCAACCCGGCAGCGATCTGCTCGGCACGCGTATTGAATACGAACGCCTGGCGCGTGCGCAGCCACTGCATCAGCATGGGTGTCTCCCGGCGCGGCGGCCGGTGCGGGATGGGAGCCCCATGCTCGTAGTTGTACAAGGTGTGGCACATGTCACTGGCCTCGTCCCACCAAACCATGCTGACATCACCGGTGTGAAACACCTCGCGCAGCTTGTCGCCGACCAGCGTGGCGATGGCCTGAAAATCCAGCTGCCCCGCCACACCGCGCTGGATCGCGCTGATCACCTCCAGTTCGCCGACGCGCTCGTTCAGCTCATGCGTGCGCGCCTCGACCTTGGCCTCCAGTCCCTGTGCCCATCGCGTGTTGTCCAGCGCCACAGCGGCTTGGCCTGCCAACATGGCCAGCAGGTCCTGGTCGGGGTCGCCGAAGCGGCCGAATGCGCCTTCGATATCCGCATACAGATAACCCAGCACCCGTTGCTGCACCACCAACGGTGCGACCAGGCAGGAGCGCTGATCCACCGGCTCGGCACCATCCGGGCCGTGGCGCAGCCGCGTGACGCGCGCCAGTCGGGCCTCTTCGAGCCACGGCGTGATCGCACCCAGCAAGCTGGCCTTGTCTTCCCCTTGGGGCAACAACGAACCCGCAATCTGCAGTCCGGTTGCGTCGTCAAACACCAGCAACACCCGCTCGGCGCCGGTGAGTTCCGACACCTCTTCCACCAGAAACGCCTGCAGCGCGTCGGCGCTGCGCAAGGCATTGAGCCGTACGCCCGTATCGACAAGGCGCTTGAACGGCTCGCGGGTATCGCTGTCGATCGTCAGATGGGCCAGACGTTGCGCAGGCGGAACCGGCCGCTGGCGGGACTCGCGCAGCCAGTCCAGCACGATGTCCCGGTTCACCTGCACCTTGTTCAGGAAGCTGCGACGCAGGCCCGCGTCGCGTACGTTGCGCACACCGTCAAGCAGCAGCTCGTGCGCGCGCTGCAAGGCCTCCCAGGCCTCGTCAAGGCGTCCGTTGGCGGCCAGCGCACGCGCATGCCACAGCCAGATGTCCTGGCTCAGACCGAAATCGGCGCGACCGTAATTCTGGTCGCGATGCCATTGGGCTGCGCGCCGGCTCTCTTTCAACGCGGCCGGCGCGTCGCCCTGCGCCATCAGCGCCCGCGCCAGCATCACCAGCGCGCCCTGTCGATGCGCCGGGTTCTCGTCCGGCGTGCCGCGCAGCTTGGCGCGCAGGCGCTTGACCACCGCAGCAGGTCGGCCCTCGGCCAGATCCAGCGCACTGGCAAACAGGTCGAAATCGCCACGGCTGATCGGCTCGTCAACCTCGGCCACAGCGGCGGCGTATTCCGGCCACAACGCGTGCACTGCATCCAGGTCACCGAGTTGGATCTGCCAGTTGATGTTGCCACCCAGCTGCAAGGTCAGATTCTGTTTCGCGCCGAGGTGGCGCACCGCGTCGAGCAACTCCTGGGCCCGGCGCAGCGCCTGTCGGTACAAGCCGAGCTCGGCCAGCGCCAGGCAATAGTTACCGATGGCCAGCGACCGGCCATAGGTCTGGCCAGCGCGCCCATATGCCTGCTCTGCTTGCTGCGACAGCGCCATGCGCTGCGCAATGTCCTTGTTGGTAAACGTCTGCACATTGAGGGCATTGGCCAGACCCCATTGGTCTCCGGTCTGGCGCGCCAGCACCTCCGCCTGGAATGCGGCTGCGCGCGAGGCTTCCTGTTGTGCCAGGCGGGCGTGGGCAAAGGCCCTGACCCAGAATGTACGGCCAAGGCCAACAGGATCACGCAACCGCTCGAACAAATCGGCCATCTGCTGTGCAGTCGCCAGCGACGCCTCGTTGTGGGTTGCGCGGAACTGCGCTTCACCCAGGCGCAAAAGGCACGCTGCCAACAATCGCTCATCATCCGATCGGCGCGCCTGGTCCACGGCTGCCTGCGCGGCGTCCTCGGCCGCGCGCACCTGGCCCTGGCGCATCAAAACCAGGCTCCGACCCGTCAGTGCCCGTGCGCGTAGCACTGTTCCTTGACTCACGCGTTCGGCCAACGCCATCATGGCGTCCGCGTCCAATGCCGCATCGGCCAATCGGACCAGCGCAACGAGCGACTCCAACCGTGCCGTGTACAGCGCCATCCGCGACGCGGAGCGCAGGCGGGTATTGCCCAACAGGACTTCGCAACGCGCTAAAACCTGCTGGTGCTGGCCTGCCCAGGAAAGCGCGTCGATCTGGTGCATGTGACGATCCATGACTTGCTCATCGCCATCATGGCTTCGCTTGTCCAATGACTGCACATGGTGACTCTGCCCTGCCTGCGTCTGCTTTTTGCGACCTGCCATCTCAGGCTCCATTCCTGCTGACGACACCGGCCAGCGCTTCAACCAGCGCATCGACCCGGATCGGTTTGGTCACATAGTCGTCCATGCCTGCTGCCAGGCAGGCCTCGCGGTCGCCCTGCATGGCGTTGGCTGTCATGGCGACGATGCGCGGTCGCTTGTCGGGTGGCCATTTCGCCGTGATGCGGCGCGAAGCCTCCAGCCCGTCCATCTCAGGCATCTGCACGTCCATCAGTACCACGTCATAGGTCTGACGCTTTACGCATTCGATCGCCTCCACGCCATTGCTGGCCAAATCGGCCCGGTACCCCATTTGCTGCAACAAGCGCATGGCCAGCTTTTGGTTCACCGCGTTGTCCTCGGCCAGCAGGATGCGCAGCGGATGGCGCGTTGCCATCTCCGGGTCCATCTTGGGCTTGACCTTGGCCACCTCGGGTTTGCCCGCATCGGAATCGCCGAACAGACCGGCCAGGGTGTCGAACAGATGCGACTGGCGCAGCGGCTTGCTCAGGTAGGCGGTGAACAGGCCCTCCGTATCGCCCGCCTCGCGGCGGCCCAGTGAGCTGAACAGCACCATCGGCAGACCGGGCCGGCGCTTGCGGATCTCGCCAGCCAGCGCCAGGCCATCCATCTCGGGCATGTGCATGTCCAGCACCGCCAGGTCGAAGACCTCACCCTTCTCCAGCCATTGAAGCGCCCTGGCGGCCGACTCGGTGTCGCGGGTGACCATGCCCCACTTGCTGGTCTGCAGCGACAACACCTTGCGATTGGTCGCGTTGTCGTCGACCACCAGCAGGCGCTTGCCGACCAGGGCCGGTTGTTGGCCGATGAAATTGCGGCGCTTTTCCGACGGCGACTCGGCCAACGGGCCCTGGATGCTGAACACGAAACTCGAGCCTTTGCCCATACCCTCGCTCTTCGCCAGCATCGTGCCACCCATCAGTTCGGCCAGCCGCTTGCTGATCGCCAGGCCCAGACCGGTGCCACCGTATTTGCGCGTGGTTGACGAATCGGCCTGGCTGAAACTCTGGAACAGCCGCGCCATGCCCTGCTCGGACAGACCGATGCCGGTGTCGCTAATCGTGAACAGCAGTTCGATATCGTGCGATGGCGCCACGGCAGGCACAGCCCGAACGGTCGTGGAGTCGTCCCGATCTGCCTGGGCTTCGTCCGGCTCCGAATCGGGCTCATCCCTTGCCACCACCGGTCTGGCGGACACCGTCAGCACCACCTCACCGGCCTCGGTGAACTTGACCGCGTTGGCCAGCAGGTTCAACAGCACCTGGCGCAGCCGCGTCACGTCGCCGCTGATCGCCGCCGGCACATCACCCTCGAACAGATACGCGATGTCGAGCTTCTTCTCGGCAGCCCGCGAACTGATCAGGTCCAGCGCCGACTCGACGCATTCGCGCACGTCGAACGGCGCCGCCTCGATGTCCATGCGCCCGGCCTCGATCTTGGAGAAGTCCAGGATGTCGTTGATGATGGTCAGCAGCGCGTCGCCGCTGTCGCGGATGGTCGACGCGAAATCGCGTTGCTCGTCGTTGAGCGGCGTATCGAGCAGCAGCCCGCTCATGCCGATCACCGCGTTCATCGGCGTGCGGATCTCGTGGCTCATCGTGGCCAGGAAGCTGCTCTTGGCCTCGTTCGCAGACTCGGCCGCTGCGCGCGCTTCCTGCGTCTCGTTGAACATGTTCGCGTTCTGGATCGCGATCACCGCCTGATCGGCAAATACCTTGATCAGGCCAATCTCCTTCTCGCTGAACGGCCGCACCGGGAAGCGTGCCACGCCAAAAGTACCAATGCCCTGCCCCTTCCAGATCAGCGGCACGTACAACTGCGAATGCTCGCCCATCCAGCGGGTGGCTTCGCTCACGCCTGCGGGAACATCCGCGCCGTGATGCACATCGGGGTAGTGCAGGACGGCCCGCTTGTGCGCCGCATAGCCGTGCAAGGTTTCGCGCACCGGCGCCGGAAAGGTTCTACTCAGGTAGCTGACGACCTCGGCATAAAACGGATCGTTCGGAAACTGCGCCTCGCGGTTGACGTGCAATTGCACCAGACCGTCAGCGCCTATCAGCCCGATGTTCACATAGTTGGTGCTCAGGATCCGCTGCGCGCTCTTCAGGATCGTCTCGAACACCGGCTCGGTATCGGCCACCGACTGGCTGATCACCTGCAGGATGTCCGCCGTTGCGGTCTGCCGCTCCAGCGCTTCCCGCGTGTCGTTGAACAGCCGGGTGTTCTGGATCGCAATCACCGCCTGGTCGGCGAATGTCTTGAGCAGCTCAAGCTGGTGCTCGGTGAATGAGCCAGGCTGGCGACGCGTCACACTGATGACGCCGATGGCGACTCCGTCGTGCAGCAGCGGCACCAGAATCTGGCTACGCCAGCCACGGGTGCGGGCCAGATGACGCAGCCCATCGGACATGCCCTCGGCGATCTCCGTGTCTTCCACGAAGTAGGGCTTGGTCGTGATCAGCGGCAGGTAGATCGTGTCCGAACTCATAGGTGCCGGAAAAAATTTCAGCAGCGCTCGGTCGCCCGCCTCGTCGGTCTTGGTGTACGCCGCCAGCTGGATGGTCTCGCCAACCAATCGCAGCAAGGTCGCGGAAAAGCCGTCGATGAGCTTGCGCGCGCTGTTGACGATGGCATCGAGCACCGGCTGCACATCGCTGGGCGAACTGGCGATGACGTTGAGGATCTCGGCCGTGGCCGTCTGGCGCTCGAGCGACTCGCGCGTCTCGTGGAACAGGCGCGAATTCTGGATCGCGATCACGGCCTGGTCGGCGAAGGTCTTGAGCAGGCCATGCTCCTTTTCGCTGAACGGCCGCGGCGGCACGCGCGTGACGTGGATCGTACCGATGCCCCGGCCGTCCCACATCATCGGCGCGATCAACATCGAGAAGTTGCCGACCAGACGCGCCATGTCCCGCATGCCTTCGGGCACCTTGGGACCATGGAGTATGTCGGGGTAGTGCACCAACTGGCGCTTCCTGATCGGATAGGCCTGGTACGACTGCGCCAGAGGCCGCGGGAAACCACGGTTCAGGGTCTCCAGAATGCCGGCTTCGCCACCGGTAAAACCGTCGTGGGCTTGCGCCGCCTCGTGGCGTACCAGGCCTTGCTCGTCAACCAGCGAAATCACGGTGTTGTCGCCGGCAAACAGGCGATGGCAACTGGCGACGATCGCCTTGAACACCGGTGCGGTATCGGCTACCGAGCTGCTGATGACGTTGAGCACCTCGGACGTGGCGGTCTGCTGCTCCAGCGCCTCGCGGGTTTCGTTGAACAGCCGCACGTTCTCGATCGCAATCATGGCCTGGTCGACGAAGCTGCGCATCAGCGCAATGTCCCTGTCACCGAACCGGTGCGGTTCGGTTTGGCCCACCGCCAGGACTCCAATGCAATCTCCGCCGCGCAGCAACGGCAACATCAGCGAGGACCGTGCACCTTCCTTGTCATAGACGTTCTGTTCATGCGGCGGCAAATTGATGGTCGACCAGTCCGGGATGTGCAGCATCTGCTTGCTCACAAGCACCTGAGACGGAAAGTTGGCAGCCGGATCCAACACAATGACATCCGGTGTCGCCGCCACGGGCACCTGCTGCCCGTTCCGGTAGATCGAAAGCACCGAAAAACCATTGCCGTTGCGCAGGAAAAAGAAAGCACTACGCGCTGCCAGCAGCTTGCAGGCGGATTCGGTGATGGCGTCGAATACCGGCCGCACGTCCGTGGGAGACTCGCTGATGACGCGCAAGATGTTCGCCGAGGCGGTCTGCTTCTCCAGCGCATCCTGTGTTTCATTGAACAGCCGCACGTTCTCGATCGCGATGACAGCCTGGTCGGCAAAGGTTTCCACCAGTTTGATCTGGCGCGGAGTGAAGGCCTCAACATGGTGGCGCCAGAGCGCGAAGACGCCGACCGGCACACCGTCGCGCATCAGCGGCACCGCGACGATGGTTCGATAGCGCTCGAGCACTTTGCCGCCATAGCCATACTCGGGATCGCTTTCTACATCCAGCACATGGATCGTCCGGCCTTCCAGCGCAGCGCGCCCCGTAACGGAGTTGCGGCCGGGTGCGATCGGATGTTCGTGCACATAGTCCGTGAACGCCTGGTTGGCCCCATCCGCGGCCTGCAGGTGCATGAGGTCGTCCAAGCGCCGGAAAATCATGCCGGTCTGCGCGCCGCACAGACGTCGGGCGCTTTCCACCAGGGTGTGGAACACCGGCTCCAGGTCGAAGGTGGAGCGCGAGATCACCTGCAGCACCTCTGAAGTGGCGGTCTGATGCTCCAGCGCCTCCTGGGTGTCGTTGAACAGGCCCACGTTGACTACCGCGATCACTGCCTGCTCTGCAAAGGTCTTGAGCAGGTCGATCTGCTCGGTCGTGAACCCGCTCTTGCGCGCCACCACGATGACGCCCAGCGTGCGGCCATCGCGCACCATGGGCACGATCAGAATGGCCTGATAACCAGTGCGCGTCGCCAGCTCGCGCGAGGTTTCCGGTACTGCTGGGTCACCCTGGATATTCTCCATGTGAATCACACGGTTCTCGCGCGCAACGATCGCGCTCAGGTGGTCGGCGTCGATCGGCATTGGAAACAGTTTCTGCGCCAGCGCCAGTCCCTCTGCTGGCCAGTTGTGGTGCGTGACCAGGTGCAACTGCTCGCCCTCGACCCTGATCGCCGCCGAGTAGACCGCATCGCACAGCCTCACCGCATTGCGGACGATGGCATCGAACACCGGCCGCACATCGGTCGGCGAACTGCTGATGACCTGCAGAATCTCGGCGGTGGCGGTTTGTCGCTCTAGCGCCTCCCTGGTCTCGTTGAACAAGCGTACGTTCTCGATCGCGATCACGGCCTGGTCGGCGAATGTCTGCAGCAACTGGACCTGGTGCTGCGAGAAGCTGCCCGATTCGCGGCGCGTCACGCTGATCATGCCAATGGCGGTCTTGTCGCGCATCAGCGGACAAAACAACGCGCTGCGCCAGCCCCGTCGACGCGCTATATCGCGCAGCATGGCATCTGACTGCTCGGCATCGGTGATACGCACCAGCTGTCCATCGCGAAGTGCATCTCCGCCATGGAAACGATCCAGCCGCGCCGGAAAGGAACTCTGCAGCGCTGCGTCGCCGCCTGCATCGGTAGGGGTGAAGGAGACCAGATGCAGCATGCCGTCAGAGACACGCGCGACCATCGTCGAGAAACCACCCAGCAGCCGGTTCGAACTGGCCGCGATGGCATCGAACACCGGCTGCACGTCCTCCGGTGAAGCGGCGATGACCTTCAGGATGTCGGCCGTCGCGGTCTGCCGCTCCAGCGCCTCGTGGGTTTCGCGGAACATGCGCGCGTTCTCGATCGCGATCACGGCCTGATTCGCGAATCCCTGCAGCAGCTCGATCTCACGTTCGGTGAAGGCTTGCACCACTTTGCGTGTCACAAGCAGCACGCCAACACAACGGTCATCACGCAGCATCGGCAGCATCACCGACGAGCGCACACCATCGACTTCATAGACCCGCTTTTCAAAATCGGGAAGCGCGTAGTCGCCCCAATCCGGGATGTGCAGGGGTGCCCTGGACTCGAACACACGGGCGGGCAGATTTCTCGCACCGTCGATCGGCTGCAGGTCACCGCTCAATTTGTTGCCCGTCCTTTGCCCGAACGAGATGGCACCCACCCTGTAGTGTTCGCCGTCACGCAGCATCACGGCACCGCCGGTAATGGAAATCAGGCGTGCCGCCGTCGCCAGGATGGTGTCCAGCACCGGCCTCACATCGTCGGGCGATTCGCTGATGACCTTGAGAATCTCGGCTGACGCGCTCTGCTGGTCCAGCGCCTGGCGGGTCTCGCTGAACTGGCGTGCGTTCTGAATGGCGATCACCGCCTGGTCGACAAAGTTGCTGAGCAAGCCCCGTTCGCCGTCGGTGATTCCGTTTGCCGAACGCTGCAAAACCGCCAGGCCGCCGATCGCCGTGCCTTCGTGCACCAGTGGCGAATAGATGCCGGATCCGAAACCGCTCTTGACGCCCAGTTGCAGCAGCAGCGGATACCGATCGACCGAACCCACCAGATCGGGCAGATCGATCAGCGTGGATCGTGCGATGCAGTCACCAATCGGGCTGCTTGCGTTGACCGGGAGCAGCATACTTGGCAGCCCTCCGTTGCTGGCCACCGCGCGAATGCCCTCTCCCTCGCGCAGGAACAGAACCACCCGGCTCTCGTGCAGCAACTCTCCGCAATTCTTGACAATGGCATCGAACACCGGCTGCGCGTCGGCCATGGATTTGCCAAGCACACGCAGGACGGCCGATGTGGCCGTCTGACGCTCAAGCATTTGGTTCAGCGCGGCGGAACTTTCCGCCATCTGACGCCCGAGATCGGCCTGGATGCGCAATTGGCCCAGCGCGGCGCCAGCCAATGCTGCCAGACGCGTCAGCAGGTCGCAGTCGGCAGCTTCGAATCGCTTGACGCGACCTTCCACATCGGCGTAAAGATATCCCGGAATGTCGCCGGCCAACACCAGCGGCGCCAGCAGGCAGGAGCGCTGGTCGACAGCCGCTGCACCGTCGGGACCGTGGCGCAGCCGCGCCACCCCACTACGACGGGCCTCCTCCAGCCAAGGCGTGATCGCGCGGTGCAACTCGGCCGGGTTCTCGCCCGGTAGCAGCTTTGCTCCGCAAACGGACAGTCCCTGTTCCGTCTCGAGCAGCAGCATCACCCGCTGCGCATGGCAAATGTTTGCCGCCATTGCCAGCAGTTTGTCTCGAAGCTGGTCGACCGTGCGCGCCGCACAAAACTGCAACGCTGCGTCAGCCAGCAGCCGGTACCGGTCATGTCGGCCCGGACTGGCCTTGGCGCCCTTGCCACTCTTCGTCAGACAATCCATTCAGTGTCTCCTATCCCAACGCAGGGCAACCGCCATGCCGGCGGGTTCAAGATCGGCGGCAATGAGCAACTGCACCCGCAAGCGGTGCCGGAAATGCGCACGCACGTCGCCGCTTGCGTCGCGGCATAACGGCAGGCTCCCAACCCACAAATGGACGATATGCGCCACCGACTCCGGCGCCACCCAAGCATGGTAACGCGTGCCCCGATACCGCGGCAAACGCTTTAGGCCACCGCCGCACGCATTGCCGGCGTTAGCGATGCACAATGGTTGTTGTAAATCCGTTCAACTTCGCACAGGAGAATCCACGATGGGAACCACGATCAGCTTCAAACGCCCAGACGGCAAGGACGTCAACGGATACCTGGCCGAGCCTGCTGCAGGCAGCAAGGCCCCCGGCATTGTCGTGATCCAGGAATGGTGGGGCCTGAACGACCAGATCAAGGGCGTGGCCGACAATCTGGCAACGCAAGGTTATCGCGCGCTGGTGCCCGACCTGTACCGCGGCAAGTCGGCGCTGGACGCCAAAGAGGCCGAACACCTGATGAACGCGCTCGACTTTGCCGATGCCGCAGGCCAGGACGTGGCCGGCGCCGTGGCCCATCTGCACGGCAGCGGCAGTGCCAAGGTCGGTGTCACCGGTTTCTGCATGGGCGGTGCGTTGACACTGCTGTCGTCGGTCTTCGTCAAGGACATCGCCGCGGCCGTCGCTTGGTACGGCTACCCGCCGCTGGACTACATCGATGCCAGCAAGATCACCGCGCCACTGATGGGCCACTGGGCGATCGAGGACGTGCCTTTTCCGATCGCCAATGTCGTGCTGCTGGAGCAGAAACTGGATGCCGCCAAGGTTTCCTACGAGTTCCACCGCTACCAGGCCAAGCACGGCTTCGCCAACCAGGAGGCCGACTCCAAGGGGCTGGCATTCTTGAAGCACGACCCGAAGAACGCAGCGCTCGCATGGGAGCGCACCATGGGCTTCTTCGCCAAGCACCTGCGCTGACAATGCGTCGGGCAATCGACCGTTCGATCGACCCCAAGCTACAAAAACTGGCCCATGACGACCTCCAGAACCGCGTCCTCGCCCGCCATTCCGCGCCGCGCCCTCTTCATGCTGATTGCCTTGACCATCATCTGGGGCACGAACTGGCCGCTGTTCCCGTATGCGGTGCGTGAGATCTCGGTCTGGACCTTTCGCAGCTTCGCGATGATCGGTGCCGGCTCGTCGCTGTTGCTGTTCGCCCGCATGCGCGGCCTGCCAATGACAATTCCGCGCCAGTACTGGCGCACGGTGGTGCTGGCCACACTGACCTACCTGGTGGTCTGGAACGTCGCTAGCACCTATGCGGCTATTTTGATTCCATCCGGGCAGGCCGCCGTGCTGGGTTTCACGATGCCGCTGTGGGGCGCGCTGATCGCCTGGGCCGTACTGGGAGAGCGGCTGAACCCGCGTCTACTGCTGGCGGTGGTGCTGGGCGGCGCCGGCGTGACACTGCTGATGGTGCCCAGCTTCAAGGCCTATTCGGCCGCACCGCTGGGTCTGGCGATGGGCCTGATGTCGGCCATCGGCTGGGCTATCGGCACACTGATCCTCAAGCGCGGCAACGTGATGATGCCGGTGCTGGTGCTCACCGGCTGGCAGCTGCTGCTGGGCGCGCTGCCGATCAGCATCGTCGCGCTGACCATCGGCGATGGACACTGGTTCATGCCGAGCTGGCAGTCGATTGCAGTGATCAGCTGGATCACGCTGGTGCCGATGTGCATCGGCAATGCCTGCTGGTTCGCCATCGTCGGTTTGCTGCCGGCCAACATCGCCGGACTCTCGTCGGTGATGGTGCCGGTGGTTGCGATGGTGTCGGGCGCATTGATCAACGGCGAACCGCTGGGGCCGCTGCAATTGCTGTCAATGGCATCGTGCGTGGCCGCGCTGGTGCTGGCGCTGGGACAAAAGACCCGTCCCGTCACGGCGCAAAAGTAGAATGGCTCTTTACCAGTAGCGCGCCGCAATCGCGCGCCCAAGCCATGACACCTGCGATCGACTATCTCAACCCCGACCTGCCACCTGACCTGCGCGTCGTGCCGATGCCCGTCGTGGATGCCACTGCCGCGTCACTCGAAGGCTACGGCAAACTCGTCACCCGACCCGAGAACTGCCACGTCGAGATCGTGCGCTGGCCAGCCACCGGATGGCGGCCGGTGGATGCCGAAACCGGCAACGAAGCAGGTACGACAGAAGGTATTTTCGTCAGTGAATGGCGCGGCGACATTCTGTACGGGCGCAACGATGCCGTAGGCGGAAATTACATCCTGGCTTATGCCAAGGAGCCGCAACTGGCGAAGGAAGACCATCAGCGCCCGCCCGAGCGCATGATGCTGTGGCACGCCAACTACCATCCGGATGGCGGGCAACTGTTTTTCCCGCAGCAGAAGGAGCCGTTTCTGGTACCACTGGCCTTGCCGGGCGACGACGTCATGCCCGACAAGTTCATATGTTTCCGTTTCGACGGCAGCCAGGGCTTGTACATCCACCCGAACGTCTGGCACGAAGGCGTGTTCGCCACGTCCGGCACGCAGAAATTCTTCGACAAGCAAGGCGCGGTGCATGCGCGTGTCTCGGTTGACTTTGCGCGCGAGTTCAGCTGCCTGCTGTCGGCGCAGATAGCGCCGTCGGCCGCGGCGGCCTGAGCTGCGGGCGGCGGTACCGGCCGCTGCGTGCTACCCGCAGCAATATCGGAAACTATTGCGTTGATCCGTCGCCGCGCGACCATTCCGGCCAAAATGATGGATCGCTTGCTGGAGACAGACACCATGCGCACCCAGGTTGCCATCATTGGCGCAGGCCCGTCCGGCCTGCTGCTCGGACAATTGCTGTTCAAGGCCGGCATCGACACCGTCATCATTGAGCGCCAGAGCGCCGACTATGTACTCGGGCGCATCCGTGCCGGCGTGCTGGAACAGGTCTGCGTCGACCTGCTCGACGAGGCTGGCGTCGGGCTGCGCATGCACCAGGAAGGCCTGGTGCACGGTGGCTTCGAAATGCTGTTTCAGGGTGTGCGCCACCGCATCGACCTGCAGACGCTGACCGGCGGCAAGACCGTGATGGTTTACGGCCAGACCGAGGTAACCCGCGATCTGATGCACGCGCGCAGCGAGGCAGGTTTGCCAACGGTGTACAGCGCCGGGCGCGTCAGTGTGCATGGCTTTGACGGCGAAAGACCGCTGGTGCGCTACCAGACGGACGGCCCCGATGGCAGCAAGCAGCAACATGAGCTGCACTGCGACTTCATCGCCGGCTGCGATGGTTTTCATGGTGTGTGCCGTGCCAGCGTGCCGAAGCAAGCCATCACCCATTACGAAAAAGTCTATCCGTTTGGCTGGCTGGGCATACTGGCCGACGTGCCGCCGGTGTCGCACGAACTGATCTACGCCAACACCGAACGTGGCTTCGCGCTGTGCTCGATGCGCAGCGAATCGCGTAGCCGCTACTACGTGCAATGCAACCTGAACGACAAGATCGAGCAGTGGTCGGACGCGGCATTCTGGGACGAACTGCGCAAGCGGCTGGACCCACAAGCACGCGAACAGCTGGTCACTGGGCCATCGATCGAGAAAAGCATCGCGCCGCTGCGCAGCTTCGTGGCCGAGCCGATGCGTTTTGGTAGCTTGTTCCTGGCCGGCGATGCGGCGCATATCGTGCCACCCACAGGCGCCAAGGGCTTGAATCTGGCCGCGTCGGACGTCAAGTACCTGTCGAGTGCGCTGGTGGAACACTACCGCGAGAACAGTGACGCCGGCATCGACCACTATTCCGCCCGCTGCCTGCGCCGGGTCTGGAAGGCGGCTCGCTTCTCGTGGTGGTTCACCTCGCTGATGCACCGCTTCCCGGACAGCGCCGGCTTCGGCCAGAAGGTGCAAGAGGCCGAGCTGGACTACCTGGTCCACTCCGAATCCGCAGCACGCTCGCTGGCCGAGAACTACGTCGGCCTGCCACTGGACTTTGCCGAACCCTGACACAGGCTTGGGGCTCTTGCGGTAAATTGCAGGGCATCATGACCCTGCCCCAATCCCCTGCTCCGTTCAAGCCGCTGCGCGGTGTACGTATCCTGAGCCTGGCGCTCAACCTTCCGGGTCCGGCCGCGTTGATGCGGCTGCTGGCGCTGGGCGCCCGATGCAGCAAGGTCGAGCCGCCTTGCGGCGATCCGATGGGGCTGTACAACCGCACCGCCTATGAAACCCTGCACCAGGGCGTCAAGGTGTTCAGCGCCGACCTGCGCAGCGAAGCTGGACAGAAGGCCGTGCACAAGGTGCTGGCACGCGCCGACATTCTGCTGACCTCGTTCCGGCCGTCGGCGCTGCGCAAGCTGCGCATGGACTGGGCCACATTGCGCAAGGCCTACCCCCGCCTGAGCCAGATCGACATCGTCGGCGCGGCCGGCGCACGCGCCGAAGAACCCGGCCATGACCTGACCTACATGGCCGAGCAAGGCCTGGTTCAGGGCCTGGACCTGCCACCCAGCCTGTTCGCCGACATGGGCGGCTCGCTGGGCGCAGTTGAAGCGGTATTGGCGGCGCTGCTGCAGCAACGCGCCAGAGGCAAGGGTGTTCACCGGGAAGTCGCCCTCGGCGACGCCGCAGCCTACCTGGGACTGCCACACCGGTGGGGCATGACCACGCCCGGTGGCGCCGTCGGCGGCGGCCATGCCGGGTACCGGGTCTATGCCTGCAAGGACGGCCGTGTGGCGGTGGCGGCACTGGAGCCACATTTCGCGCTGGCCTTGTGCAAGGCCGCCGGCATCACGGCCGTGGATCGCCCCACGATGATGGCACCCGACACGCACGACACGATTGCCCGGTTCCTCGCAGCACAGACGCGCGAGAAGCTCGACGCGCTGGCGCTGGCGCAGGACATTCCACTGTTCACGTTGCCGTTGTAGTGCCCGGCCCAGTTGCCGGGACGGAAGCATTGGCGCCAGCAGGACGTGGGCTGGAGTACCCGGACTCAGAGCGGCACCCAGCCCCCGGGCAGGAATTCAAAGCTCTGGGTGGACGCTACGGAAAAACTTGCCTGTTTCGGAATCCAGACCAGGCGCTCAACCTCAATGCGGGTGCGATCGATCCGAACCACATTGAAAGAATTCGATTCGCCCCTGGCGCGGGTTGAAGTGGCGGTACCGGCCTGAACCACAAGCGCGGCGTGGCCCTTGATCTGGTAGCGCGCGGCCGTACTGGCCGCGTGGCTGACATGCAGATGGCCAGCGAGAAAAAGATCGACGCCACAACTTGCAAATTGCTCCATTGCTGTGCCCGCCCGTCCCACCAAGTCGGCCTCTTGATGGCCAGCTGGCAGGTCAAATGGATGGTGGGTCACAATGATTTTCGTGATGCCCGCACTCAAGGAACAAAGTCGTTTTTGCACCCACGCAATTTGCTCGGCATTGATGCGTCCGCCCTTGATGGTCAAGGCGCGCGCGGTATTGACGCCCAGCACGGCAATCTCCTGATCAATGTAAGTCGGTTGAAGGTTGTCGGAAATATAGCGCCGGTACTTGGCGAGGGGCCGCAGGAAACGGCTCAGCACGTCGTGCAATGGAACGTCGTGATTACCTGGCACGACGATATGTGGTGGTGGCAAACGGTCCAAAAATGCGCGCGCATCCATGAACTGCGCGGTTCGTGCACGTTGCGTCAGGTCGCCCGACACTGCCACCAGGTCCGGTTTGAGCTGCGCCACGCACGCAACCAACGATTCGATGACGCTCTCATCGGTTCGCCCGAAATGCAGGTCGGACAGATGGACCAGCGTTCTCATGCAAGGCTCTCCGGCACGATGACGCGCAAGGCGGCCGGGCGCACACGGTAGTGCAGCGGCGTATCCATCCGCATGACCTCCCCGTCGATTGCGACCTGTACGTGCCGGTGTCCGGATTCGATTCGCACCTCAGAAGCGCAAAAGAAATCAAAATCTTTCGACTGGCGCAGCCGCGCGAAAAGCGCCCGCAAGGCCAGCCGCAGCAGTGCCCAGCGCCGTTCGCGTTTTACGGTATACACGCTGAGCTGCCCCGCGTTCAGGCAGCCGCGCGTGCCGAGATTGAAACCTTCCATCTGGTATTCGTTGTTGCCGACGAAGACGAACGGTGTGCGGTGAATGCGCTCCTGGCTGTTGGCAGCCAGCAGCACGCGCAGAAACGAATGCCGGCGCAGCGCGCTCAGCACCGCCCCAGCGAATGCAATCCATTTGCCCCGGCCCGCGCGCCGCTGTTGCTCTCGATCGCGCACAACACGCGGATAAATCCCGATACTCGAATTGTTCAGAAAATACCGGCCATTCACCTCGCCCACATCGACAGCAACGGTGTGTCCGGCGATGACATTGCGTAGCGCATGTTCCAAGTCCAGTGGAATCCGCATGTCCTTGGCGAAGTGGTTGAGCGTGCCCAGCGGAAGTACACCAAGCGCGATATCCGTGCCGATCAGCGTGGTGGCGACGGCGTTTATCGTGCCGTCACCACCTCCCGCAATGATCGCGTCGGGATGCGTCTGCATGGCCTGCAGCGCGGCTTCGCGGACGTTTGCGCCACTTTGGGCCAGAACAACGTGCCCCTTGATGCCGGCTTTCCGCAATGGTCCCTCGATGCTCTGCGCCAGCCCTTGCTTATCATCCGCGCCAGCCGATGCATTGACGATGACAGTGACCCGTGAAAACATGATTCCCTGTCCCCTTCAGTGCCTGCGCGGCAAAAATTGCAACGCCATGAAGCAAATGGCGAGCCACACCACGCCCTCGGCGAAACCCGCCAGCACATCGCTCAGGTAGTGCACGCCCAGATAGACCCGGCTCAAAGCCACCAGGGCTACCATCACAAAGGCCAGCAGGACTACCAGTGCACGCCAGCGCCAAGCATCAAATTTCAACACGAGGTAAGCGCACAACACGCCATAAAACACGGTGCTGGCGACCACATGGCCACTGGGAAAGCTGTAACTGGTCAAGACAAGAATGGGATCGCTGAAGCTGGGCCGCACACGCTGAAATACATTCTTCAGCAGGACATTGAGCAACATGCCGCCAGGTACCGCAAGAACCAGCACCAGCAGCCAGTACCAGTCACGCTTTCCGATCAAAAAGCACGCCAGTATTGCAGCAACCACGCTGATCCCCAGCAAGCTGTGAACCTGTGTGATGACCAGCATGGCGAGTGTAAAACCCGGGATCGCGCGCTGATGAAACCACTGCGCAATGCGGGTATCCAGAGTCAGCGCATCGCCGTGAACTACGGCTTCGGCGACCGCGCCGAAAAGCCAGACCGCCCCCAGAAAAGCCAACCCACCAAGCGTCAGCGGGAGCCAGAAACTACGCGCGGTGGAAAGTCGCCTTTGTGGGACCCGCGTATCCCTTTCGCCTCTTGATGCAATGTCCTCCATCACACTTCCCTCGTCGTGATCGCCCGCACTTGCCGGAATGATCCGTCGCGGCTCGCATCGCGTTCAGGCAGACTGCACCTCCCGCAACATGATCAGCAACTCCTTGGCCTGCACGCGGTCGCCAGACACGACATACACGGCCTCCACCTCGGCGTCGCGCTCCGCCGCGACATGGGTTTCCATCTTCATCGCCTCCAGCGACAACAGTGTAGCCCCGGCTCTTACGCGCTGACCCGGCTGCACCGCCACATTGACGATCGCGCCCGGCATGGGTGCCGCCACATGCCAGGGGTTCCCAGGCTCCGCCAGCGGCCTGCCACCATCGGCGCCGTCGCCATCTGCCGCTGCCGCCACGCGCACCGTGCGCGACTGGCCATTGAGCTCGAACTGCACTTTGTGCGCCGTGTCGCCATCGGGTGAGATCGATTGCAGCACCACCAGCAGCGTCTTGCCAGGGTCAATCTCCACCGCCAGTTCCTGCTGCAACTGCGGGCCGTAGAAAAATACCGGTGTCGGCAATGGCGAGGTGTCACCGTGCGCCAGCACATGCGCACAGTAGTCCTGCATCACTTTCGGGTACATCAGGTACGACGACAACTGACGCTCGTCCAGCGGCATGCCGCATTCGGCTTGCCCCTGGGAGCGGGCGGCGGCCAGGTCGACCGGCGGTATCTGGTCGCCTGGGCGATAAGGTTCGGGCGGCGACTCGTCGGCACCGAGCTTGAGCACCCTGCGGCTGATATCGGCCGGAAAGCCGTCAGGTGGGAAGCCCAGCTCACCCCTGAACAACGACACCACCGATGCCGGAAATGCCACCTCGCGCGCGGGGTCCAATGCGTCGCTGGCCTGCAGGTCGCTGGCCACCAGCATCAAGGCCATGTCGCCTACGACCTTGGACGACGGCGTGACCTTGATGATGTCGCCGAACAAGCGATTGACGTCGGAATATGTCTTGGAAATCTCGGTCCAGCGGTGCGCCAGACCCATCGATCGGGCCTGCTCGCGCAGATTTGTGTACTGGCCACCCGGCATCTCGTGGCGGTAGACGTCGGCGGTACCGCTGCGCATATCGGCTTCAAATGGCGCATAGAAACGGCGTACGCCCTCCCAGTACATCGCCGTCGCGTGCAAAGCATCTGACGACAGGCCGGGGTCGCGTTCGGTGCCAGAGAGCGCGGCCGCGATGGCCGACAAATTAGGCTGCGAGGTCAGGCCGCTCATCGAGTCGATGGCACCGTCCACTGCGTCGCAACCGGCCTCGACGGCTGCCAGCACCGACGCCGCAGCCGCGCCGCTGGTGTCGTGGGTGTGAAAGTGCACCGGCAGTCCGGTCTCGGCCTTGATCGCCTTGACCAGCGCCGCGGCGGCTCGCGGGCGACAGATGCCGGCCATGTCCTTGATGCCGATCACATGCACGCCAGCCTGCTTCAGCTCCTTGGCGATGCGCATGTAGTAGGCCAGATCGTATTTGGGCCGCGCAGCGTCGAACAGGTCACCGCTGTAGCAGATAGCGCCTTCGCACAGCGCGCCGGTTTCCAGCACCGCGTCGATAGCGACACGCATGTTCTTGACCCAGTTCAGCGAGTCGAAGATGCGAAACAGGTCGATGCCGCCGCTTGCTGCCTGTTGCACGAAGTGGCGCACCACGTTGTCGGCGTAGTTGGTGTAGCCCACGGCATTGGAGCCACGCAGCAGCATCTGCAGCAGGATGTTTGGTGCGCGCTCACGGATCTGTGCCAGCCGATCCCACGGATCTTCCTTCAGGAAACGCAGCGCGACGTCGAACGTGGCACCACCCCAGCATTCAAGCGAAAACAACTGCGGCAATTCGCGCGCCACGTAGGGCACGATGGGCAACATGTCGGCAGTGCGCATGCGTGTGGCGAGCAGCGACTGATGCGCGTCGCGCAGCGTGGTATCCGTGACCAGCACCTGCTTTTGCTCCAGCATCCACTGCGCGAAGCCGGCTGCGCCCAGCGCCTGCAAGCGCTGGCGCGTGCCATCGGGCACGGGTGTTGTGATGTCCACCTTCGGCAGCACCGGTTTTGGCAGTGGCAGCGCAGGCAGCGTGCGCCCCGCCACCTCGGGGTTGCCGTGCACGGCCGTCTCGGCAAGGAAGCGCAGCAGCTTGCTTGCGCGGTCGCGGCGCGCGGTGAACTCCAGCAACTCAGGCGTTTCCTCGATGAATCGTGTCGTGATCTCTCCGGCGGCGAAATCCGGGTGGTTGATCACGTTTTCGAGGAACTGCAGGTTGGTTGCGACGCCGCGGATGCGGAACTCGCGCAGCGCGCGGTCCATACGCTGGCTGGTCTCTATCGCAGTGGGTGCCCAGGCCGTCACCTTGACCAACAGCGAGTCGTAATAAGGCGTGATCACGGCGCCTGTGTACGCCGTTCCGCCGTCCAGACGGATGCCGAAACCGGCCGCGCTGCGATAGGCGGTCAGGCGGCCGTAGTCGGGCAGGAAGCCGTTCTCCGGGTCTTCGGTGGTGACCCGGCATTGCAGCGCGTGGCCCCTCAGTGCGATCTCTTCCTGCACCGGCACGCCGGTCGGGTGGCGGCCGTCCTGGGTGTCCTGGTTGACGCCGATGTGGCCGCCTTCGCTGATGCGGATCTGCGCGCGTACGATGTCCACACCGGTCACCAGTTCGGTCACCGTGTGCTCGACCTGGATGCGCGGGTTGACTTCGATGAAGTAGCAGCGCTTGTCGTCTGCATCCATCAGGAACTCGACCGTGCCGGCATGGGTATAGCCCACTGAGCGCATCAGCGCCAGCGCGCTGGCGCACAACGCGGCCCGGCCAGCGGCGTCCAGATAGGGCGCCGGTGCGCGCTCGACAACTTTCTGATTGCGCCGCTGCACGGTGCAGTCGCGCTCGTGCAGATGCACCAGGTTGCCGTGTTGGTCGCCCAGCACCTGGATCTCGACGTGACGGGCGCGGCGAATCAGTTTCTCGAAATAGACCTCATCATTGCCGAAGGCTGCCAGCGCCTCGCGCCGCGAAGCCTCCAGTGCCGCCGGCAGGTCGGCCGCCGACTCGATCACGCGCATGCCCCGTCCGCCTCCGCCCCAACTGGCCTTGAGCATCACCGGATAGCCTACGCCTTCGGCCAGGCGCTGGCATTCGGCCAGGTCCAGCGGCAGCGGCGGCGTGGCGGGCATGACCGGCACGCCAGCGGCCTCGGCCGCATGGCGAGCCGCAACCTTGTTGCCCAGGGTGCGCATCACCTGGGGGCTGGGACCGACCCAGCGCAAGCCGGCGGCGATGACAGCGTCGGCAAATTCGGGGTTTTCCGACAGGAAGCCGTACCCCGGGTGAATGGCGTCGACCCGGGCCGCGCGCGCGATCCGCAGAATGTCTTCGCCGTCAAGGTAAGCCGCCAGCGGCTTCTTGCCTTCGCCAACCAGATAGCTTTCATCCGCCTTGAAACGGTGCAGCGACTGCCGATCTTGTTGCGAGTAGATGCCCACGGTTCGAATGCGCATCTCGGCCGCAGTGCGCATGACGCGGATCGCTATCTCGGATCGGTTGGCGATCAATATCGATTGGATCAGGTCTGGCTTCATCGTCGGGCTCCGGAGTGTGAACGGTTGTGCATCGAGCCACTATAGTCAATGACGACTTGTGCATTTGGCTCCGGTGCCTGAACTGAGCGTCGCGTACGCTTCGGCGCCCCGCGGCGGGATGGTAAAGTCAGCGCTATGAGCGCCAACCCCACTCTTGTAGACGCCTTGCGCGGCGGCATTGTCGAATCGTCCCACCGCGGGGCGCTGGCCATCGTGGATGCCGATGGCAGCGTGCACACGCAGCACGGAGACATCGATCGCCCGATCTTCCCGCGCAGCGCCATCAAGGTGCTGCAGGCGCTGCCGTTGGTGGCCAGTGGCGCAGCCGAGCGCTGGCAGCTGACTGACGAAGAACTGGCGCTGGCCTGCGCCAGCCACGGCGGCGAGCCGCAGCACACGCAGACCGCTGCCGCCATGCTGGCCAAGGCTGGCGTGGACGTGGCCGCGCTCGAATGCGGTACCCACTGGCCGTACCACGATGGCAGCATCAAGGCGCTGGCCGCCGCCGGCCAGCAGCCCAGCGCGCTGCACAACAACTGCTCGGGCAAACACGCGGGCTTCGTGTGCCTGGGCTGCCTGATGGCCGAAGGCGGTGACCGCCGCGCCTTCCTGAAGGGCTACATCAAGCCCGATCACCCGGTGATGCGCGAAGTCACCGCAGCCTTGCAGGCCAGCACCGGCTACGACCTGACCCACGCCCCCGTGGGCACCGACGGCTGCAGCATCCCCACCTATGCCGTGCCGTTGCGCCACCTGGCGCACGCCTTCGCCCGCGTGGCCACCGGCGTAGGTCTGAGCCCCGGTCACGCCCGCGCCGCGGCACGGCTGCGCGCCGCGGTGGCCGCCGCACCCCACATGGTGGCAGGCACCGACCGCTTCGACAGCCGCGTGATGGAGCGGCTGCGGGAGCGCGTCTTCTGCAAGGTGGGCGCCGAGGGCGTTTACTGCGCCGCGCTGCCCGAACTGGGCCTGGGCGTGGCGATCAAGATGGACGACGGCAACAACGCCCGCGCCTGCGAGGTCGTGATGGCCGCGGTGCTGGAGCGCCTGCTGCCGCTGGACGACGCCAACGCGACCTTCCTGCACGGTTTGAGCGATA
>JBDTMH010000042.1:0-24162 GCA_039934375.1 Burkholderiaceae bacterium | reverse complement strand
TCGACAGCCCGGTCATGCCTTCGTCGACACCGGCGAAATCGCGGTACTCCTGGTAGCTCTTGGCCTTGGGGTCGGTGTCCTTCAGATTCTCGCCGTCGTATACCCGCATCTTCGAATACAGGCTGGAGTTCTCCGTCTCCTTCAGACGCGACAGCACCGAGAACTGCGCCAGCATGCGCAAGGTGTCGGGTGCGCAAGGCGCATCCGAAAGTGACGAGTTCGCGACCAACTTTTCGTAGATGTGGATCTCGTCGGATACGCGCAGCGAGTAGGGCACCTTGACGATGTAGATCCGGTCCAGAAATGCTTCGTTGTTGCGGTTGTTCTTGAACGTCAGCCATTCGGCCTCATTCGAGTGAGCCAGCACCAGGCCATCGAACGGAATCGCACCAAACCCTTCAGTGCCCTTGTAGTTGCCTTCCTGGGTTGCAGTCAGCAGCGGGTGCAGGACCTTGATTGGCGCCTTGAACATCTCGACGAACTCGAGCACGCCGCGGTTGGCCAGGCACAGGCCGCCCGAATAGGAATAGGCGTCCGGGTCGTCCTGCGAAAAGCTCTCGAGTTTGCGAATGTCGATCTTGCCCACCAGCGAGGAGATGTCCTGGTTGTTTTCGTCGCCGGGTTCGGTTTTGGCCACCGCAATCTGCGACAGCACCGAGGGCTTGAGGCGCACGACGCGGAACTTCGTGATGTCGCCACCGAACTCGTGCAGGCGCTTGACGGCCCACGGGCTCATGATGGTCGTGAGGTAGCGCTGTGCAATTCCGTAGTCGTCCTGCAGCAGCTGGGCATCTTCGACCGGATTGAAAAGACCCAGCGGCGATTCGTGCACCGGAGAACCCTTGATCGCATAGATCGGGATCTTCTCGATCAGCAGCTTGAGTTTTTCGGCCAGTGTGGATTTGCCGCCGCCAACCGGCCCGAGCAGGTACAGGATCTGCTTCTTTTCCTCCAGCCCCTGCGCTGCATGGCGGAAGTAGGACACGATGTGCTCGATCGCGTCCTCCATGCCGTACAGGTCGCCAAAGCTGGGATAGCGCCGCAGCATCTTGTTGGCAAAGATGCGCGACAGGCGCTGGTCGGTGCGGGTATCGATCAGCTGCGGCTCGCCGATGGCACTGAGCATGCGCTCGGCGACACTGGCATATGCCGTGGAGTCCTTCTTGCACAGGTCGAGATAGTCCTGGATCGACATCTCCTCTTCCTGCGCGGCTTCGAAACGGCCTTGATATCGTGCAAAGATCGTCATCGACATCCTCCTTGATGCGAAGTGCATCATGGTCGATGGAGATGCACTCCCTGACAAAGTTCAATTCATGATAACCAATCTGTCCACGCAGTGTGAGCGTATTGGCTTTCGTATTGAACGCGCAACAAGGAATTTGGTTGACGCTCCGCAACGTCCTGTTGCAATAGCCGATGTGTGTCTGCGCATTATTGCGCGGAACGAGTGCCGCATCTGGCCACGGCGTCGTTTGCGCGACCCGACACGATGGCGTCCGTGCGCCAGCGTATTCCCAGGCTACGGGCTGCGCTGGGCGAAAGGCTGCAGCTCTTCCAGGATCGCGGCAAACATCTGTTCGTTGTCCGACGCGTTGCGCATCGGCTTGTCCAGGGCCTTGGTCAGGGAGGTGAGTTGGTGTTCGTCCGCGCTCATGTAGAGCTGGCCCATCTTTTCAGCGACCGCACGATAGCTGTTGTTGATATCCTGCACACGCCGCAGCAAATCGGTCACACCATCTTCTGTAACCTTGTCGAGTCCGCTCAGCAATTTCTGCTCGGTAATCATGTCTTCTCCAGTCTGTTGATGACCGTGATTGGCAGCAGGCACAGCGCAACATGTCTGGCACTCGCGCGGCGGCGGCCGGGGTATGTTTTTGATGCCCCGCGATGAACTTGCGCAAGGCAAGTGGCGCATGCGGGCAGATGATCGGTCAGCGAATCAGGATGTCGTTCCTGACCTTGCCGACGCCCTTGACGTCACGTGCCAGTTGAACGGCGCGGTTGCGCTCGGTCACTGTCTTGACGAAGCCCGACAGCTGTACCGTGCCCTTGTAGGTCTCGACATTGATGGACAGCCCGCTCACGGCGGGGTCGTTGAGCAGCACGGATTTGACGCGTGACGTGATCACCGTGTCGTCGATGTATTCGCCAGTGCTCTCTTGCGTGGCCGTGCCGGCGCACGCTGCCAGAAGGGCCGAGAAAGCGAGTACCAGAATGGCGCGGGTCAGATGCTTGAAGTTCATGGCAAGGTTCCTTTCCAAGGACAGGCTTCGATAGGGCGTTTGGAGCCGCGAAGGAAATCGCGTTGTCCGTGCGCCGTGCAGTTCCCGCCACGGCGGGAGATTGGTGGAGCGTGGCGCTTCAGCGCCGCGCCACCAGTTCAGTCAGCGACAGGGGTCGCGGATCTTCATCCTCATGCGGGTTTGGCATGTGCACGATCGACGCAGATCCCATGCGCTCGTTGAGCAGTCGAAACTCGGTCGAGATCAGCTGATGCAGGTTTTCGATGCGCGATGCCTCGGCCTTGTCGGCCAGTTCCTGCACCCGCTGGATCTCCTTGAGCAGCTTGCGGGTTTCCAGCAGTGCGCCGATCTGGTTGTACAGGTAGGCGATCATGAAGAAGCCCAGCAGGATGGCGGCCATGCCCAGCAGCACGATGCCCAGTGGCGCCTGGACCTGCCACAGCACCAGGTCCAGCGGTGCCGGTGCGCTCAGCGTGTTCCAGTTCAACACGCACAAGGCCGCAATGACGGCCAATACGCCCCAGGCAAGGATGTTGCTGATTCTTTTCATCGGCGGCTCCGGTTGTTTCGGGTTGAAGGCTGCAGACCGAGTATGGACCGCAGTGACCAAAGCCAGTGTATATTGGCGCAATTGCAAAGTAAACCCATATTCTGCAAACAGTAATTTGCAAAAATGAAAATATCTCCCCATGACTCTGCACTGGACGTCCTTCCAGTGGCAGGCGCTTTGCTGCCCCGCGACCTGCTCGGATGGACCGACTTTCAGCTGGTACTCGAAGTGGCGCGCAAGGGCAGCGTGGCGAAGGCCTGTAGTGCGCTGGGGGCAACCCATTCGACGGTGCTGCGCAAGCTTGACGCTATCGAGAGGCGCCTGAAGACCAGGCTGTTCGAACGGGGTCACGGCCGGTATGCACTGACGCCAGCGGGGCACGAGATCGAACAGGCGGCGAGCAGTTTCGAGCCCTTGGCGCGGCTGGCCGAGACCCGGGTGCGGGGTCAGGACATGCGACCGAGCGGCGACGTGCGGGTGGCTGTCGCGTCGATCCTGCTGGAGCAGTTGCTGCCGGGTGTGTTGGTGCAGTTCCGTTCGGCGTTTCCGGATGTGCGGATTGAACTCGTCGCGTCGCGCGACCATGTCAGCCTGTCACGTCGCGATGCCGACGTGGCCATCCGCGTTGCCGACCACGTGCCCGAGTGGATGATCGGGCGCAAGCTGGCGAATTTGCAGTTCAAGGTTTATGGCCTGCGCCGCAGTGGCGGGCGGTCGCGTCTGCGTAGCATCGAGGAACTGACACAGGAGCGGCGCTGGATTGCGTTCGAGCGTGACGCGCGCGAACTCAAGTTCGATCGCTGGCTTCAGGTCCAGGTGCCCGACAGCAGTGTCGTGATGCGGGTGGACAACTTCAGCCATGCGCTGCGCATGGTGCAGGCCGGGTTGGGCATTGCCGTGCTTCCGGCTTTCCTGGAAGAAAGCGTGCCGCAGCTGTTGCCATTGACGGAAGCGATCGCGCCGCTGGAGACGCCACTGTGGCTGCTGACCCATCCCGAGCTCAAGAACACGATGCGGATCAAGGTCTTGCTGCGTGCCTTCGGTCCGGCACTGGCGCATGCGGTACAGGCCGCACAGGATCTGCGCCCGGCCGACTGAGGCAGCCCTGCGCCCTTGCGCGACTGGGCTTCACGCGGGCACCAGCAGCACCTCGAGCAACCGGTCCAGTCCGCCAGCGTCTATGGCCACCATGGCCTGTTCGCGCACCCGTGGCTTGGCGTGATAGGCGACCGACAGGCCGGCCACCGACATCATCGGCAGATCGTTCGCGCCGTCGCCCACTGCAATGGTCTGCGCGCTGCGCAATCCGAGTCGCTCACAGGTCTGCAGCAGCATGCGCCGCTTCTCGTCACCGTCGCAGATATCCCCCCAGTGCTGATCGATCATGCGGCCGGTCAGCAGACCGTCCTTCACCTCCAGCACGTTTGATCGGGTGAAGTCCAACGCCAGGCGGTCCCGGATGCGGTCCGAGAACCAGCTGAAGCCGCCACTGACGAGCAGGGTTTTCAGCCCAGCGGCCTTGCAGGCGCCGACCAGTTCCACCACGCCGGGGTTGAGCTGCAGTCGCTCCCGGTAGACGGTTTCCAGGTGGGTCAGTGGCACGCCACTGAGCAATTCCACGCGCCGGCGCAGGCTTTCCTTGTAGTCGGCGATCTCACCGCGCATCGCAGCTTCGGTGATCGATGCCACCTCGTCCTTGCGGCCGCAGGCGGACGCGATCTCGTCGACGCATTCGATATTGATCAGCGTCGAATCCATGTCGAAGGCGATCAGGCCGAAGTCGCGCAAGGCCAGGCGCGGAGTGAAGCGCTGAATGCACAGGCCGGGAGCGTGTTCGGTAAGAGGCATCGGAAAATTCGGGTACGGAAGGGTTGGGCGCGAGGGAGGACGTCAGGCAGCCGACTTTTCGGCCTGCGCTTGCGGCTGGCCGAGGCTGCGCAGCACGTCGCGCACCAGCTGTGCGCGTTCATGCGGCAGGGCCAGTTCGCGTTCGATGCGCAACTTCTCGTTGCCGGCCAGTTTGATGTGGCGGTTCTTGCGAATCAGTTCGATGATGCGCATCGAATCGATCGGCGGATCCTTGCAGAAGGTGATGATGGTCAGCCCGGGTGTGGCGTCGACCTTCACGACGCCGTAGCTGCGCGCCAATACGCGCAGCCGGTGCACGTCGATCAGCGTCTGCGCCTGCGCCGGCAGTTTGCCGAAGCGATCGACCAGTTCCTCCAGCACGGCGTCGATCTGGTCGCCACTCTTTGCGCTGGCGAGCTTCTTGTAGAAGCTCAGGCGCAGGTGGACGTCACCGCAGTAGTCACTGGGCAACAGCGCCGGTGCATGCAGATTGATGTCGGTGGTCACGCTCAGAGGTGCCAGCAGGTCGGGTTCGATGCCCTGCTTGAGCGAGCGCACCGCCTCGGACAACATTTCGTTGTACAACTGAAAGCCGATCTCCATGATGTTGCCGCTCTGATTCTCGCCCAATACCTCGCCGGCGCCACGGATCTCGAGGTCGTGCATCGCGAGGTAGAAGCCCGAACCGAGTTCCTCCATTTGCTGGATTGCCTCGAGCCGCTGGCTGGCCTGCCTGGTCAGTCCTTGCAGGTCCGGCACCATCAGATAGGCATAGGCCTGGTGGTGGCTGCGGCCAACCCGGCCGCGCAACTGGTGCAACTGCGCCAGTCCGAACTTGTCGGCCCGGCTCATGACGATGGTGTTGGCTGTGGGCACGTCGATGCCGGTCTCGATGATGGTCGAACACAACAGCAGGTTGTAGCGCTGCGCGATGAACTCGCGCATCACGCTTTCAAGCTGGCGTTCGGGCATCTGGCCGTGCGCGACGGCAATCCGGGCCTCGGGCAGCAATTCCTCGAGTGCCGCGCGGCGGTTCTGGATGGTCTCGACCTCGTTATGCAGGAAGTAGACCTGGCCGCCGCGCTTGAGCTCGCGCAGCACCGCCTCGCGGATCACGCCATTGCCCTCGGTACGCACGAAGGTCTTGATCGCCAGCCGGCGCTGCGGCGCAGTGGCGATGACGCTGAGGTCGCGCAGACCTTCGAGCGCCATGCCCAGTGTGCGCGGAATCGGCGTTGCCGTCAGTGTCAAGACATCGACCTCGGCGCGCAGCGCCTTCATGGCCTCCTTGTGACGCACGCCGAAGCGGTGCTCCTCGTCGATGACCAGCAGGCCCAGGTTCTTGAACCGGGTGTCCTGGCTGAGCAGCTTGTGGGTACCCACGACGATGTCGATCGTGCCGTCGGCCAGGCCCTTGATCGCGGCTGCGATCTCCTTGCCGGAGCGAAAGCGGCTCATCTCGGCAATCTTCACCGGCCATTTCGCAAAACGGTCGGCCAGCGTCTGGTAGTGCTGCTCGGCGAGCAAGGTGGTTGGCGCCAGCAACGCCACCTGCTTGCCGCCGGTGACCGCGACGAAAGCCGCGCGCAGTGCGACCTCGGTCTTGCCGAAACCCACGTCGCCGCAGACCAGTCGGTCCATCGGGCGCGGGCTGATCATGTCCTGGATCACCGCATGGATTGCGGCGCGCTGGTCGGCAGTTTCTTCGAAGCCGAAATCGTTGGAGAATGTTTCGTAATCATTGGCCGAGTAGCGGAACGCATGGCCCTCGCGCAACGCGCGGCGCGCATAGATGTCGAGCAGTTCGGCCGCCGAGTCACGCACTTGCTCGGCCGCCTTGCGCTTGGCCTTGTCCCATTGACCCGAGCCCAGCCGGTGCAGCGGCGCCTCATCCGCGCTCACGCCGGTGTAGCGGCTGATCAGCTGCAGCTGGCTGACCGGTACGTACAGCACGGCCTCGCCGGCGTATTCCAGATGCAGGAACTCCTGCGTCGCGTTCTGGCCGTCGGCTCCGGCAGGGCCCAGATCCAGATTGACCAGGCCGCGGTAGCGTCCTACGCCGTGCGCGCTGTGCACCACCGGGTCGCCGACGTTGAGCTCGCTCAGATCCTTGATCAGCGCCTCGACATCGCTGACCTGCTCCTGCTTTCTGCGCCGCCGTGTGACCGGGCCGCTGGCAAACAGCTCGGTCTCGGTCACCAGGTCGATGCCCTTCTCCAGCCAGGAGAAGCCGTTCATCAGCGCACCGGTGGCCAGGCCGATCTTCTCTCTGCTGGCCAGGAACTCCTGCAGCGAGTCGCAGCGCACCGGCTGCAGGTCGCTGGCGCGCAGAAAGTCGAGCAGGCTCTCACGGCGGCCGTCGCTTTCGGCCAGCACCAGAACCCGGTGCGCTGTCTCGCCCATGTGCTGTTTGAGCTGCGTCAGGGGGTCGTCGGCGCCACGCACCACGGTCAGCGGGGGCAGGCTGCGCCAGTCGTTCTGGGCATCCTCGGTTCGCGTGCCGTCGCCGGCTGCCTCACGCAACGCCAGCTGGGCATGCGGCTTGGCCAGCGTGTAGAACTGCTCGGCATCCAGGAACAGCGCCTGCGGCGCCAGGATCGGACGTTCCGGGTCACCTTGCAGCAGCCGGTAACGGTCGCGCGTGTCCTGCCAGAAGCGGGAAAAGCCGGACTCCATGTCGCCGTGCAGCACCAGTGTCGCATCGGTGCCCAGGTAATCGAACACCGTCGCGGTTTGTTCGAAGAACAGAGGCAGGTAGTACTCGATGCCTGCAGTAGCGACGCCACTGCCCATGTCCTTGTATATACGGCTCTTGGTCGGATCGCCGTCGAGCAGCTCGCGCCAGCGGCTGCGAAAGCGCGCACGGGCTTCATCATTCATTGGAAACTCGCGCCCTGGCAGCAAGCGGATCTCGGGTACCGGGTACAGGCTGCGCTGGTTGTCCGGGTCAAAGGTGCGGATGCTGTCGATCTCATCGTCGAACAGGTCGACCCGGAACGGAACTGGCGAGCCCATCGGATACAGGTCGATCAGGCTGCCGCGCACCGCATATTCACCCGGACTCACGACCTGGCTGACATGGCTGTAGCCCGCCAAGGTCAATTGGGCGCGCAGCCGCGCCTCGTCGACTTTCTGCTGCAGCTTGAACTCGAAGGTGTAGGCGGCCATGAAGGCCGGTGGCGCCAGCCGGTACAACGCCGTCGCGGCCGGAATCAGCACCACGTCGGCACCGTTGTCCTGGCCGCGACGCGAAATGCGCCACAAGGTGGCCAGCCGCTCGCTGATCAGGTCCTGGTGCGGCGAGAAGGTGTCGTAGGGAAGAGTTTCCCAGTCCGGAAAGATCGCGCAACGCAGCTGGGGTGCAAAAAACGGTATCTCTTCGAGCAGGCGTTGGGCATCGCTGGGCTGCGCGGTCACGATGGCGGTCAGCCGGCCAGACTGCTTGTCCTGGATGGCCTGGCGGGCCAGCAGCAAGGCATCGGCGGACCCGACAGGGCGCGGGACGGTATAGCGTCTGCCGGGTTTGAGAGAAGGCAATTCCATGGATTGGTGAACGGAGGGTGCGTTTCGTGGCAAGAATGCAAGAACCCCCTCGGCCGATGACCGGGAGGGGGTGGGTGCGCTGATTTTAGAATGTCGCACCACCCATGACCGAAATCGCGCCCGACAACTCCACGATAGCCCCCTTTGCCCTTGCGTCGCAGTCGAGCCCACGCGTGGCTGGTAGCGGCCGGTTCTGGGCGCTGATTCCGTGCGCCGGGCGCGGCACACGCACTGGTTCTGCCTTGCCCAAGCAATACCAGCCGGTGGCTGGTCGGGCGTTGGTGTTGCACACGCTGGCGGCCTTTGCCGGAGTGCCGCGACTGGCCCATACGCTGGTGCTGCTGGCGCCGCACGATGGATGGTTTGCGCAGCTGGACCTGACACCGACCCCTGGCTGCAGCGCGGTCGAATGCGGCGGTACGACCCGTGCCGGCACGGTGACCAACGGTCTGGCGGCACTGCGCGCGCGCGGCGCAGCGGACCAGGACTGGGTGCTGGTGCACGATGCGGCGCGCTGTCTTGTGACTCCGGCACTGATTGAGCGACTGATTGACGCCTGCCGCGACGACCCGGTGGGCGGGCTGCTGGCGACGCCGGCATCGGACACCGTCAAGCGCGTCGCCGCGGATCGGGTCGCGCAAACCGTGGACCGTAGCCTTTACTGGCTGGCCCAGACGCCGCAGATGTTTCGCCTGGCGGCGTTGGAGCACGCGATGCACGCGGCCGGTGACAGCGTCACCGACGAATCGTCCGCCATCGAGGCGCAGGGGCAGGCGCCGCGCCTGGTGCCGGGCGAGCGCGCAAATTTCAAGGTCACCGTGGCGCAGGACTTCATCCTGGCCGAGGCGATGCTGTTGGCGCGCGCGCGGACCACCGACGAGGAAGGCCCCCGATGACCACCCCTGAGTCGCGCATGGCCGCGCCTGATTCGATGCGCATTGGCGAGGGCTGGGACATCCATCGGCTGGTGGCCGGCCGGCCGCTGGTCATCGGCGGAGTCCGGATCCCGTTCGATCGCGGCCTGCTTGGGCATTCGGATGCCGACGTGTTGCTGCATGCGATCACCGACGCTTTGCTTGGCGCGGCAGCCATGGGCGACATCGGACAACATTTCCCGGACACCGACCCGCAGTTCCAGGGGGCCGACTCCACGGTATTGCTGGCCGAAGCCATGCGCCGCGTGACGCAGGCCGGCTACCGGCTGGGCAATCTGGACAGCACCGTGATCGCCCAGGCGCCCAAGCTGATGCCCTGGATCCCGGCGATGCGCACGGTGATTGCCGACGCGCTGGGCGTTGCGATGGAACAGGTCAACGTCAAGGCCAAGACTTTTGAAAAGCTGGGGCCGGTGGGCGAGGGCCTGGCCATCGAGGCGCGCGCCATCGTGTTGCTGTTGCGCTGAGGCGCGACTTCACTGCCGCGCTAGCTTGTGCCGCGAAGCAGGCGTGCTGCGCAGTTCAGGCCCCCTTGCGGGCGCGGTTGAGTTCCATCCGCACCGACAGCCCGCCGCCATCGCGGTTGCGCAACTGCAGGGTTCCACCCATGCGCTGGATGTTCTTCTCGACGATGGCCAGTCCCAGGCCGGCGCCGGTGGCCGAGGTCCTGGCGCTGTCGCCCCGAAAGAACGCCGTTGTCAGTTGTGCCAGATGCGCAGGGCTGGCGCCGGGGCCCTGGTCGGTGACGCCGATCGCCACCCGGTTTTCGCTCGCCGTGGCAATGATGTCGATGCGGGCCACGCCGTCGGCAGAGCGGCCATAACGACAGGCGTTTTCCAGCAAATTGGTGACTACCCGTACCAGGTCGACCTCGTCGGCCATCACCTGAACGTCGTCGGGGACCTCGATCTTGAGTTCGACGTCGTCGGCGTCCTTGAGCGCATAGACGCAGCGGTTCACCACGTCGATCAGTGCGATCGGCGACAACACGACCTGGTCCGGCCGCGCGTAGTCCAGGAACTTGTTGATGATGGCATTGACCTGGTCGATGTCGGTCGCCATATGGCTGCGCGCAACCTCGTCGCTGACGCTCAGTTCCGTCTCAAGCCGCAGCCGGGCCAGCGGCGTACGCAGATCATGGGAGATCCCGGCCAGCATGATGACGCGGTTCTGCTCGATCTGTGCCAGTTTGCGCGTCATGCGGTTGAACTCGATGTTGACCTCGCGGATCTCATTGGTGGCGACACGCTCGTCCAGCTGGCCAGCGGCAAAGTCACCTTCCCGGATGCGGGCGGCAGCGACCGACAAGGCCTTGAGCGGTCGGTTGATCAGGCCCGCAATCAGGGCCGCGCCAGCCAGCGACAAGGCCGCAGCAGTCACCAGCCAGATGATCCAGGTCGTGCCGACCGGCGGATTGATCCGGGCCCGGTCAGTCAGCATCCAGTACCGGTCTTCGTCGATGGTGAAGCCGATCCATAGCCCGGGCTCGTCGTTGACGCTGACAGCGACCACCGTGCCGACGCCCAGCCGCGCCTCAAGCTCGCGGGTCATGCGCAGGCTGAGGTCATCCTGCGGAAACGGCACGAACTGGTCGCCCGGTTCGCGCGGCAGGATGCGCACCGCCTCCTGCTCTGTCATGGTCTTGATCAGCGATACCCGTGCGATCGAGTCCGAGTGGATCAGCGCGGCGCGGCTGAGGTTGACGATGGCGGCAATCTGCTGCGCGGTCTGCACTGCGCGCGGTTCGAGCTCGAACACTCGCAAAGTCTGCAGCCAGGCCAGGATGCTGACCAGCAACAGGGCCGCCAGCAAAAAGAATGTGCGCCCGAACAGGCCGAATCCACCATGGGGGGTGGCCGGCTGCAGGCTCTCTTCTGGCAACGGAATCGCCGTGCCGGGCTTGGCCGGACCGGTTGCCACGTGTGTCAGGCCGTGCCGTCCGGTACGAACACATAGCCGACGCCCCAGACAGTCTGGATGTAGCGCGGGCTGGCCGGATCGGCTTCGATCATTTTGCGCAGCCGTGAAATCTGGACATCCAGGCTGCGGTCGAAGGGTTCGAACTCACGGCCGCGCGCCAGTTGCGCCAGCTTTTCGCGCGACATCGGCTGACGCGGATGGCGTACCAGCGCCTTGAGCATCGCGAATTCGCCGGTGGTCAGCGGCAGTTCCTGGCCCGACTTGTGCAGGCTGCGTGAGCCCAAGTCAAAGCTGAAGGGACCGAATTGCACGACTTCGTTTTCGCTCGACGGTGCACCCGGTGCTTCGGCAACCGGCCGGCGGCGCAGCACGGCATTGATGCGTGCCAGCAATTCGCGCGGGTTGAACGGTTTGCCCAGGTAGTCGTCGGCACCGACTTCCAGCCCGACGATGCGGTCCACGTCCTCGACCTTGGCGGTGAGCATGATGATGGGCGTGCGGTCATTGGCCGCGCGCAACCGCCGGCAGATCGACAGTCCGTCTTCGCCGGGCAGCATCAGATCCAGAACGATCAGGTCGACGGTCTCGCGCAGCAGAATGCGGTTCAATGCCTTTCCATCTTCGGCCTGAAACACCTCGAAGCCCTCCTGGCTCAGATAGCGTCGCAGCAGGTCACGGATGCGGCTGTCGTCGTCGACCACCAGAATCTTGTCGCTGCGGCCAGATGCTTGCGCCATGGTCTCTCCTTGAATTTGTAACAACGCCCATTCTGATGGCTCAGAACCCGCTTTTTGGCGCCAAAACCCGGAGGAATGACACCCTGTTACAACTCAAGCGGCAATGGCACATTTCTCCTGGGTGGCTGAGAGGGTCGAGAACGACCGGTAGGCGGTATTCTTGTCGCATGCTCAAACGCCTGCTGATCTCCGTCGCTTGGTGTGCTACCTGCACCGGTGCCTGGGCCCAGGCACCGGAACCGCGCGCGCTGGAGCCGGACAACGCGCCGACGCGAGAGCAGAAGCGCGCCGAGTTGCGCACGATGCTCCAGGCGCATCGCCAACGGGACGTGTCCGCGCAGTCCGGCGCTGCCGTCACGGTCGAGCACCATCTGACCGAGCAGGAGCGCGCCGAGATACGCCAGCAGTTGCGCCAGCAGCGACTCGACAAGGTCAAGATCCGACCGTGAGGCGGTCGACGGCTTGCGCTGCGGTTGGATCCCGTCGTCGCGCCTCGGATGCCGCGACGCGGCGCCATGGCGAATCCGTTGCAGCCACCATAATCCCTTTGATCCAGTTTGCCGACGGAGCTTGTATTGAAAACTTTGATGAAAACCTTGCTCGCAGCCACGCTGGCTCTGACGTCATTGATGGCGTCAGCCCAGACCACGCTGACCGAGAACCGCAACGTGGCCGAGCTTTCGGCCAATGCCACGGTCGACGTGCAGCAGGACTGGCTGGTCCTGAACATGAGCACGACGCGCGACGGCGCGGATGCAGCCATGGTGCAAAACCAGCTCAAGCAGGCGCTGGATACGGCACTGCAGCAGGTGCGCAAACTCGGCCAACCAGGACAGCTCAACGTGCGCACAGGCAACTTCAACCTGTTCCCGCAGCACAACCGCGAAGGACGCATCACCGGCTGGCAGGGGACGACCGAGCTGGTGCTCGAAGGGCGCGATTTTGCGCTCATTGCCGCTGCCGCTGGCAAGGTGCAGACGCTGACCATGGCGGGCGTGCAGTTCAGCCTGAGCCCCGAGCGACGCGCGCGCGCCCAGGACGAGGCCCAAGCCCTGGCAATCGGCCGTTTCAAGGCCCAGGCCGCGGACATCGCCAAGGGGTTCGGATTCAGTGGCTACAGCCTGCGCGAAGTCTCGGTCAATGCCAATGACCAGGGGTTTGCGCCGCGCCCGCGCATGCTGGCGATGCAGGCCAAGGACGCAGTGGCTGACGCACCAGTGCCGTTGGAGCCGGGCAAGTCGGCCGTGGTCGTGACAGTCTCCGGATCGGTGCAATTGAAATAGTCCTGGTCGTATGGAATCCGTTGACGCTGTGGTGGTCGGGGCCGGGGTGGTGGGACTGGCTGTGGCGCGGGAAATTGCGTTGCAGGGCCATGAAGTGCTGCTGCTGGAGGCAACGCGGGGCATAGGCAATGGTACGAGCTCGCGCAACAGCGAGGTCATCCACGCTGGCATCTACTACCCCCAGGGTTCGCTCAAGGCGCGGCTGTGTGTGTTGGGGCGCGAAATGCTGTATGCCTACTGCGACAGCCATGGCGTCGGCTACCGCCGCTGCGGCAAGCTGATTGTGGCCACGTCTCAGCAACAGGTGGGGCAGTTGGATCAGATCCGGCAGATGGCGGCCGCCAACGGGGTCGGCGATCTGCAATTGCTCGGTCGCGCCCAGGCGCGGGACCTGGAGCCCGCACTCGAATGCGTGGCAGCACTGCTGTCCCCGAGCACCGGCATCGTCGACAGCCATGCGTTGATGCTGGCGTTGCAGGGCGACATGGAGAACGCCGGCGGTGCCCTGGCGCTGGACTCCGCGCTGGAGTCGGTCGCATTGACACCGGACGGCATCGAACTGCGCGCAATCGATGGTACGCAATTGCGCACCCGGATGCTGGTCAACTCCGCGGGTCTGCAAGCGCCGGATCTGGCCCGGCGTTTCCGCGGATTTCCGGCGCAGCATCTACCCTGCGCGTTTTATGCCAAGGGCAACTACTTCACGCTTTCCGGCCGGTCGCCGTTTTCGCGGCTGATCTATCCGGTTCCGGAAGGTGCCGGTCTGGGGGTGCACCTGACGCTGGATCTGGGCGGCCAGGCCAAATTCGGCCCTGATGTGCAGTGGGTCGATTCGCCCGACGACCTGGTGGTTGATCCGGCGCGCGGGGACGGGTTTTATGCCGAGGTGCGCAAGTACTGGCCGGCGTTGCAGGACGGTGCCCTGGCTGCCGGTTATGCCGGAATCCGCCCCAAGCTGAAATCGGCACGCGATGGGAGTTCGGACTTCGTGGTCCAGGGGCCCGAGGTGCATGGGATACCTGGACTGGTCAATCTGTTCGGCATCGAATCGCCCGGCCTGACCAGTTCGCTGGCCATCGCGCAACAAGTGATGCAACGGCTGCGCGGCTGAGTCTCGTCCAAGGCGAAAGCCGAAGTGCGAAGCACGAAGGCTTAACTTGTGACCGGGCATTGCGCCTTGATCGCCTGCGCCGCGTCTTTCACCAGGGCAGGGCCCTTGTAGATCAATCCGGTGTAGATCTGCACGACGTCGGCGCCGGCCTCGATCTTGCCCACGGCATCCGCTGCGCTGAGGATTCCGCCGACACCAATGATTGGAAAACCCTTGCCCAGCGCCTGGCGCAACTGTCGGATCACGCGGTTGCTGAGTTCGTACACCGGCGCGCCAGACAGCCCGCCGGTTTCCTCGTGGTGCGGCAGACCCATGACGGCACTGCGGTCGATGGTGGTGTTGGTCGCCACCACTCCGTCCATGCCGTGACGCATCAAGGCCTGTGCGATCGCCTGTACCTGGGTCGCGTCCAGGTCCGGTGCGAGCTTGACGAACAGGGGTACGTTGCGACCATGTTTATCGCGCAATTGCAAGCGGCGGTGTTGCAGGCTGCCCAGCAAGCCATCGAGCGCAGCATCGCTTTGCAGTTCACGCAGGTTGCGGGTATTGGGGCTGGAGATGTTGACGGTGACATAGTCGGCGTGCGGATAGACCCCGTCCAGGCAAATAAGGTAGTCCTGCGCGGCGTTCTCGATGGCCGTGCTGGCGTTCTTTCCGATGTTGAGCCCCAGGATCCGACCCTTGCGCCGGAACGCGGCCTGGCCGACGTGGGCCAGGAAGGTTTCCAGTCCGTCGTTGTTGAAACCCAGCCGGTTGATCAGGGCCTGTGCCTGGGGCAGCCGGAACATGCGCGGTTTGGGGTTGCCGGGTTGCGGCTTTGGCGTCACGGTACCCACTTCGACGAATCCAAAGCCCATGCAGCCAAGTGCGTCGATGCAGCGGGCATTCTTGTCCAGCCCGGCGGCCAGTCCAACCCGGTTCGGAAAGCGCAGGCCGGCCAGCGTTACCGGATCGTCGACCAAACCGGCGCAATAGGCCCAGGCCAGCGGCGTTCGTTGTGTACGGGCCAGTGCATCGAGCGTGAGTTCGTGGGCATTTTCGGCATCCAGCCCGAACAGGAACGGGCGCGCGAGCGCGTAGGGGATCAGCGGCATTGGATAATCGGAAGTTGAGCCCCCATTCTCCCAAACCTGTGCGGCGCGCAGCGCCGGTAAAGCATGATCACTCAAGACGAACTCAAGGCCATGGTCGGTCAGGCAGCGTTGCAGTACGTGGTGCCCGGTGAACTGGTAGGTGTCGGCACCGGCTCCACGGTCAACAAATTCATCGAAGCGCTAGCCGGCATGAAGGACAAGATCAAGGGAGCAGTGTCCAGCTCGCAGGCCAGCAGCGAGCGGCTGCGTGCGCTCGGCATACCGGTATTCGACTGCAACGACGTCGGAACGCTGTCGGTCTACGTGGACGGTGCCGATGAGATCGATGACCACGGCTACATGATCAAGGGCGGTGGCGCCGCATTGACGCGCGAGAAGATCGTCGCGGCCCAGTCCGATCGATTCGTCTGTATTGCCGACGCATCCAAGCTGGTCACGACATTGGGCGGCTTTCCATTGCCAGTCGAGGTCATTCCGATGGCCTGCGCCCGCATCACACGCCAGTTTGCCGTGATGGGCGCCCAGGCGCACTTGCGCATGGTGGACGGCAGGCCCCAGGTAACGGACAACGGCCAGCACATCCTGGACGTGACCGGGCTAGCGATCACGGACCCGCTGGGTCTGGAGTCAACGCTGAACCAGTGGCCGGGTGTGGTGACCGTCGGCATTTTCGCGCATCAAAAGGCCCACCTGTGCCTGCTGGGAACCAGAGACGGCGTGCGAACGATGGTATTCGACGAAACCTGAACCTCGCGCCGGACCCGGCGGCGCCGGTTGTCAGAACTTGATGCCTGCCGGGTTGGCAGCAGCGGGTGCCGGCGGCGCAGGTGCCGCCAGTGGCTCAGCAGCTACCGGCGCGGCTGCTGGCGACGGAGCCTGGGCGGGGTTTTCGGCCTGCTGTGTCGTTACCAGCGGCTTGGCAGCCGCAAAGCTGTAACCGATGGGCAGACGCGAATCCGCCGGATAGTTTGCGGCGTTCAGAAACTGGGTCCACTCGGCCTGCGAAAAACCCTTGATCTTCTGACCGCCGATGGTCAGGAACGGCAGCGAGTTGTCACTGCTGAGACGCTGCAGCGCCTCGATGTCGGCATTGCTGCTGACGGTGTATTCGGTATACGGTATACCGCGGCCCTGCAACAGCAGACGCCCGGCATTGCAGGGCACACAGCCCGGGCCGGCATACAGCGTGACCGGGTAGCGGGCGATGATCTGGCGCAGTTCGAACGGCAGCACGCCACCGGCCGCATTGGCGGCAACGGGTTTGCCGGCAGTGCCTGTGACATTGCCCGCCGCCTGATCGACCGGAGGCTTGTCGGAGAACGTCACCTTGCCGTTCGGGCCGACGATGCGGTAGACGGTCTGTGCCTGCGCGGCGACCACGCCCAGCACCAGGAGCGCGGCACAGCCGACCAGTTTGAATCGGGGGCCCCAGCTATTCATAACCTTGTTCCTTCCCTGTCGTCGGACCGGCGTCAGCCATGCCCTGGTGGCGCAACAAGGCATCGAGTCGTGGCTCGCGGCCACGGAATGCCTTGAACGAATCCATTGCCGGGCGGCTTCCGCCTGCCGCAAGAATGGCCTCCAGGTATTTTCTACCGGTTTGCACATCTGGCAAACCGGTTTCGCTTGCGGACTCCTCGAACGCGGCATACGCGTCGGCGCTCAGTACCTCCGCCCACTTGTAGCTGTAATAGCCTGCTGCATAGCCGCCAGCGAAAATGTGGCTGAAGGTATTGGGGGTTCGGCTCCAGGGAGGCGGAACCAGCACGGCCACTTCGTCGCGGACCTTCGACAGCAGCGCAAGAATATCGTCGCCCGGCTTGTGGCTGGTATGCAACAGCATGTCGAACAACGAGAACTCGATCTGGCGCAAGGTCTGCATGCCACTTTGATAGTTGCGGGCCGCCAGCATCTTGTCGAACAGCGCACGAGGCAGGGGTTCTGCGGTCTGCGCATGGGCCGTCATGTGGCGCAGCACGTCCCATTCCCAGCAGAAATTCTCCATGAATTGACTGGGCAATTCGACCGCATCCCATTCCACGCCGCTGATGCCCGACACCTGGCGCTCGTTGACCCGGGTCAACATGTGCTGCAGGCCGTGCCCGAACTCGTGAAACAGCGTGGTCACATCGTCATGCGTGAGCAGGGCGCTCTGGCGCACACCGCCCTGCAACACGCCATCGGCAAAGTTGCACACCAGGTGGGCGACCGGTGTCTGCAGTTGGTGGTTGTCGGGACGCAGCCAGCGGCCGCGCACATCGTCCATCCAGGCACCGCCGCGCTTGCCCTCCCGCGCCGTGGTGTCCAGGTAGAACTGCCCGACCAGTTCGGCGCCGGCGTCGCTTGCGTCGGTGCTGGCCCGGCGCTCGATGCGGTAGAAACGCACACCCGGATTCCAGAGCGGCGCCACATCGGGACCGATCGTGACGTCGAACAGCGTTTCGACGATCTTGAACAGACCTTCGAGCACCTTGGGCAGCGTGAAGTATTGCTTGACCTCTTGTTCGCTGAATGCGTACCGCACCTGTTTGAGTTTCTCTCCGACATAGGCCCAGTCCCAGGGTTGCGGATCCGCGATGCCGAGTTCGCTGGCTGCGAAACCGCGCAGATCGGCCAGGTCCTGGAGCGCAAAGGGCCTGGCACGACGGCCCAGATCGCGCAGGAAGTCGATCACGGCCTGCGGCGACGAGGCCATCTTGGACTTCAACGACAACGAGCCAAAATCGGCAAAACCCAGCAGTCGTGCCTCTTCCTGGCGCAGTGCCAGGATTTCGTGAATCAATGCGGTGTTGTCGTACCCGCGCAGTTCCGGCTCTGCCTGTTCCGATGCACGCGTCGCATAGGCCCGATACATCATGGCGCGCAGTTCGGTGCTGTCGGCGAACTGCATCACCGGCAGGTAACACGGCAGCTTCAGGCTGAGCTTGTGGCCTTCGCGTCCCGCGGCCTGTGCAGCTTCGCGGGTGTTCTCCAACACGTCCGGCGGAACACCCGCCATGTCCTCGGCGCTGACGAAGGCACTGAACTTGTCGGTGGCATCAAGCGCATTTTCGCTGAATTTCTGGCTCAGTTCTGCCAGTCGCTCCTGAATGGCAGCGAACCGTTCCCGTTCCGCTCCGGTAAGTTCGGCACCACCCAGAACAAAGTCGCGCAGCGCGTTCTTGTGGGCCTGGCGCTGCTCGTCATTGAGGCTCGAGGCGTTGATGGCCTTGTATTTGGCATACAGGCGTTCGTCGGCACCGAGCCGGGTCCAGAACTCGGTGACCTTGGGCAGGCTGGCGTTGTAGGCAGCCCGCAGTTCGGGCGAGTCCGCCACGCTGTTGAGGTGGTTGACGGCGCCCCAGGCGATGCCGAGCCGTTCAGTGGCCACGTCGAGCACAGCCGCAATGGCATTCCAGTCACTGGCGAAATCGGGTAGCGTGACCGTCGACAAGGCCCTGTCGGCCTCGCCCAGCAACTGCTCGATCGCGGGACCGACATGCTCGGGCCGGATCTGGTCGAACAGCGGTAGACCGCCGGACTGCAAAAGTGGATTCATGGCTTTCCTGGTTCCTGGTGCGTGGTGTCTGGGGTCCACGCCCCGCTTACGCCACATCAGGGCGCCATGACGAGTTTACAAGCCCGCCGCGCGTTGCGCCGCCTCGAGCGTATTCACCAGCAGCATGGTGATCGTCATCGGGCCGACGCCACCGGGTACCGGCGTGATGAAGCCGGCAACTGGGTGCACGCTGGCAAAATCGACATCGCCGCACAACTTGCCTTCGTCATTGCGGTTCATGCCGACGTCGATGACGACGGCGCCAGGTTTGACCATGTCAGCCGTCAGCATGTTGCGTCGGCCGACGGCCGCGATGACGACGTCGGCTTGCAGCGTGTGCGATTTCAGATTCTGGGTCGCGCTATGGCAGATGGTGACCGTGGCGTTCTTGTGCAGCAGCATCACGGCCATGGGTTTGCCCACGGTATTGCTGCGACCGATGACGACCGCATGCTTGCCGCGCAGATCGATGCCAGTCGACTCGATCAGCTTGATGCAGCCATAGGGCGTACAGGGATTGAAGCCAGGCGCACCGGTCATCAGTTCGCCGGCACTGAGGGTCGAGAAACCATCGACATCCTTGGACGTTGCGATGGTCTCAATCACCTTGTGTGGGTCGATGTGCTTGGGCAATGGCATCTGGACCAGGATACCGTGGATGGCGCTGTCGGTATTGAGGGCCTCGATGCGCGCCAGCAGGTCGGCCTGGCTCAGCGTTGCTTCGTATTTCTCGAAAACCGAGTGCAGTCCTGCCTCCTGGCAAGCCTTGATCTTGTTGCGCACATACACCTGGCTGGCCGGGTCTTCGCCAACCAGGATCACCGCCAGACCTGGACGAACACCACGCTGTGTCAGCGCAGCGGCGTCACGTGCCACCTCAGATCGCATTTGGCGCGACAGCTCGACGCCATCGATGATTTGGGCAGATGAGGAGGTTGTCATTGCAGCTCGCGTGGCACGGGGAATGGGGCGCCATGGAACGGCGCGTGGTGGGCGGAGATCAGGGTTTGGCGGGAGCGCCCTGGCCGAGCGCGATCTTGAGCAGGTCTGCCACAGTGTTGGCATTGAGCTTTTCCATGATGTTGGCGCGATGCGCCTCCACCGTCTTGATGCTGATGCCCAGATCGTCGGCCATCTGCTTGTTCAGCCGGCCCGCCACGATGCGTTCGAGCACCTGCGATTCGCGCAGCGTCAGCTTGGACAACAAGGCGTCGCGGCTTGCCGCATGCTGGTGTTCGGCAAACGTTTCCTTGGCATGTTCGAGCATGCGCTCGACCAGGCGCAGCAACTGTTCTTCCTTGAAGGGTTTCTGGATGAAATCCATCGCGCCCTTCTTCATCGTGTCGACCGCCATCGGCACGTCACCGTGGCCGGTGATGAACACGATGGGCAGCGGGGAGTGGTTGTCGATCAACCGGTTTTGCAGCTCGAGCCCGGTCATGCCGCCCATGCGGATGTCGACGATCAGGCAGGCCACTTCACGCGCGTCGTAGCGGCTGAGGAACGACTCCGCCGAGTCGAAGCAGCGTACCCGGTAGTCCTTGCCCTCAAGCAGCCATTGCAGCGAATCGCGCACGGCCTCGTCGTCGTCGACGACATAGACGGTACCCTTTTTGGGAATCAAACTCATGCGGCTATCCTGGGGTCCTGATGTGTTTGCGCTGCGACGCCGAAGTGAGGCTGGCGGGTTCACCGACGGGCAGCCAGAATGCGAATCGGCAGCCTGTGACTTCGGCGCCATTGTAGAGGTTCTCCGCGCGGATCCTTCCCTGGTGCGATTCGACAATCGAGCGGCAAAGGCTCAGGCCGATGCCCATGCCGTAGCTCTTGGTCGAATAGAAAGCTTCGTACAGCCGCTCGAGTACCTCGGGAGCCAAGCCGCTGCCAGTATCGAGCACGGAGAATTCCACCATCTGACGCTCGTCAACGATGCTTTGCTGGACGGTCAGTTCCACCTTGCGCAGCGAGGTGGGGCGCTGGGCCGTGTCAACCGACTCGGCGGCATTCTTGAGCAGGTTGATCAACACCTGTTCGATCAGGATCGGGTCGACCAGCAGCATCGGCAGGCGCGGGGACACGTTGCGGCTCAGACGCACGTTGCGCCGGCGCAGCTCGATCTCGGCCAGCTCGACCGCCTCGTCAACCATGTCGTTGATGCGCGACCAGGTACGCTTGGGTTCGCTGCGTTTGACGAAGGAACGGATACGCTGGATGATCTGCCCCGCACGGTGGGCCTGGCGTGCGGTCTTCTCCAGAGCTTCGAGCAGATCCTTCTCCTTGATCTGATGTGACTGGATGCGCGAGATCATGCCGTGGCAATAGTTGTTGATCGCGGTCAGCGGCTGGTTCAGTTCATGTGCCACGCTGGACGCCATTTCACCCATCGTGATCAGCCGGCTGGCATTCTGTGCGCGATCGGCCTGCGCTGCCGACTGCTGTTCGGCCAGGCGACGGGCGGTGATGTCGGTGGCAATCACCATCTGTGCGAGACGGCCGTCGACCCAGCTCAGATACCGGGTTCGCACCTCGAGCCAGCGACCGAGTTCGCTCAGGTAGATCTCGGCGTTTTCCGGCTCCACATCGGGCAGCACGTCGGTGGGCATGCCGGCAAACGAATCAACATGGTCCAGCGCTTCGTCGCTGACCGGGTGTGACGGAATGCCGGCTTGTGCGACCAGGCGCAGGTGCCCATCGGTCTGGTTGCCAAACCACAGTCGGTACAACTTGTTGGCGAACAGCATTTCGTCGCTGCCCAGCGGTGCTACCGAGATGGACGCGTCCAGGGCCTCGAGAACCGTCGTGAACCGCTCGAACGAGGCCGACAGCTGCTCGCGGATGCGGTTGGGTTCGGTGATGTCGGTCATCGCGGTGATCCAGCCGGTCTGGGTTCCACGCGAGTCGATCAGCGGCGAGACGTACAGCCGGGCATCGAACAGCGAATGGTCGGGCCGCTTGACCCGCATCTGCACGCCGCCCGGTGTTGCGGCCTGCCCGGACAACTCGGCATTGAGCAATTGGCTGAGATTCTCGTGGTCAGTGTCCGGCCAGTATGGAAACGGGGCGGTGCGCCCGACCAGTTCCGATTCGCTCCAGCCGGTCATCTGGCAAAAAGCCGCATTGACGTAGGTAATGCGTCCTTGCAGGTCCATGGCCCGCATGCCGGTGAGCATCGAGTTTTCCATCGCACGGCGGAAGTTGGTTTCCGCAACCAGCGCCTGCTGAGCCTGATGCCGGCGGCGGTTGTGGCGCCAATTGGCAATCAGCATCCAGGCAGTCATCATGCTGAGAACGCCAACCAGCCAGAACAGGCCGCTGCCTATCACGCCCAGCGACGTGCGATAGGCCTGTGCACGCAGCACCAGGCCGTTGCCTACCGGTGAGACCGGAACCTCGTATTCATTGACCGGAACCATCCAGGGCAACAACTGGCCGGCGGGATTGCGGGTCGGGACACTGGTGCCGGCCAGTTTGGCACCTTTGTCGTCCAGCAGTGAAATCGCATAGCGCGCCGACACTTCCGCCGGTACGCCATAGCGATAGAGACCGTCGACCGAGTATTCGGCCAGTACGACGCCGATGAATCGGGTTCCGTCGTTCATCGGGATGTGCAACTGCAGCAGCGGCACCGTAGCGCCGGTCGCGGCGCGTTGGGCGTAGATGGGCTGCATGGTTTCCTGGGCCAGCTTGTAGATGTTGAGCGTCTCTCCGGGGCCCAGCACCTCGCCGGCTAGCGGGGCCGTTCCCGGTTGCAAGCTGGCCGTGGCGTATGTGGCGCGGATGCGCTGGTTCTGGTCGATCCAGCTCAGCCGCTCCAGGTCGGGATATTGAATCACAAGCGCCTCGGCCCGCACCACGAACTCCTCGACGTCGAGATCGCGATTCGAGATGTCCCGGGCGATCCGCATCAATTGTTCCTGCCGCTCGAGCAAGCGCAAGCGAAGTCGCTGCTGGGTGTATTCGACGTCGCGCCGCACGGCCTCGTGCTCACGGTCGATCTCCTCCAGCCGCAGATAGGCAAACGCTACGACGATGGCGGCCAGAAACAGCACGACAGCCAGCAGCGGTGCCAGCACGGCATAACGGTCCTGGCGCCGCGGATGCAGTTGCCACCACCAATGGCGAACGCGTTCAGCGGCCGCACCGTGGGGCAAAACGCTGCTGGCGGGTTCGGAGGACATCTGGCGAGTGTATGGGACGGCCAGGATTTGGCGTATGGTGTGGAAGCGTTCTCGTCGTGATTATTTCATTATGTGAATTCATCAAGCATTATTTGAAATTTGGATTTCCATGTGCGAGAATTCGCCTACAGTATCCAAACCGCCCCATTCCTAGGAGACAACCATGTCGGATCAGCCCCGCAATGCAACCACTGTCAGCACAGACGATGACAGCGCTCTGGAAAACCGGGAATGGATGGACGCACTGTCGGCTGTGATCGCGGCGGACGGGCCCGAGCGGGCGCACGCGCTGCTGGAAAAGCTGCTCGAGCATGCGCGCGAGAACAGTCTGGACATGCCGTTCTCCGCCACCACCGGTTATGTGAACACGCTGGAGCCCGGCGAGCAGGCGCGTAGTCCCGGCAACCTCGAACTGGAAGGGCGGTTGCGCGCGTACATGCGCTGGAATGCGATGGCACTGGTGGTCAAGGCCAATCGGCTCGACCCGGCCGACGGTGGTGACCTGGGAGGCCATATCAGTTCGTTCCAGTCGCTGGCCCACATGTTCGCAGCCGGCTTCAACCATTTCTGGCACGCGGAGAGCGAAGGCCATGGCGGCGACCTGTTGTACATCCAGGGCCATTCGGCGCCCGGCATCTATGCCCGGGCCTACCTTGAGGGCCGTCTGAGCGAAGAGCAATTGCTCAATTTCCGCCAGGAAGTCGGTGGCAAGGGCCTGTCGAGTTATCCACATCCCAAGCTGATGCCCGAATTCTGGCAATTCCCGACCGTCTCCATGGGCCTGGGTCCGCTGATGTCGATCTACCAGGCCCGGTTCCTCAAGTACCTGCATGCGCGCGGCATTGCCGATACCTCCAACCGCAAGGTCTGGGTATTCTGCGGCGATGGCGAGATGGACGAGCCCGAGAGCCTGGGCGCCATCGGTCTGGCCTCGCGCGAAAAGCTCGACAACCTGGTGTTCATCGTCAATTGCAACCTGCAGCGGCTCGACGGTCCGGTGCGTGGCAACGGCAAGATCGTGCAGGAGTTGGAGGGCGAATTCCGCGGCTCGGGCTGGAACGTGATCAAGCTGCTGTGGGGCTCCGAATGGGACGATCTGCTGGCCCGCGACAAGGACGGTGCTCTGCGCAAGATCATGATGGACACGCTGGACGGCGACTACCAGGCCTTCAAGGCCAA
>JBDTMH010000041.1:0-24532 GCA_039934375.1 Burkholderiaceae bacterium | reverse complement strand
GCCGGCATCTGCGACGGATTTGCTGCGTGAGGCTGGTTTCTTGCTTCTTCCGTTCATGCAGATCCGTCCTTGGCCGTGGCTCATGGGCCTGCAGCGGCGCGTTCAGACGCGCACGACCCGCCCCGGATTCATCAGGTTGGTCGGATCGAGCGCGCGCTTGATGGCGCGCATCATGTCCAGCGCCACCGGCGACTTGTAGCCGGGCAACTTGTCGACCTTGAGGCTGCCGATACCGTGTTCTGCCGAGATCGAGCCGCCGAAGCGGGTGACCGATTCGAATACCAGGGTGTTGACGGTGCTCTCGTGTTCGCGCAGAAACGCAGCGGCGTCGGCACCCTCCGGCGCCTGCACGTTGTAGTGCAGGTTGCCGTCGCCGAGGTGACCGAAGTCGACCATGCGAATGCCTGGCAGGGCGCGGGCCAGTGCGGCATCGGTCACGCGCACGAACTCGGGAATGCGCGAGATCGGGATCGAGATGTCGTGCTTGATGTTCAGGCCCTCCATCGCCTGGGCGATCGGCAGGTTCTCGCGGATCTGCCACAGCGCCTGGGCCTGCGACAGGTTTTCCGCGACCACGCCGTCGGTGATGCAGCCCTGCTCCATCCCGGCTTCGAGCAGGCGTTCGAACTGCGCGCGCGCATGTGCTTCGGATTCGTGATCCGACACCTCGAGCAACACGCACCAGGGCGTGGTTTGGTATAGCGGCACTTTGGACGCTGGCATGTGGCGCGCAGCCAGCGACAAGGCGTACTGTCCCATGACCTCGAAACCGGTCAGCCCGGCGCCCAGCGTCTTGTGCGCCAGGCCGAGCAGGGCCACCGCATGCTCCATCGACGGAACGGCGGTCCATGCCGTGAGTTGCGCCGCCGGCAGCGGTACCAGCTTCATCGTCGCCGCAGTGATGACGCCCAGCGTACCCTCCGCACCGATCAGCAGGTTGCGCAGGTCGTAGCCGGTGTTGTCCTTGCGCAGCCCGGACAGCCCGTTCCAGACCGCCCCCTGGGGTGTGACCACTTCCAGGCCCAGGCACAACTCCCGGGTATTGCCGTAACGCACGACCTGGGTCCCGCCGGCGTTGGTGCCCAGATTGCCGCCGATGGTGCAGCTGCCTTCGGCTGCCAGACTCAGCGGGAACAGGAAACCGGCGTCACGAGCGGTGTCCTGCAGCGTCTGCAGCACACAACCGGCCTGGGCAGTGAGGGTCGAGTTGCCGGCATCGAGTGCCAGAACCTTGTTCAGCCGTTGCAGGTTGAGCACGATCTGCTTGCCCGATGCATCGGGCACCGCGCCCACCACCATGCTGGTATTGCCCCCCTGCGGCACGATGCTGACGCCAGTGGCCGCCTGCAAACGCGCGCAGCTTGCGACAACGGCCGCCACTTCCTCGGTGTTGCCCGGCCGGACCACGGCCAGCGCACGCCCGTGGCTGCGCTTGCGCCAGTCCTGCTCCCATGCCGCGAGGTCGGTGGCCGGGTCGTCGTGCGTCAGCACATGGTGCGCGCCGACGCTGGAGCGCAGTTCGTCGAGCAGGGCGGAGACGGAATCGGTCATGGGCGATCAGGAAGAGGTATCGGACGCGGACCTTGCGACCGTGGAGGAGCCGGCATTGTGGCGCAGACGCAATCGCACATGCAGTGCGCAGGCGGTGAAAAGGCTCAGGCACAGTGCGACCTGGGCCAATGCCAGCCAGTTGCCTGGCGGTTTGTCGCCCCAGGCCCGCACCACGCCTTCGATGAAGTACAACCACACCATCAGGCTGACCCAGCGGTAGGTATACATGCGATTTTTCAGCAGGCCGGCCAGCGGGATACACAGCGGTAGCACCTTCACTGCCAGCCAGCTACCGCCCGGACGCAGCGGCGCCAGCCAGAGCTCCCAGGCCAGGCCCAGCACGATCATGCCGATCAGGCTTGCGACGGCCAAGGTACGGGTCAGGGAGACGGTGTTGTCGTTCGATTGCATGTCGGTGGCATCATACCGGCCATGCGATTGCCCACTGCGCTCCGGTCCCTGCTGACGGAACTCCTTCATTTTCCCTGGAAATCCACAGCCATCACACTGCGCGAGCGGTTCCGGGAAGACCGGCTGGGCCTGACCGCCAGCAGCCTCACATTCACCACCACCATCGCACTGGTGCCGCTGTTCACGGTGGCACTGGCGATCTTCAGCGCGTTTCCGATGTTCGGCAAACTGCAGGTGGTGCTGCAGCGCTGGCTGGTCGACAACCTGGTGCCGGACGCGATTGCGCGCCAGGTGCTGGGTTACCTGACCCAGTTCGCCCGCCAGGCGAGCCAGTTGGGCAGCGTGGGCCTGGTGTTTCTGCTGGCCACCGCGCTGGCGCTGATTTTGACCATCGACCGCACCTTGAACGGCATCTGGCGGGTGCGCCGCAAGCGCCGGCTGGCGCAGCGCATCCTGGTCTACTGGGCTGCGATCACACTCGGACCGCTGGTGCTGGGTGCCAGCATCACGATGACGTCGTTCGCAGTGTCGGCTTCGCGCGGGCTGTCCGGCGGCGTCCTGGGTTGGCTGACGCTGTTGCTCGACACGGTGCAGTTCGCGATCCTGGCCGGCGGTGCGTCGGCCATGTATTACTACGTGCCCAACACCCGGGTCCGGTGGTCGCATGCCTGGGCCGGCGGCATATTTGCGTCGGCGGTGATGGAAATGGCCAAGAAGCTGCTGGTCATCTACCTGGGCATGGTGCCCACCTACTCAGTGGTGTATGGCACCTTCGCCACGGTGCCGATCTTGCTGGTGTGGATCTACCTGGCCTGGGTCATCGTGTTGCTGGGGGCCGTCATCACGGCCTACATGCCCAGCCTGCTGTCGGGCGTCGTGCAGCGCGACCAGGGTCCCGGCTGGCGCTTTCAGCGTGCACTCGAGATCATGCGCCTGCTGCTGCAGGCGCGCGCGAGCGCGGCGCACGGGCTGACGGCTGCGCAACTGGCCAAGGCCTTGCGGGTGAGTGTGCTGGGCGTCGAGTCGACGCTGCAGTCCCTGGTCGATCTCGACTGGGTGGCGCGGATCGAGGACGACGCGGGCTCGGCCGGAACGCGCCATGTGTTGCTTGCCGAGCCAGCCGAAACCGCGCTCGAACCGTTGGCCTACCAATTGCTGTTGCATCGCACGCAGAGTACCGACAAGTGGTGGCGCACCACACAAGTGGCAAATGCGCGTTTGTCGGATGTGTTGTAACAGGGCAAGGGCAGACGGGGCTAAACCACGGCAAACGGCGCCTTCAGAAAACCCCTGAACCGCGCCCGCCTCCCGCGCACCGGGGCCTGCGTGAGCTGGTAGTCTGGCAAGCGCTGCAGAAAACGTCCGATCGCGATTCGGCCTTCGAGTCTGGCCAGACTCAAACCGGCGCACTGGTGGATACCGAATCCGAATGCAAGGTGCCGGTTGTCCCTGCGCATCAGGTCGAGCCGGTCGGCCTGCGCAAACTGCGCCGGGTCCCGGTTGGCCGCGCCTATGCACAAGGTCACCAATGCGCCGGCCGGCAGATCGACGCCGGCCACCCTGCAGTCCGTATTGGCGCGTCGATTGCTCAGCTGGTTCGAGGATTCGAAACGCAGGAACTCTTCGACGGCGCTGTCCAGATATTGCTCCAGCGTCGGTGCGTCGTCGCGGTAGCGTTGCATGCGTGCCAGCAGTCCGACCTTGGCGTCTGGCCATTGCTGCAGGCAGACCAGCGCATTGCCGATCAGGTTGGTGGTGGTCTCATGGCCGGCATTGAGGATAAAGATGCAGTTGTGCAGCAGTTCGGCTTCCGACAGGCGACCGCCATCCGGGTCATCGGCGGCGCCGGTCTCGCCCTGGATCAGCCGGGTCAGCACGTCATGTTCCGGGTCGCCCGGATGGAGTCGCCGCTCGGCCACCAGCAGCTTCAGGTAGTCGAGAAACTCGGACACGCTGCGATTGCCCAGCGCCTCCTGTGCCGGTGTCAGCGCCGGCTCGAGCGCGCCCAGGATGGCCAGCGACCATCCGCGCAACGGAGCGCGGTCGGCATGTGGCACACCCAGCAGGTTGCCGATGACCTCGACCGGGATCGCGCTGGCGAAGTCCTCGATCAGGTCGCCGCCGCCTTTGGCTTCGATGCCATCGAGCAATCTGTCAACCAGTGTCACGAGGCCGGACTCCATCTCGCGGATCGCGCGCCGCGTCAGCGCCACCATGATCAGCTTGCGTACCCGGGTGTGCAGCGGCGGATCGTTGAATACCAGGCTCGTGGTGTGGTGCGCGAACAGTGGCGCGTCACTGGCGCGTGCGACGTCTCCATGCCAGGGCTGGTGCAGGTACTTGGGCGCGAACTCGACCCTTTTGTCCGAGCTGAAGGTTTTCGCGTCGCGGTACACCGCCGCCAGGTCTGCGTAGCGGGTCAGGAACCAGCTGCCGTCAGGCATCTGGCGCAGCGGATCTTCGGCTCGCAGCAGATCGTAGACCGGGTAAGGGTCGGCGTAGAAATCGGCCGGCAAGGCACGCAGATCGAAGCCACTGGCGACCTCCCGCGCACGCTGCGGGGGCATCGCTGGTTTGCCGGCCGGCGACTCGGGTGTCATGGGGCCAGGAAATCGCGCATGGCGAGCAGCACGGCGTCGGGTGACTCGGCCATCATCTGGTGCCCTCCGGTTACCAAAGCCAGCTCGCCGTGCAAAGCCGCATGCACCAGCGACTGCGCGGCCTTGATCGGTGTCATCTGATCGCCCTTGCCCAGCACGAACAGGGTAGGGGCGGTCACCTTGGCCATCGCTTCAAGGCCACCGCCATAACTGTCGCAGGCCTTGAAGCCGACATGGAACAGGTTGACCCTGGCGTTGCTGGCCAGCACGCGGCGCATCAACGCCCTGCCGCCGCCATAGAGCCAGGTGCCCGGCCCCAATGTCGATGGTGGCGGCGCCAACGTTGAATGCTGGAAGGTGTTGACCATCGCAATCGCCTTTTCTGGATCGTTCTGCGACGCTTCGAGCAGCGCGGGCGCCACCTTCATCGGGAATGCCGTCCCGACCAGCACCAGGTGGCTGACACGTTGCGGCGCGCGTGCGGCGCTCTCCAGCGCGATCAGTGAACCGAAGCTGTGTCCGATCAGGGCCGCCTGGGCGAGGCCGGCTGCATCCATCAGCGCCAGCACGAAATCGCTGGCGGCCGTGACGCTCGCGGGCGGATCTCCGGCACTTTTTCCGTGCCCGGGCAGATCGATCGCCAGCACGTTCCAGCCATGGTGGGCGAGGTACCGCGTCTGCAGGATCCAGACGCTGTGGTCGTTGAGCACACCGTGGATAAATATCGCAGTCGGCTTGGCCGGGTCGAAATCCTTGCCGCCGGTGTAGCAGTAGGTCTTGCTGCCGTTGACGGTGAGTTCCATCATGCACCTGCCTTTTCTGCGGCGCGAAGCGCACGCTTGAGGTCTTCGATCAGGTCGGCCGGGTCTTCCAGGCCGATCGACAAACGGATGGTGCCCTGCGTGATGCCGCCCGCCGCCAGGGCATCGTCGCTCATGCGGAAATGCGTCGTGCTGGCTGGGTGGATGACCAGCGAGCGGCAGTCGCCGACGTTGGCAAGATGGCTGAACAGCTGCAATGCGTCGACGAAGGCCTTGCCTTGCTCGCGGCTGCCTTTGAGGTCGAAACTGAACACCGAACCGGCGCCGCGCGGCAGCAGCTTTTGCGCCAGTGCGTGGCTGGGATGGGATTCGAGCAGCGGGTGGCCGACGCGCGACACGAACGCATGGCTGGCCAGGGTTTCCACCACCTTGGCCGTGTTGTCCATGTGCCGGGCCATGCGCAGGCTCAGCGTTTCGATGCCTTGCAGCACCAGCCAGGCTGAATGCGGACTCAGGCAGGCACCAAAATCGCGCAGGCCCTCGCGCCGCGCGCGCAGCAGGAAGGCGCCCACCGTCGACTCGTCGGTGAACACCATATTGTGGAAACCGTCGTACGGCTGAGCCAGTTCAGCGAATTTTCCACTGGCCGCATGCGATGCGGCCCAGTCGAAGCTGCCGCCATCGACGACGATGCCGGCGATCACCGTGCCGTGGCCGCTGAGGAACTTGGTCGCCGAGTGGTAGACCAGGTCCGCACCATGCTCGAGTGGCTTGAGCAACCAGGGTGTCGTCAGCGTCGAATCGACCAGCAGCGGCACACGGGCTTCATGGGCGATCGCAGAGACGGTCGCGATGTCCAGCACTTCCAGCCCTGGATTGCCGACGCTCTCGCCGAAGAACAGCTTGGTGTTCGGCCGCACGGCGGCACGCCAGCCATCGATGTCGCCGGGCTTGACGAAGGTGGTTGCTATGCCGAAACGCCGCAAGGTGTAGTGCAGCAGGTTCTGCGAGCCGCCGTACAAGGCGGTCGAAGCGACGATATGGGAGCCGGCGCCCATCAGCGTGGCGATGCTCAGATGCAGCGCCGCCTGGCCACTGGCGGTGGTGATGGCTCCGATGCCACCTTCCAGTGCCGAGACCCGTTGCTCGAGCACGGCATTGGTCGGGTTGCTGATGCGTGAATAGACGTAACCGGCGCGCTCCAGGTTGAATAGCGCGGCGGCATGGTCGCTCGATTCGAATACGAACGAGGTGCTCAGGTGGATCGGTACGGCACGTGCGCCTGTGGCAGGGTCCGGCGCCGCGCCGGCGTGTAGTGCCAGCGTGTCGAAACCGGGGTCGGAATATCCGGGCATGGGTTGTCTCCGAGAATGTCAATGGGCAGGGTCCCGCGTGGCCGCAAAACCGGCCAATGGAAAACCTGTGGTGCAGGGTCACCGGTACTGCGGCGCTTGCGCCGTGCGCCGGCTTCAAATCCTGCGGACCAACCCGTTATTGTGGGCTATATTCGGACGGAGGAGAGCAGCATGAAAGTCAGCGATATTTTGCGGGTTAAGGGCGGCACCCTGTATACGGTCAAGCCCGATGAGCGGTTGGCGCAGGCCGTCGCGGTGATGGCCGAAAAGGACATCGGCTCCCTGGTCGTCATGGACCGCGGCGACCTGGTGGGCATGTTGACCTTTCGCGAGGTGATCCAGACCTTGGCGCGCAACGGCGGCGAGGTCGGTACCGGCCCGGTCAGTGCCGCGATGGATGACGCACCACTGACCTGCACCATGGAAACCGAACTCGACGAGGTCCGGCGCATGATGCTCGATCAGCATGCGCGCTACCTGCCGGTCATGGACACGAAGATGCTGATGGGCGTTGTGAGCTTTTACGACGTGGCCAAGGCAGTCGTCGACAGCCAGAACTTCGAGAACCGGATGCTCAAGGCCTATATCCGCGACTGGCCCGATACCGACGGGATTCCGGGTACGCCATGAGCGCCGCCGGGCCGCTCCCAAGGCGCTCAGCGCCGCAGTCCGCAGGACGGAGGCTTATCCATAATGCCGCCGGGCCGCTCCCAAGGCGCTCAGCGCCGCAGTCCGCAGGACGGAGGCTTATCCATAATGCCGCCGGGCCGCTCCCAAGGCGCTCAGCGCCGCAGTCCGCAGGACGGAGGCAAAGTCGATGACGGGAAATACCTTCGGCAAGTCGTTTGCCGTGACCAATTTCGGGGAGTCCCATGGCCCTGCGATCGGCTGCGTCATCGACGGCTGTCCGCCGGGCATGGAATTGTCCGTGTCCGATATCCAGGGGGACCTGGACCGGCGCCGGCCCGGGACGTCGAAATTCGTGACCCAGCGCAATGAACCCGACGCGGTCGAAATCCTCAGTGGCGTTTACCAGGGCCGGACCACCGGAACTCCGATTGCGCTGCTGATCCGCAATACCGACCAGCGCAGCAAGGACTACGGCAATATCCTGCAGACATTCCGGCCGGGCCACGCCGACTACAGCTACTTCCAGAAATATGGCATCCGCGACCCGCGCGGCGGCGGACGCTCGTCGGCGCGCCTCACGGCGCCCATGGTCGCTGCCGGTGCGGTGGCCAAGAAGTGGTTGTTCGAGAAATACGGCACCGTGTTTCGCGGCTGCATGACACAGATCGGCGAAATGCCGATAGGTTTCGAGGCTTGGGAGCATGTGCCGCGCAATCCGTTTTTCGCGCCGGTGGCCGACGTGTCCGCGCTGGAGACCTATATGGAGGCCTTGCGCAAGTCGGGCGATTCTTGTGGCGCCCGCATCCGCGTCAGCGCCAACTGCGTACCGGTGGGCCTCGGTGAGCCGCTGTTCGACAAGATGGATGCCGACATCGCTTACGCGATGATGGGCATCAACGCGGTCAAGGGGGTCGAGATCGGTGCTGGCTTCGCCAGCGTGGCGCAGCGCGGCACGACCCATGGCGACTCTTTGTCGCCCGCAGGTTTTCGCAGCAACAATGCCGGCGGCACGCTGGGTGGCATTACCAGCGGCCAGGACCTGGAAGTATCCATCGCCATCAAGCCGACCAGTTCCATCCTGTCACCGCGCGAGTCCATCGACACCGCCGGCAACAGCACCGAGGTCAGCACCAAGGGCCGGCACGACCCCTGTGTCGGTATCCGTGCGACACCGATTGCCGAGGCGATGCTGGCACTGGTGGTGATGGACCATGCACTGCGCCACCGCGCCCAAAACGCCGACGTGGTGCCCGGCTTGCCACCGATCAACGCCAGCGCTGCAAGCTCAGTGCCTGGCGGCAGGCCCTGCCCGGGTGACTGATCAGCGTTGATTCGGGTCGACCGGCGGGAGTGGTCGTCGCCATGGATTGAAGCCGGTCACCAGCACTATCGCCGACAACACCAGCAGGCCGCCGGCATAGGTGGCGCCGGTGAACTGCTCGTGCAGTACCAGATGGCCCCATACGATGCCCGAGATCGTCGCCATGAAGGTGGAACCCAGCGCAGCCACCGGGCTGACCTTTTGCACGATGCGCATGTATTGCCAGTAGGCCAGGCCGGAGGTGAAGATGCCGATGGTCGCAACCGAAATGACCGCGGTGCCGGTGAAGTGGGCTTCCGGCAAGGTCCAGAGGGCGCCAGGCAGCAGCATCATGAAGGCAACAACGTGCATGACGGCGGTGATGGCCAGCGGCTCCATCTTCTTGGTTGCACGTTTGAGCAGTGGTGCCGATGCGCCGGACAACGCGGAGCCGCAGATCGCGATGATGGCGGCAAACACCAGTTCCGGGGTCGGGCGCATCGGCCCGAGTTGCACCACCAGGGCCACGCCGGCAAAACCCGCAATACAACCAAAGACCTTGGAACTGGTCAAGATATCTTCGCGCAACCAGGCCGAAGTGAAGGTGCCGAATATCACCGACGTCACACTGAGTACGGCACTGTAACCAGCCGGCAGATGCAGCGACGACCATGCGTACAGGAAGTGCGGTCCGGCCACGCTCAACGCGGCGAGCACGGTCAGCGCGCGCCAGTGTTCCCAGGGCCAGCGCTGGCGCGTGAATGCCATGATCAGGGCCAGCGTGGCGGCAGCCAGTCCGATCCGGCCGGCGGCCGTCATGCTGGGGCCGAGGTCCGGCGTAGCGACCCGGGTGAAAAGAAAGGTGGCGCCCCAAAGAACCGACAAGCCCGCTAGCTGGGCGAAATACTTGTTCTGCATGCAGGACCGATTGTCTGGCATTGTCCGGCGCATTGGCGGGCCCTGTCGCCGCTACGCGTTTTCATGTCGGCCCTGAGCCACGCAGCCGCGCCAGCATGGCGCGCAGCGTCGGGCGCGGATCGACGCATGAGAACAGCAAGCAGGACAGCAACAGCAGGCCGCCGCCCAGGTACAGGCCGCTGTCGACCCTCTCGTCCAGGAACAAGAATACCCGTAACACGCGCAAGCCGGTGATCATGAAAGTCGAACTCAGCCCGGCCAGTGGCGACAGATGCCGCATGAGCCGGGCGTACATCCACCAGGCCAGGCCGGAAGTGAAGGTGCCCATCATGAACACCGCCGCCAGTGCGCCCGGTTCGAATCGGGCCCCGGGGCAGTTCGAAAAGCGCACCGGGCAACAGCATCAGAAACGCCATTGAGTGCATGCAGGCGGTGATCGCCAGCGATTCCATGCGGCGTTTCTTTGCGCCCTTTGCGCCACTACGCGGATTCTTTGCGGGTCATGACGGCCTGAATCGCACACCGTTGCCCGGTCACCGGGGGTCAGTATCGGCGCGCGGTCCCGTCGGCAACGACGACGCGATCGCCGACCCGAATATCTTCGCCGGCGGCCTGCGTCAGCGTGACGCGTGATCCGTCGTTCAGGCGCACCGTCAGCTGCACCGCATCGGCTGTTTGCCCCCGGTTGTTTTTCTCGATCTGGTGGCCGGCATATGCGCCGCCCGCTGCGCCGAGCACGGTGGCGGCGGTATTGCCGCCACCCTTGCCTACCTGATTGCCGAGCACGCCTCCGACCACGGCCCCTACGATCGTACCGGCTCCAATGCCAGTGTTAGCTTCCGGCCGTACCATTTCCATCGATTGCACTACGCCGTATTGCACCTGCTGGTTGGTGGTGGTCGGATAAGAGGCCTGCGAGGTATTGCTCTGGCGCATATCGGTGGTACCGCAGGCACTCAACGTCAACAGCGTCGCGATGCCCGCAGCTGCGGTAATGGTTCGAATGGTGTTCATGGGGGTCTCCGGTTCACCCGGAATCGGGCGGCAGGCATAAGCGCTTGCAATGCCATTGTGGGCAGGCCAGGAAAATGCCGATATCCGATAAGCACGCGCCGGTGTGTGGGAATCCGGTGCTCAGGGCGCATCGCCCTGTCCTACGAGGCGTCCCCCTTGCAGAAGCGGTCAAAATGCCCGCTCCGACCCATTCGTTTTTCCAGGAGCGCCACAGAACATGAACCACCGCCCTTTTGTCGTCGCCGGTCTGATGGGCTGGCCGGTGTCGCACTCGCGCTCGCCCGACATCCACAACCACTGGATCGCGCAACTCGGCCTGCGCGGCAGCTATGTGCTGCTGCCGGTGGCCCCGGACAATCTGGCGCAGGCCTTGCGGGCCTTGCCAGTGCTTGGGATCGCCGGTTGCAACCTGACGATTCCGCACAAGGTCGCCGCGTTGGCGCTGGTGGATGATGTCGATCCCGTGGCGCGGCGCATTGGCGCCGTCAACACCATCGTCGTGTTGCCCGACGGTTCGTTGGCCGGGCGCAATACCGATGCCTATGGTTATATGGAGAGCCTGATGGCAGAGGCACCCGACTGGACGCCTGCAGCAGGCCCGGTTGCCGTGATGGGGGCTGGCGGGGCGGCACGCGCCGTCATCGTCAGTCTGGCCGACAGGGGCGTGCGCGAGATCCGGGTCTGCAACCGTTCGCCCGGCAAGGCGCAGGCGCTAGCCCGGGAATTTGGTGCTCCGGTGGTTGCCGTGGCGTGGCAGGACAGGCATGCGGCATTGGACGGCGTCGCGCTGCTGGTCAATACCACCAGCCAGGGCATGGGCGAGCAGCCGCCGCTGGATCTGTCACTGGATCTGCTTCCCGCTCACGCGCTGGTATCGGATCTGGTCTACGTGCCGCTGCGCACGCCATTGCTGTTGGCCGCACAGGCCCGAGGCAACCGCACGGTCGGTGGCCTGGGTATGTTGCTGCACCAGGCGCGTCCTGCGTTCGAGGCCTGGTTCGGGGTGCTGCCCCAGGTGACACCGGCACTGCGCGCGTTGCTGGAGCAGAGTCTGTAGCCGCCCTGTCAACAGTTGTTGGCTGCATCTATTGCTCGCTTGACTTGACCGGTCTTTGCATTGAAACTGAAAATCAAGTCCGATGGAGGTGCGGGAGTGATCCAGTGACGTGTGCGGAACCCCCTGTCTTGAGCCAATGGGAGACCTCGCGCCGGCTTTTTCTGCAGGCGCTTGGCGCTGCATTTGGTGGCCGCGCGAGCGTTGCGTCGGCCCAGGTCCGGGCCCGGGCGCATATTCCCCGCATCGGCCTGCTGGCCGCGGGGTCCGCATCATTGCACATCGACAAGGATCCGGAGCAGGGTGTGTTTGTCGGATTGCGCGAACTGGGGTATGTCGAGGGACAGAATATTGTTCTGGAATGGCGCTACGCGGAAGGCAAGCCAGAGCGGCTGGCCATCCTTGCGGCAGAACTCGTGCGGCTGAGGGTCGATGCCATCCTGGCGCAAGGCCCGGCGCCGCGCCTGGCCGCAAGCAAGGCTACCAGCCGCATCCCGATCATTGCGGTGGCCGGTGCCGATCCGGTTCGAGAAGGGTGGGCACGCAGTCTGGCGCACCCCGGCGGCAACATGACAGGCTTGACCGTCACCTATCCGGAACTCGATTCGAAACGCCTGGAGATCATCAAGCAGGCGTTTCCGGATGTCGTGCGCATGGCGGTGCTTTTGTCACCCAATGAATTGCCGATTGCCAAGGAAATGGCGCGCGACCTGGAGTCCAGCGCGCGACAACTCGGCATGCAGATGGAGGTGCTGGAGGTTCGCGCGCCGGACGACTTGCAGACCGCGTTCGTGGCCGCACGGCAAAACAAGGTACAGGCGGTTTATGCGATCGCCACCAATCTGGTGGTTGAGAACCGGGAACGCATCGCCGGCTTGGCGATCCAAAACCGGTTGCTGTCGATCAGCGAGTTTCCAGTGATGGCACAGGCCGGCTTTCTGCTGAGTTACGGTGCAGATCTGACCGATTTGTTGCGACGCTCCGTCGCGCAAATGGACAAGGTGTTGAAGGGGGTCCCGGTAGGCGACATTCCGATTGAGCGGCCGACCAAGTTCCAGCTGAGTGTCAACCTCAAGACTGCGAAGGCGATGGGGCTGACTGTTCCCCAATTCCTGTTGCAAAGGGCTGACGATTTGATCCAGTGAGTCGTCGTTCAGTGTTGCTGATGGGCGATGTGCCCACCGTGGTGTGGTCAGCCTTGCCGGCGACCTTAGGCGTCATCTGTTTGGCGGGCTGGCTGCATTCGTACTTCTTCTTCGGCCCCGCCCGTTGGTGGGAGCGGGTGTTGTTGATCGTCGGCGCGAGCGTACCCGCAGCCGGGCGCGTGCAATGACGATAATTCATCCAACCCCATTCACGAGACGCATCGCGCGTGACCGCACCATGAGTATCCAGCTGTATGCCTTCGACACCCCCAATGGCCGCAAGGTCAGTGTTGCGCTCGAGGAGATGGGTCTGCCTTACGACGTGCATGTGGTGGACATCACGCAAGGCGAGCAGAACGCGCCAGAGTTCCTGCAGATCAGCCCGAACAACAAGATCCCGGCCATCGTCGACCCGCAAGGGCCTGGCGGTGCGCCGGTCAGCGTATTCGAGTCGGGCGCCATTCTGCTCTACCTGGCCGAGAAATCGGGCAAGTTCCTGCCGCAGGATCCGCGCCGGCGGATCGCGGCGCTGGAGTGGCTGATGTTCCAGATGGGTGGCTTCGGACCGATGCCGGGGCAGGTACACCACTTCGTCGCGTTGAAAGACGAGACTGAGCGCGCCTATGGGCTGCAGCGCTTCATGGCCGAAACCCGCCGCCTGTACGGCGTGATGGATCGCCGGCTGGAAGGCCGCGCATTTTTTGCCGATGAATTGTCGATCGCCGATTTCGCGATTCTGGGCTGGGCCTGGCGCCATCCGCGGCACCAGGTCGACCTGGCCGACTATCCGCAGGTGCAGCGCTGGTACCAGGCAATGATGGCGCGGCCGGCAGTTGCGCGCGGTTTCTCCGTGGCTCTGCGCCGCGCTGTTGCATCCGGCTGAAGCGCGCCGCCCCGGTGAGTCTGCGTTGGCAAGGGCCGGGCGCGCGGTGGTTCAGTCCTGCAATTGCGCCATCGCGCGCAGATTTTGAGGCGTGGTGCTCGGGAAGCCGAAAAATTCGAGATAGGCCGGTATTTGTTCGAACAGCATGTCGGTGCCGATCTGAAACCGGCAGCCGCGCGCCTGTGCGGCCTGCAAGAACGCTGTCATCTCGCGCTTCATCACGACTTCGCCGATGAAGGCGTCAGACGGCAGGCGCGCAATGTCCACGGGCATCGGATCGCCGTCGTTCATGCCCAGTGGCGTTGCGTTGATGACGATGCCGTGCCCCGCCGGATCGTTGGAGCCTGTTCGCACCGCGAGCGCCGGATAGTGGGCGCGCAACCGGCCGGCCAGTGTCAAAGCAGTGGCCGGCAGTGCATCGAACAGGTCGATGGCGGCCACACCTGCCGCGGCCAGCGAGGCGGCGATCGCGGAGCCGACACCACCGCAACCGACCACCAGCACCAGCGCGCCTTCGATCTGGCAGCCTTTGCGGCGAGCGCCGCGGACGAAACCTTCACCGTCAAACATGTCACCGATCAGGCGGCCGTCGGCACTGCGCCGGACCGCATTGCATGCACCCGCAATCTGCACTGCCGGTGACGTCGCGTCGAGCAGGCCGAGCGTCGTGATCTTGTGCGGCATCGTGATCAGCGCGCCGCGGATGTTCTCCAGCGTGAACACGGCTTTGAGCAGGGCAGGGTAATGCGCGGCCTGACAGGCCATCGGCATCACCACGGCATCCACGCCTGCCTGCTCGAAATAGGGGTTGTAGATCATCGGCGACTTGAACGAATGGGTCGGATAGCCGATGTGGGCGATAAGGCCGGTCGATGCGCGGATCATGGCCGGCCGACTCAGGCGGACTGTGCGGCGCGAACCGCCGCACGCAGGCCCAGCAGATAGCTGTCCGCACCAAAGCCGCAGATCTGGCCGCGCACGACCTCGGAGAACACCGATACATGGCGGAATGCCTCGCGGGCGTGCACATTGGACATGTGCACTTCCACCACCGGACAGGCCAGGATGGCCAGTGCGTCGCGGATGCCGTAGCTGTAGTGGGTCCACGCGCCGGCATTGATCACCACGGCATCGACCTTGTCGGCATGGGCCTGGTGGATGCGTTCGCACATTGCGCCTTCGAAGTTGCTCTGAAAGCATTCCACCCGGGCGCCGAGTTCCTGGCCCAAGGTTTGCACGCTCTGGTCGATTTGCGCCAATGTGACCGTCCCGTACTGGGCCGGGTCCCGCTTGCCGAACATGTTGAGATTGATACCGTGCAGCACGAGGATGTTCATGGTGGTTTCCTGGGGGAGTTTGGATTCAGGGGGCGATCTGCACCGTCGTGCCGCTGGCGGCCGCGGTCGCGATGGCTTCGGTGATGCGCAGGTTGGTCATTCCATCGTATGCGCTGACCAGAGGTTCTGCCTGGCCGCGCGCCAGCGCACAGAAATGTGCCAGCTGGTGCTTGAGCGGGTCATCGCGCACCAGGTCGACCATGCCGACGTCGAACGGCTTCCACCACGACCGGTCCTGCGGCCGCGGGTAAGTCTTGAGCCGCATGGTTGGAATCGACAGGCTGCCGTTGCTGCCGCTGATGACATAACAATCCTCGTCGGCATAGCTGGGATAGGCCTTGTTCTCCTGCGAGGTCTGCTCCCAGCTACGCGCGCTTGCGGCGCAGTCGGACAACATGAAACTGCCCAGTGCGCCATTGGCAAAACGCAGGTTGATCGAGACCGTGTCCTCGACCGGGAAGCCACGCGCGGCGTGCGATGCGAAGGCCTGCACGGCCGTGATCTCGCCGCACATCATGCGCAGGTTGTGCACCTCATGGATCATGTTCAGCAGGATGGGTCCGGCGCCGGCTTCGCGCCGCCACGGCGCATCGGCAAAGTAGTGCTCCGGTTTGAAGAAGGTGGCGCTGCCGGTCACCGCGACCAGCCGTCCCAGCACGCCGCTGGCGATGACCTCGCGCACCTTTGTCATGATCGGGCTGTGGGCGCGGTGGTGACCGATCAGTAGCCGTGCCCCGGCCTTGTCGACTGCCTGAACGATCAGCTGCGCGTCGGCCACGGTCGACGCGATCGGCTTCTCGAGCAGGATGGCCAGGCCCGCCTCCATGCACTGCAGCGCGTGTTCGTGATGCAGCTGATTGGGAGTGGCCAGGATCACCGCAACTGGCTTGTCCTGGGCCAGCATTTCCGCGATGCTGCTGAAATGGGCCACGCCGGCACTGGCGGCAAGCGTCGCAGCCTGCGGCGCCGGATCGACAATGGCACTGACCACGCAGTCCGGACTCTTCAGCGCAACCTGCAAGTGGGCCTGGCCAATGTAGCCGGCACCGACGATCGCCAGTCGGATCGGCTTCATGTCATGCCTTCTGGACGTAGCGCAGAATCATCTGCACGATGTTTTCGCGCCGCTGGGCCACATACGCGGACGAGCCGTAGTCTTGCTGAAAGATCAGGCCGAAGGTATGGCGATTCGACACGTTGAAGAAACTCAGTGCCGAGATCGACGCGTGAATGTCGGTGGCATCGAGTCCCGGGCGAAACACGCCGTCGGCAACGCCACGTTCGTAAATGTTGCGCAGCATCGTGATCGCGGGCCGGTTGAGATCCTGGATCCGGGTGCTTTGGGCCAGGTAGCGGCCGCGGTTCATGTTCTCGGACATCACAATGCGGATGTAGTTCTCGTTGCCCAGGTGGTGGTCGAACATCACTGTCACCAGGCAGCGCAAGGCCGCCTCTGGCTCCATGTCGTCGAGCTGCAGGCGCGACTCGCGATCGCGCACGCCGGCGTAACTGTGCTCCAGTGCAGCAAGATACAAGCCGTCCTTGCTACCGAAGTAGTAATAGATCATGCGCTTGCTGGTGTGCGTGGCTGCGGCGATCGCGTCGATGCGAGCACCGGCCAGGCCCTTCTCGCCGAATTCGGCCAGCGCGGATTGCAGGATTGCCTTGCGGGTACGTTCGGGATCGTTGGTCCTGGGCTCGGAAACAGACGCAGGATTGCGTTGCGCCAATTTTGTGCGTGGAGCCGATTTAGGTTCGGAAGTGGACGTGTAATGTACCATTTGGTCCATTTTCATTTCTACGTACTCTCCAATGATAGCTAGGGATTTCACCAATGCATTTCCCAAGACATTTTCAGACAATTAACCGAACGGTACAAAATGTTTTCGGCAATGAGTGCGTGCTAACACGTCGGGCCGGCACATCCGTTCGGATCTGCCGAAATTCAACTTAGGAGACAACCTTATGGAATTCACCCTCAGCCGCCGCCGCGTCGTGGCCGCAGCATCCGCAGCTTCTCTGGCGGCCATCGCCGGATCCGCGTTTTCCCAGGACAAACCCAAACTGCGCCTGTCCACGCCGGCATCGGCGACCGACCAGCGTTCGGTTGCACTGACGACCGTTTTCGGTCCGGCCGTTGCGGACTTTGCTACCTTCGAGCCACACTGGAATGCCGAGTTGTTCAAGCAAGGTACCGAGGTCGAGGCGATCTCGCGCGGCAACCTCGAGATGTCGATCTCATCGGCACAGGAGCTGGCCGAGTTTTTCCCGGAGTTCTCGATATTCGCGGCTGGCTACCTGCACAGGGATGCGGCGCACCAGAAGCGCGTGTTCGAGGCCGACCTGTTCAAGCCGTTCAAGAAGATGGTCGAGGACAAGATGGGCGTCAAGTTGCTGACGGTGATGTACCTCGGTCGACGCCAGCTCAATCTGCGCACCGACAAACCGATCAAGACGCCAGCCGATCTGGCCGGCATCAAGCTGCGCATGCCGGGCTCCGAGTCGTGGATGTTCCTGGGTCGAGCCCTGGGCGCCAATCCGACGCCGATGGCCTTTACCGAGGTGTATACCGGCTTGCAGACCGGTGCCATCGACGGCCAGGACAATCCGCTGCCGACCGACAAGGATGCCAAGTTCTACGAGGTGACCAAGCAGATCGTTCTGACCAGCCATCTGGTCGATTTGAACTACCTGACGCTCAGCAAAAAGGTATTCGACAAGTTGTCGCCCGCCAATCAGGCCAAGCTGCAAAAGGCTGCTGATGACGCCGCCGAGTTCGGCCGCCAGAAGCAGCTCAAGCTTGAAGAAGAACTGGTGCAGTTCTTCAAGGACAAAGGCCTGAAAGTCTATGAGCCGGATCTGAACGCTTTCCGTAGCCATGTGCAGAAGATGTACCTGGAATCCGACCTGTCCAAGTCCTGGCCCAAAGGGCTGGTCGAGAAGATCAACGCGCTCTGATGCTGTTGCGCTGAACCCTGGGCCGGGCCATGCGAACCAGACTCGACTGGTGGCAGGCGAGGGCCGACGATGTGGCGGTGGGCTTGCTCACCGCCATGTTTTTGGCCTTTATCCTGCAGATCACCGCGCGATACGTCGTCAACTATCCACTGCCGTGGTCGCTCGAACTGAGTCTGACGACCTGGCTGTGGACGGTGTTCTGGGCTTCGGCCTTGTGCCTGCGCCACCGCGACCACATCAGCTTCGACATGTTGTACAACCACGTCTCGCCGGCGACACGCAAGGTGTTCGGCATCATCTCGTCGCTGGTCATCGTCGTGGCCATGCTGGTGTCGCTTCCTGCGACCTGGGACTGGGTCAGTTTTCTGACCATCAAGAAGAGTGCGACGCTGCGTATTCCGCTGGCCTATGTATTCAGCATATACCTGCTGTTCGTGGCCGGCACCATTGGTGTCTACGGTCTGCGCTTGTGGCGGATCTTTCACAATCATGATGAGTCGGCGCAGGCGGGGCAGGGGCAGGTATGAGTCTGGCGTTCAGCTTGTGCCTGCTGGTACTGTTTGCGCTGGCAGCCATCGGTACGCCGATCGCACACTCCATCATCGTCGGTGCGCTGGTCTACCTGCTGGTCAAGGGCCAGGACATGGGCATCGCCGCCGAGCAGGTCGTCTATGGTCTGTACGACAGCTTCGTGCTGCTGGCAGTTCCGCTGTTCATCGTGGCAGCCAACATCATGAATGCCGGCGCCATCAGCGATCGGCTGCTCACGTTCTGCGTGGCACTGGTGGGCCGTTTCAAGGGCGGGCTCGGCCATGTCAACGTGGTGGCAAGCCTGATCTTCTCCGGCATGTCGGGCTCAGCCGTGGCCGATGCCGCCGGCATTGGCAAGGTCATCATCGAGATGATGACCAAGGACGGCCGCTACAGCCGCGGGTATGCGGCTGCGATCACCGCCGCCTCGGCTACCATCGGTCCGATCATCCCGCCGTCGATACCGATGGTGCTATACGCGCTGGTGTCCGATACCTCGATCGGTTACCTTTTTCTGGGCGGTATCTTGCCGGGTCTGCTGATGGGCGTGGTGCTGATGGCGATGAACAGCTATATCTCGCACAAGCGGGGCTTCGCGGCCGACAAGGTCGTGCCTTTGCGCGAGATCCCGGCCCTGACCGTGCGCGCCTTTCCGGCGCTGTTGATGCCGGTCATCCTGCTATACGGTATCTACGGCGGCGCGACGACGCCTACCGAGGCTGCAGCCGTCGCCGCTGCTTATGCGCTATTGCTGGCGGGCCTCTTCTACCGGGCGCTGTCGCTCAAGACGCTGCGTTTGGTGATGCTCGACAGTGTCAAGTCCTCGGCCTCGGTGGGACTGGTCATCGGCGGCGCGCTGATCCTCAACTACATCGTGGCCTCGGAAAACATTCCGAAACTGATGGCCGACGCCATGATCGGCATGCAGATTTCGCCCATGGCCTTCATGCTGGGCGTGAACGTGCTGTTATTGCTGCTGGGCTGCATCCTGGACGCGAGCACCATCATTCTGGTCATCGTTCCGCTGTTCGTCGTGGCGGCCCGGGCATTGGGCATCGATCTGGTGCATTTCGGTGTGGTCGTGGTGGTCAACTGCATGATCGGCCTGATCACACCGCCGTACGGCATTCTGCTGTTTGTCATCAATGCGACGACCGGGATTCCGCTGATCGAGATGATCCGCGAGATCGGCCCATTCCTGCTCGCCCTGGTGATCGCGCTGGCGCTGCTGATCTTCTTCCCGCCCATTGTGTTGTGGTTGCCGATGATATTCGGTTACGCTGGTTGACATGACAACCGAGGCCTGTCTCTGGCAGGCGCCCCTCAGCCGACAGTGCGGATTGGCAATGCCAGACCCACTTGGACCGGTCAGGCAGCGGCACCGAGTTCCTGCAGGCGTTTGTCCTGCCGCTGAACCAGTCGCCGAATGTCGGCGATGTCAGACGCCGACAGCCGGGGCCCGGGCCGGCGGATCATGGCCGAGCCGATGGCACCGCGTTCGAGCATCAGGTGCTTGCGCACCGCCAGGCCGATACCCGGTTGCTGCTCGTAACGCGCCAGCGGAAGGTAGGCATCAAAGATGTCATGGCTGCGCTGCACGTCCCCGGATGCATGGGCCTGGCAGACTCCGACCATCATTTCCGGATAGGCAAACCCGGTCATTGCGCCGTCTGCGCCGCGGCCCAGTTCTTCTGGCAGAAATAATCCGCCACCGTTGCCGGCAAGGATAGCCACCCGGGTGATGTCGCCATTGGCGTCGGCGGCCCGGATGGCCGACAGCTTGGCCAGTCCGGGGCAGTCTTCGTGCTTGAGCATCACGCAGTTCGCCGCGTTCTGCAGGATCCGGGTCACCACGCTGGCGGCCATTTGCACGCCGGTCGACACCGGATGGTCCTGCAATACCCACGGCACCTGCGGCCCTAGCGTGTCGCAGACCATGTCGAAATAGGCCAGGATCTGCTCGTCGGTACGCAGCGACGGTGCTGGTGCCACCATGACTCCGGAGGCGCCCATGTCCATGACGCTGGCCGTGAGTTCACGCATCGGCGCGAAACCGGGAGCCGACGCGCCGACGACGACCGGCACCCGACCGGCCACCCGCGTCAGCACCTGCCGCACGAATGTGCGCGATTCTTCGGCCGTCAGTTTGGTCGCCTCGCCCATGATGCCCAGGATCGTCAAACCAGCGGCTCCGCGCTCGAGGTAAAAGTCGACCATGCGGTCGGTGCTGGACAGGTCCAGCGTGCCGTCATCGGCGAACGGGGTGACGGTAATCAGGTAAACGCCCTTGGCGTTGCGATCGAGAGTCTTCATCGGATTCCTTGGACCGAAATGGCCTGAACAGACAGGGTAGCAAGCTTAGCACTGGCCGGGCGCGGCGACGGTCCTTGCTGCGGCTCGCCAGCGCGAGCGGCTGGCTTGTGTACAGTCGCAGTTTGATGAAACCCGCCCCAGCCATACCCCTGGTCCAAGAGTCCGAGGTCGACATCACGGCGATCCGTGCTCAGGGCGCTGGCGGACAGAACGTCAACAAGGTGTCGAGCGCGATCCACCTGCGCTTCGACGTCCCGGCGTCCAGCCTGCCGGACGATGTCAAGCAACGCCTGCTGGCGCTGCGCGACAAGCGCATCACGCAGGCTGGGGTGCTGATCATCAAGGCGCAGTCTCACCGCACCCAGGACATGAACCGGCTTGATGCCTTCGCCCGTCTTCATGCGCTGGTTGACAGCGTCGCCGAAGCACCGACCGTGCGCCGGGCAACCCGGCCGACCCGTGCTTCCCGTCAGCGCCGCCTGGATGCCAAAGCCCAGCGCTCTGAGACCAAGGCCGGTCGCGCCAAACCCATGGACGGTTAGGCGCTACAGTGGTGGCTATGGACCCGTCCCGCACCTCACCCCCGTCCGGCGGCGAAAACTTCTTTGCCGAACTGCCTGTACTGTCGAGCACCGCTGACACTTTCGACACGATGCGCTACCGCCCGGCGCCCGACGACTGGGAACTGGTGGTCACCGATATCGTGGGCTCGACCAAATCCGTGGCCGAGGGGCAGCACAAGACTGTCAACTTTGTCGCCGCCATGGCGATTGCCGCGCTGAAGAACCTGTGTGCACCGACGCCGCTGCCGTTCCTTTTCGGTGGCGATGGCTCGGTGGTGATGGTGCCGCCGCAGTTCGCGCAGTCGGCGCGACAGGCGCTGGCGCGGGTGCGGGGATTTGCGTTGCGCGAATTTGGCATGCAATTGCGGGTCGGCGTCTGCCCGGTAAGCCTGCTGCGGAAATTCGGCAGCGACGTGATCGTGGGCCGCTTCGAGCCGACACCGGGCAATCACTTCGGCGTATTTCTGGGCGGAGGTGTGGCGATGCTGGAAGCGGCAGCGCGCGGGCACGCAGACGCGGCACTGGGACTGCAGGTGGCGGTGCCCGAAACGCTGGACGACGGCGTCGCGGTCGACCTCGATGGTTTATCGTGCCGATGGAATCCGCTGCAGTCGGGCCGCGGGCGCATGCTGACGCTGATCATCCAGGGTGCCGTCGACCCGGGCGTCGTTCACACCCGGGTAATGGCCCTGGCGCGCCAGGGCGGGGGCGCCGCGCCGGTGCGACCGGATACGCTGAGCACCAGCTGGCCACCCAAGGGATTCCTGCTGGAGGCCCAGGCAAGCCGGCGCGGCGGGGCACTGTGGATTGCCGTGCTCAAGGTGCTGGCCAATACGCTGATGGCGCGTCTGATCTTCATGGTGGGCCGCCCCGTCGGGGGCTTCGACCCCGATCGCTACATCGCCGAGATCAGCAGCAATACCGATTTCTGCAAACACGACGACACCGTGAGTTTCGTCATTGACTGTCCGCAGGACTGCATCGCCGCTATCAGGGACTACCTGGACCAGAAGTCTGCGGCCGGCGAATTGCGTTATGGCATGAACGTGTCCGAGACCGCGCTGATGACCTGCCTGGTGACTGCTGCATCGGGTGGTCTGCACGTGCACTTTGTCGACGGCGGCGATGGCGGGTACACCGCAGCCGCCAAGACCATGAAGGCGCAAGCCGCGGGTACGCCCGCGGGCTGACGGCAAGGCGTTGACGCGCCACACGGTCGTGTACGGGCCAGGTGGTTAACACAAGGGCGCGCCCGGCCTATACTGTCCGCAAGACACGTGTGCGCTGGCTGCGCGTTCCTGCCAGGTCCGGGGGGCTGGCCCCAGAAACTGGATTCCATCATGATCGTCGTTCACCATCTCAATGACTCACGTTCGCAGCGGGTGTTGTGGCTGCTCGAAGAACTGAATCTCGACTACCAGATCAAACATTACCAGCGTGATGTCAACACCCGACTGGCGCCGCCTGAACTGAAGGCTGTGCATCCGTTGGGGAAATCGCCGGTGTTGGTCGATGACGGGCAGACGGTGTTCGAGTCGGGTGCCATCATCGACTACCTGATCCGCCACCATGGTGATGGCCACCTGCAGCCGACGGTCGGGTGGCCGGAGTATGAACGTTATCAGCAGTGGTTGCATTACGCCGAAGGTTCGGCGATGCTGCCGCTGATGCTCAAGCTGTATGTCAGCCGCCTGGGCGAGGCCGGCGCGCCGCTGGCGCCACGCATCGACAGCGAGATTGCCAATCACCTGGGTTTCGTGAACCAGTCGCTGCAGGGGCGGGACTGGCTGGTCGGCCAGGAACTGACCGGCGCCGACATCCAGATGAGTTTTGTCGGTGAGGCGGCAAGGGGCCTGCGCGCCCAGTATCCAAACATCGACGCGTGGGTCAAACGTTTCCAGGCGCGGCCCGCGTACCAACGCGCACTGGAGCGGGGCGGCCCCTACGGGTTGGCGAGCTGACCGAGCCCGTACGTGCGCTGTGCGCCAGGCCAGGCGCCCGAGGTCAGACCAGCATCAGCACCACGATGATGATCAGGCCGATGAACAGGTTGGCCAGCACCCAGACCCGGATCGACCCCAGCGCGCCGCCACCGGCCGGCCAGTCGCTGGCGTCAACCGCGCGCTGCAGCCGCTTGAAAAGCACGAAGCGGATGTGACCGAAGATGGCCATCATCAGCAGCCCCAGCGTGGCCATCACCATCCAGCTCATCGGCATGTGAACGCCGCTGGCGGCCGCAGCACCATTGGCGAATTCGCCCATCATCCACAGACCGCTGACGAGCACAATGATGATCGCGGCGGACACCGCACCGAAGAACCGTCGTAGCACGTCGCGCATCAGCGTGACGCGCGCCGGCGGTTGCAGGCTGCCCAGGGCCGGGCGCAGAAAGAACACCACGAACGCCATGCCGCCAATCCACAGGATGATGGACAACAGGTGAAAGGTCTTGAGAATGGCGTAGAGCATGGGACAGTAGGCTATGGCGTGAAGGAAAGCCGGCAGTATGACAGGACCGGCCTCATGCGTAGTCTGCCACCGGCACGCAGCTGCAGAACAGGTTGCGGTCACCGTAGACGTTGTCGATCCGGCCGATCGGCGTCCAGTATTTGGAATGCTTCAGACTGGCCAGCGGAAAGGCACCGACTTCGCGCGAGTACGGACGGTCCCACTGTGCGGCCATCACCGCCGCCGCGGTATGCGGTGCATGCTTGAGCGGATTGTTGTCCTGCGGCCATTCGCCGCGTTCTATCTTGCGAATCTCCTCGCGGATCGCGATCATGGCGTCGACAAAGCGGTCGAGTTCGTCCAGCGTCTCGCTCTCGGTGGGCTCGACCATCAGCGTACCGGGCACCGGGAAGCTCAGCGTGGGTGCATGAAAGCCATAGTCCATCAGCCGTTTGGCGACGTCTTCTGCACTGACACCGTTGGCGCCGCCACTGGTTTCCTTGAGCGGGCGCAGGTCGAGAATGCACTCGTGCGCCACATGTCCGTTGGCGCTGGCATACAGCGTCGGGTAGTGGTCGCGCAGCCGCGCGCTGATGTAGTTGGCGCTCAAAATCGCCACCTCGGTCGCGCTCTGCAGCCCGTCGGGCCCCATCATGCGGCAATACATCCAGCTGATCGGCAGCACCGCCGCGTTGCCCAGCGGCGCAGCAGATATGGCCCCCACGCTTGTCGCTGCGCGTACTGCGCTGCCCCCCGAGGG
>JBDTMH010000040.1:0-24995 GCA_039934375.1 Burkholderiaceae bacterium | reverse complement strand
GATCATCCATGCCGGCGGCACCAGCAGCATCATGTGGAAGGCCCAGGCGACCAGCAGTGCCAGCGCCGTCAGGGCCAGCATGATCCAGATGCCGAGCGTCAGCATGCTCCAATGGTGCAGCAGGCGGTTGCGCCAGGTGTAGCGTACGCCACGCAGCTGGCACGCACGGCAAATGTATTCGCCATACCGGTTTCGATGGCAGTCGGCACGCGGCACGCTGCGCTTGCAGCCAGCGCAGATCGGTGTCATGAAGGGCCTTTCGGATGGCGCCCGAGGCCGCAGGTTTGACACCGCTGGCCACAGGGGTTGAAACAGAAATTTCTTGCTTGACCGGTATTCCCGAAGAACGACCAGGACCTGCAGCGCCAATTTTCCTACATAGCGGAATTTGTGTGAAAAATTGCCAATGTGGATGCTCAGGCCTGCGCCAGCACGGGCTCCCGGCAGGGGCGGTGACAATGCGTCGGTGGGAGCATGCAGCCGGTGCCAAGGCGTACCCTGCAAGCTGCAGAATAATCGGTAACCGGTGGCGCGCCTGGCCTGTATCGTTCATTTTCCGGAGCATCCATGTCCAACAATGCCTTGTTCAAGTTTCTTGCCGCCTTTTGCATGACATTGCTGCTGGCGGCGTGTGCTGGTACCGTCAAGCAGGAGAGCACGGGTCAACTCATCGACGACAGCATCATCACAACCCGCGTCAAGGCCGCGTTGCTGAAGGATTCCGTCGTCGGCGGGTTCGAGGTCAGTGTGGAGAGCTTCGAGGGGGCGGTGCAGCTCGGCGGCTTCGTCAAGACTGATGCGCAGCGCGAACGCGCCGTGCGGATTGCGAACGACACGCCCGGCGTGAACCAGGTCTTCAATTCAATCCAGCTGCGCTGACGCCACCACGGGTCGCACCCCGGCGAACGCAATGGCGGAAGGATTTTCTGCATGACGATGTCGACGCGCATTTTCTTCACCATGGTGCTGGGCAACCTGGGTGGGGCGCTGCTGACCTTCGTCTATTTCCGCTACCTCGACACATCGGCGCATGAAGGCCGATCTCCGCTGGGTCAGGACGAAATCTTTTACTTCGTGACCAGCTTCTCGCTGCTGCTGCTGGCGGGAAGGGCCGCGTCGCGGCGCTGGTCGCGCGCGCTGATCAAGATCACGGGGGCCTTGCCGGACACCCCGGCCAACGCCAGCATGCGCCGCCGCGCCGTCATGGTGCCAACTTTCCTGGCGCTGGTGTCATTGGCGGGCTGGGTCATTGCGGCATTGTTGTGGGGCGTGGTCGGGCCGCTGATTTACGGAACGTTTTCGCCCATCAATGCGCTGCGCCAGAGTTTTGGCATGGTGTTCGTGTCCGGCGCGATGGTTTCATTGTTCATCTTTCTGGCCATCGAACGGATCTGGCGCGAGCGGCTGCCACAGCTGTTTCCTGATGGCGATCTGGCAGCCACCGGCGCCCGGCGCCTGCGGGTGCGCACGCGCATGGTGGTGGTGTTCCTGATGATGAGCGTGTTGCCGATGACGGTGTTGTCGGTGGCGACCATCGTCCGGGTCCGCAGCATGCAGGGGCAAGGCGAGGAAGTCGGCGCGGCCATCCTGCACAACCTGATGCTGGTGCATGTGGCGCTGGTCGGTGTCGGCCTGGTGCTGGCGGTGATCGTGGCCCGGTTCGTCGCCGATAGCGTGGCCACGCCGCTGCGCCGGTTGCAGTCGACGATGAAGCAGGTCGCGGGGGGCGATTTCGATGTGGTCTGCCCGGTGGTCTCCAACGACGAGATCGGCGCGGTCACCGAAGGCTTCAACCGCATGGTGACCGGTTTGCGCGAGCGCGAGACCATTCGCGAAACGTTCGGCAAGTACGTCAGCCCGCAGATCCGCGACGAGATCCTGGCCGGCCGTGCCCAGCTTTTAGGCGGTCAGCGGGTGGTGACGATCCTGTTCGCCGATCTGCGTGGTTTCTCGACCTGGGCCGAGACGAGCGCACCGGCGGATGTGGTGCAGGGGCTGAACGCCTATTTCACCGAGATGGACATCGCGATTCGTGCCCATGGCGGGCTGGTGCTGCAGTACATCGGCGACGAGATCGAGGCGGTGTTCGGTGCGCCACTGTCCGATCCGCTCCATGCCGACCACGCGGTTGCCGCCGCACGCGACATGCAGGTCCGACTCGAGAACTGGAATCGCGAACGCCACGCGGCCGGCCAACGCGAGCTGGAGCATGGCATCGGCATCCATACCGGCACCGTGGTGGCCGGCAACATCGGCAGCGCGGAGCGCATGTCTTATGCGCTGGTGGGAGATGCAGTCAACGTGGCGTCGCGCATTGAGTCGCTGAACAAGGAGTTGGGTACCCATATTCTTGTCAGCGGCGTGACCCGCGACCTGCTGGCCAACGCCGGCGACTTGCAGCCGCTGCCTGCGACCAAGGTCAAAGGGCGCCTGGCGGAGGTCACGGTTTATCGGCTGGGCTGAATCGTCAGTGCACCACGCGCGCCATAGGGTCGTCGCTGCCCGGCGATCCGGGGCGAGCCTTGCCGTCTGCCGCGGTTTTGTCGGGCACTTCGTGAGCCTGCACGTCGACCACCAAAGTTTCGGGTTTGCCAGTTCCGCCGCCCGGGCGACCGGGCCAGCCGCCGGGTTTGAAACGCGCCGACGACTGGCGGAACTGGCTGAACACCTTGATCGGTTCCAGCTTGCGCCCGGTGACTAGCGACCAGATGCTGACTGCCAGCATGACCACGATCGCCGCCAGCAGCAAGCTGACCACGAAAATGGCGGCTGCCAGTACCAGCAGCAGTTTGATGGTGGCGCGCACGACGCCGTGGATGAAATCTGTCAATCCGTTCATGGAGTTTCGAGCCCCGCAGGGCATGTAGAGTTCCGCCGTGCAGGCGCACGGCGTTGAGCGGGACTGGGTCGCGAAAGCGTGGAGCCCCTGGTCCGAAGCTGGGGCCATTGTCCCTGTTTGCAATACCCGTGTCTGTAGCGTGCGACCTGGACCTGTTGCAGCAGGCAACGGCGCTCGCGCAACAGGCGCCCTGAAGGTATATCGTGCGGGCGGCAACTATGCTGCAATAGAGACGTGCCGTCTGTGAAGCGAGCGCCTTTGTTCGTGGGGCGCCAAACCGGGTATCCCATGAAACATGTCTCTCGCTATTTCTTCCGTGGCCTGATCGCCTTTTTGCCATTGGCCCTGACGGTGTATCTGCTGTATCTGTTCGTGGCCGGTGCCGAATCGGCAGCCATATGGCTGATACGTCCGCTGATCGGGAACTTTTATGTGCCGGGCATTGGCATCCTGGTAGGGGTCGGCTTTGTCCTGGCGCTGGGTTTCCTGGTCTCGCAGCCGATCACGGCGCGCTTGTTGTCGTGGGTGGAGTTGCCGTTCACCCGTTTGCCGGTGGTCAAGAGCATCTATACATCGCTGAAGAATTTTGCCGACTACTTTTCGCCGCAAGAGCAGCGCGTGCAACAGGTGGTGATCGTGCGGATGCCGGACCGTGACCTGGCCATGGTGGGCCTGGTGACGCGCCAGGACATGGATGGCCTGCCCGGCCCACTGGCCCGCGCAGATCGGGTTGCGGTCTACCTGCCGATGGGCTACATGATCGGCGGCTATACCGTCTTCGTACCGCGCAGTTGGACCGAGCCGATCGACATGACGGTCGAAGAGGCCATGCGCTCGTCGCTGATCGCCTGGATGGCGCCCGGCCGCCCTGCACAGTGAAGGTTTGCGCCCGATCAGGTCACACCGCGCCCACCGGGGTACAGTAGGGCACCATGGGCATGGCGCGGGGTGCGCAACGCCCGCTGACACAACGAGGAGTATCGATGTTCCCTGAATTTCGCGACCGGATCACGCAGCTCAAGACCACGGACACGCACTTCATGCGCTTGTTCGAACAGCACAACGCGCTGGACCAGAAGGTCAAGAACATGGAGGCCAACATCACGCCGTCCACCCATGACGAAATCGAGACCCTGAAAAAGGAAAAGCTGCTGCTCAAGGACCAGTTGTACGCGATCCTGAAAAACGCAGGCTGAGAGCCGGCTCCGGCCGACCGGATTTGCCCTGTGACCGATTGATGCGTGACCAGGTGGATTCCGGGTTCGGCATCCAGACATGAGGAGACACGATGAGCGACATATCGCCTGAACTTCTGGCGCTGCAGCGCTTGTACTACTGGGAGCGGACCGCGCCTACGCGTGTGGCCATGACGCAGCCCATGGGGGGAGGCGTGACCCGCGACACGACCTGGGGCGAGGCGGCGACACAGGTGCGCGCCATGGCCGCGTACCTGCAGTCCCAGGGCTGGGAGAGTGGCTCCAAGGTGGCGATCCTGTCCAAGAACTGCGCCTGGTGGATGCTGAGCGACCTGGCGATCTGGATGGCGGGTTATGTGTCGGTTCCGCTGTATCCGACGCTGGCGCCCGATACAGTCAACCAGATCCTGACGCACAGCGAGTCGAAGGCTTGTTTCATCGGCAAGCTCGACGGCTGGGAGCAAATGAAACCGGGGATTCCGGCCGGGATGCCTTGCATCGGCTACCCGCTGTCGCCAGACGACGTGGTGCGCGACTTCAAGGGCTGGGACGCCATATGCGCCGGGAGCAAAGGTCTTCAGGGTGAACCCAAGCGCGCGGCCGACGAACTGGCAACCCTGATATATACCTCGGGAACGACCGGCAAACCCAAGGGCGTCATGCACAGTTTCGGCAACTTTGCCTGGGCACTGGACGCCGGCATCAAGCGCCTGCCAATGGGCCCCGAAGATCGCATGTTGTCCTACTTGCCGCTGGCCCATGTGGTCGAGCGGGTGTTGGTCGAGCATGGCTGGTTGCGCACTGGCCTGCATGTGTTCTTCGCCGAATCGCTCGATACCTTCGCGGCCGACCTGCAGCGTTGCCGACCCACGATCTTCTTCTCGGTGCCGCGCCTGTGGGTCAAGTTCCAGCAGGGGGTGTTGCACAAGATGCCGCAGGCCAAGCTGGACCTGCTGCTGGGCATCCCGATCCTGGGCGGCATCGTGCGGCGCAAGGTGCGCAAGGCGCTGGGCCTGGACCAATGTCGCATTGCCGCCGGCGGCGCTGCGCCGATGCCGTTGGCCTTGCTGCAGTGGTACGGGCGGCTGGGCCTGCCGATCAACGAAGGTTATGGCATGACCGAAAATCTGGCGGTATCGCACATCACGGTGCCGGGCCGGAACCAGCAGGGCAGTGTCGGCCCTCCTTACGACGGCGTCGAGCAGCGTCTGGATTCCGAGACCGGCGAGATCCAGATGCGCAGTCCGGCATTGATGCTGGGATATTTCAAGGCACCGGAGCAGACCCGCGACGCGATGACCGACGACGGCTGGCTGCGCACCGGCGACAAGGGCCATATTGACGACCAGGGCGTGCTGCGCATTACCGGCCGGGTGAAGGACCTGTTCAAGACCGGCAAGGGCAAGTATGTGGCGCCGGCCCCGATCGAGGACAAACTCGGGATGCATCCTTCGGTGGAGGCCTGCGTGGTCACCGGAGCCAATCTCGGCCAGCCACTGGGCATCGTCATGCTCAGTGCCGATGTCGTGGCGCGGCTCGGTGACGACTCGGTGCGCAGTGAACTGGAACAATCACTGGCCGCACATCTGAAGACGATCAACGCGACGCTGGATCCGCATGAGCGGCTGCAGTGCATCGTGGCGGCAACCCGGCCCTGGACCGTGGAAAACGACATCATCACGCCGACCTTCAAGGTCAAGCGCAACCGCATCGAGGACCTCTACGCCCGCTACTACGAAGAGTGGGAGACCAGCGGGCGCAAGGTGATCTGGCTCGAGGACTGAGCCTGGCCTACTGCCGTTCCCGCCCGCTGCCCACCTTGTGCCGCGCCGTGTGCACCCAGGTGGCGATCGACTCGACGGTGATACGCCGTTGGCCCCTTCGCAGCGGCTGGTGCCGGCGATGCACCGCTAGGGCGCCGGGTTCCCGCGCAGCCAGGTTCAAGGTCTGGATAGCGGCAAATTCCCTGCCGGATGGCGCGACAGGCGGTGTGTGATCGCGCGCGGTGTCGGAGCCAGCGCACCGTCTTGCGTCTGCACCTGCGCGCGCAGGTAGGTTTCGCTGGCCTTGAGCAGTCCGCTGTACAGTTCTTCGCACAGGCGGCGGGCCTGCACGCCGGGCCAGTCCGCGGGCAGGAATACCTTGGGCAGATTGGGGTCGCGCAGCAGTACCCGACGGTATTCGTGGATCAGCAGACTGCGTGCGACGAAGGCTTCGGCCGGCGCCCACTGCACCTGTGCATGCTGCAGCGGCGAGAAGCGCCGGATGAATTGGTTCCAGGCCTCGGCGACACGGTCCAGCGCGAATGTGCCGTGCATGATGTCCTGCAAGGGTTGCGCCGAGAATTCATCCAGGCCCCTGGCGCGCAACACGGCCACATGGCCCTGCTGCCCCGCGGCCGCGATGATCTCGTGTAGCGCTGCATGGCTGGCGTGCGGGTGGGCGAATACATGGGGTGACAGGCGCCCGAAACTCTCCCAGGTCAATTCGCGCTGCAGCCGCAGCCGGTCGCTGGCGCGCATGCGGGTGTCCAGCAGTACCAGCGTCCACTGGCCGTCCCACTGCGGCAGGTTGAACTCATAGATGCGCCGGTCGGCGTGTTGCACGCGTTGCAGGCCAACCTCGGACAGGCCGTAGTAGCTGCGTCGGCCCTCGCGGCTGGCGGTGAACCAGCCGTCGGCGCTGAGGCGAAACGCACTGGTGCGCACCAGTCGCGGCGACAGCCCCAGTGGCGCGAGCAGGGCGATCAGGCTACCCAGCCATACCGCCTGGCGGCGTGGCGCGATGGCGTCGCCGAATACCGTGATCAGCATCGAATTGGCACGCACATCCAGTTCGCTCAGCATGTGGGCCAATTGGCGCGAGCGTGTGGCCGGTGGTGTTGACGGGCGCGCCATGTTGGCCTCCAAAGTGATACACAAATTTTGATTGTATGAGTCCATCTGTATCACTACCATTGTCAGTTCGACCCGTGCCGACGATTGATGCGGGTCAATTGGCAATGCAGGGAGTTCGCAATGTACGCACAACTGGTCGAGACAGGTTCCAAGGCCGTCAAGACGCTGGAACAGATGGAGCCGCAGGAGCGCGCGTTCCAGCAACGCATAAACGCCGGCATCAAGCTCGAGCCGAAGGACTGGATGCCCGAAGCCTACCGGCGCACGCTGGTCCGGCAGATGTCGCAACACGCGCATTCCGAATACGTGGGCATGCTGCCCGAAGGCAACTGGATCGGGCGCGCGCCATCGCTCAAGCGCAAGGCCATCCTGATGGCCAAGGTGCAGGACGAGGCCGGACATGCGCTGTACCTGTACAGCGCGGTCGAGACGCTGGGCGTGAACCGTGACGACACCTACCGCGACCTGTTGTCGGGCAAGGCCAAGTATTCGAGCATCTTCAACTATCCGACGCTGACCTGGGCCGACATCGGCGCCGTCGGCTGGTTGGTCGACGGTTCGGCCATCGTCAACCAGATCCCGATCTGCCGCTGCTCCTATGGCCCGTATGCACGGGCGATGGTGCGGGTCTGCAAGGAGGAGTCGTTCCACCAGCGCCAGGGCTTCGAGATCATGCATGTGTTGTGCCGCGGGACGGCCGCACAGAAGCAGCTGGCGCAGGACGCGTTGAACCGCTGGTGGTGGCCGTCGATCGCGATGCACGGCCCGGCGGATGCGCAATCGGTCAACAGCGCGCAGTCGATGGCCTGGAAGATCAAGCTGCACAGCAACGACGAGTTGCGCCAGAAATTCATTGACCAGACGGTGCCGCAGATCGAGTTCCTCGGGCTGGAATTACCCGACCCCGCGCTGAAATGGAACCAGGCGCGCGGCCACTACGACTACGGCGAGATCGACTGGGACGAGTTCTTTCAGGTCGTCAAGGGTTTCGGGCCGTGCAACCGCGAGCGGCTGGCGGCACGCAACAAGGCCTGGATTGAGGGCGCCTGGTTCCGCGAGGCACTCAGCGCCCACGCGCAGAAACTGTCGGGTGCCGATGAACGAAAGGTGGCATGACATGAAGCAGCAAACAAACCGGCCGGACTGGCCGTTGTGGGAAGTATTCGTGCGCAGCCAGCATGGCCTGGCGCACAAGCACGTCGGCAGTCTGCATGCGGTCGATGGTGAAAGTGCGGTGCAGCACGCGCGCGACGTCTATACCCGGCGCAACGAAGGCGTCAGTATCTGGGTGGTGCGGGCCAGCGACGTGGTGGCCAGCACGCCGGGTGACAAGGAGGCCTTGTTCGATCCAGCGCAAAGCAAGGTCTACCGCCATCCCACTTTCTATCCGATGCCCGACGGTGTGAAGAACATCTGAGGGGCCGGTCATGATGAATCCGAAGTTCACCAAGTTTGAATATCTGCTGCGCCTGGGTGACACCGCGCTGGTGTTGTCGCAGCAGCTCGGCGCCTGGTGCGGCCATGGCCCGGCGCTGGAAGAAGACCTTGCGCTGACCAATGTGGCGCTGGACCTGCTGGGGCAGGCGCGTATGTGGCTGAGCTACGCCGGCGAGGTTGAAGGCCTGGGCCGCGACGAGGATGCGCTGGCCTACCTGCGCGATGGCGGCGATTTTCGGAGTCTGTTGCTGGTCGAGTTGCCGAACGGCCATTACGGCGACACGGTGATGCGCCAGTTCCTGTTCGACGCCTGGCACCAGCATCTGCTGGCCGGCCTGAGTCACTCGACGGACCCGCGCATCGCCGAGATCGCGCAGAAGGCGGCCAAGGAGGTGCGCTACCACGTGCAGCGCAGCGCCGGTCTGGTGATTGCGCTGGGAGACGGTACGCAGCTGAGCCACGACCGGATGCAGGCCTCGCTCGAACAACTCTGGCCCTATACCCAGGAATGGTTCGAGTCCGACCCGGTCGATGCCTGGTGTGCCGAGCAGGCTCTGGCGCCCGCGGCTGCGACACTGTCTGCGCCCTGGCGCGCCAGCGTCGAAGCGGTGCTGGCACACGCGACTCTGGCAACGCCCGACTATGTCGGTCACCAGCGCGGCGGACGCCAGGGTGTGCATACCGAGCACCTGGGTCACCTGCTGACGGAATTGCAGTTCGTGCAACGAGCCTATCCCGGAGCGCAGTGGTGAATGCTGTGGCGCCTTCGCCTGCGGCCGACCTGCAATTGCTGGCAGCAAGTGCCGCGCGCGAACACACACCGCGCGCATCGCGCGAACAGATCATGGGCTGGCTGGACCAGGTCATGGACCCTGAGGTTCCAGTGGTGTCGGTGGTCGGCCTGGGCATCGTGCGCGAGGTGCGCTGGCTGGATGAAGCAGACATGTCGAAGGGACAGGCGGCGGTGCGCTTGCAGGTGATCGTCACGCCGACCTATTCCGGCTGCCCGGCGACCGAAGTCATTGCCCGTTCGATCCGCGAGGCATTGCAAACGCAGGGTATCCAGGACGTCGAGGTCAGAACCCGCCTGGCGCCGGCCTGGACCACCGACTGGATGACGTCCCAAGCGCGTGAGGCCCTGCGGGCCTATGGCATCGCACCACCGGCCGCATCGGCACATGTCGGGGCCGACGGCAGCCAGGTGGTCGACATCGCCGGCTTGCTGGGCGCCGCCAGTCGTCCCGCCGTGCCGTGTCCGTTGTGCGGCTCAACCCGCACCCGGCTTTTGTCGCAGTTCGGCTCGACCGCCTGCAAGGCCTTGTACCAGTGCAACAGCTGTCTGGAACCGTTCGACTATTTCAAACCGCATTGACCGACCCGCCCATGGCCACGACCCATTTTCATCCTTTGCAGATCCGCCAGGTTCAGCAAGCCACGCGTGATGCGATCGCCGTGACCTTCGACCTGCCGCCGGCACTGGCCGACGCGTTTCACTACACCCAGGGCCAATACCTGACGCTGCGCACCGTACTGGATGGCGAAGAGATCCGACGTTCGTATTCGATCTGTTCGGCGGTGCAGGACCGGCAGCTGCGCGTGGCGATCAAGCGGGTCAGCGGTGGTCAGTTCTCGAACTGGGCCGCAGAGAACCTCAAGCCTGGCGTCACCATTGACGTGATGCCGCCGCAGGGCAATTTCCATCTGCCACTGCAACCCGAGGTGGTGCGACATGTCGTGGCGTTTGCTTCGGGCAGCGGCATCACGCCGATACTGTCGATCGTCAAGACAACCCTGCTGGCCGAGCCCGGCACCAGCGTCACGCTGGTCTATGGCAACCGCTCGTCCGCAGGCGTCATGTTCAAGGAGGAACTCGAAGACCTCAAGGACAGCTACATGGGCCGGCTCAACCTGGTCTGGGTCATGAGCCGCGAGTCGCAGGACATCGACCTGTTCAATGGCCGCATCGACTATGACAAGTGTTGCCGCCTGCTCACGCACTGGATCGATCCGAGCAGCATCGACGCGGCCTTCATCTGCGGACCCGAGGACATGATGCTGGCGACCTCCAAGGCCTTGCAGGACAACGGTGTGCCGGCCGCGCGCATCAAGACCGAATTGTTTGGCACCTTGCTGGCCGACGGCCGTGTGCGCCCGCCCCGCGTGCCGGTGCAGGGCAGCGGGCAATGCACCGTCGAGGTGGTGCTGGACGGTACCCGGCGCAGTTTCATCATGGACAAGAACACCGACAACCTGGTCGACGCCGGCCTCAAGGCCGGGCTGGAAATGCCGTACTCGTGCAAGGGCGGCGTCTGCTCGACCTGCCGGGCCAACGTGGTCGAAGGCGAGGTCGAGATGGACATCAATTTCGCACTGGAAGACTACGAGGTGGCACGCGGATTCGTGTTGTGCTGCCAGAGCTACCCGGTGAGCGACAAACTGCTGATCGACTTCGACCGCGAACACGCCCATTCCTGAGTGCGCGGTTTTTGCCACAATGTGACTGGGGTCCGCGCCAGGCGCGGGTCACACCGTCGGACCACAAAAGGAGACTGCTGATGCCGCGCCATGCCACGCCTACCGCCCTGCTCGATCCGATTGAGTGCGCCAGTCGGGACGAAATCACTGCGCTGCAATTGCAGCGCCTGCAGGCGACCTTGCATGAGGTCTATCGCAATGTCCCGCACTACCACCAGGCATTCAAGGCAGCTGGCGTCCATCCCGACGACCTGAAGAGCCTGGCCGACCTGGCGAAGTTTCCGTTCACGACGAAACAGGATCTGCGGGCCAATTACCCGTTCGGCATGTTCGCCGTGCCGCGCGAACAGGTCGTGCGCATCCATGCCTCGTCGGGAACGACCGGCAAGCCGACCGTCGTGGGTTACACCCGCCAGGACATCGACAACTGGGCCGACCTGGTGGCTCGCTCCATCCGCGCGGCTGGCGGGCGTGCCGGAGACATCTTGCACGTGGCCTATGGTTACGGCCTGTTCACGGGTGGGCTGGGCGCGCATTACGGCGGTGAACGGCTCGGTTGCACGGTGGTCCCGGTCTCGGGTGGCCAGACCGAGAAGCAGGTGCAGCTGATCGAGGATTTCAAGCCGCGCATCATCATGGTGACGCCGTCCTACATGCAAGTGATCATGGAAGAGTTCATCCGCCAGGGCAAGGACCCGCGCGAGACGTCGCTGGAGATCGGCATCTTCGGCGCCGAGCCCTGGACCGAGGCCATGCGCGGCGAGATCGAGAACCAGTCGGGCATGGACGCGGTCGACATCTACGGCCTGTCCGAGGTGATGGGGCCGGGGGTTGCCAGCGAATGCGTCGAGTCCAAGGATGGGCCGGTGATCTGGGAAGACCATTTCTATCCGGAGGTGGTCGACCCACTGACCGGCGAGCTGTTGCCCGACGGCGAGGAGGGCGAGCTGGTATTCACCTCGCTGACCAAGGAGGCGTTTCCGATCATCCGCTACCGCACCCGCGACCTGACACGGCTGTTGCCTCCGACCTCACGCGCGTTCCGGCGCATGGGCAAGATTGTCGGGCGCTCGGACGACATGCTGATCATCCGCGGTGTCAACGTGTTCCCGACCCAGATCGAGGAGCTGGTGCTGCAGCACGGCAAGCTCTCGCCGCTGTATCAGATCATCGTCTCGCGCGAAGGCCCGCTTGACCAGGTCGAGGTGCAGGTCGAGCTGCAAAGCGCGCATGCTGCGCAATCGCAGGACGGCATTGCCGAGATCGGACAGTGGCTGCAGCACCGGGTCAAGAGCCTGGTCGGCATCAGCACGCGGGTCAACGTGTTGCCGCCGAATTCAGTCGAGCGCACGCAGACCGGCAAGGCCCGGCGCGTGATCGACAAGCGCCCGAAGGCTTGAAGCTACAAACGGCGACCGGCTCCGGATCATCCCGGCAGCGCGGTCAGCAGCTGCGTGATTTCCTGGCTGTCGAGCGAGCGTGCGGCGCCGAAGCCGGCGATCTGGCGCAGCTGCGTCACCTGGATGCGGACGAGCCGGAAGTCGCCCAGTTCCATCATCGGGGCCGCTTCGGGAAAACGTGCGAGATACGCATCCCGTGCCTGATGCCAATGCGGACTCTCGGGTGTCGGCGTCTGCGCTTGTCCCACCAGGGTGGCGCGCGGCAGCGCATGCACCGCCTCGCCCGCGACTTCCGCCTGCATCACCAGCAAGGACACGTCGGGATGGCGCAGCATGTTGCCGGTGTGGGCAGCCAGGCTGCTGACGTGGATCACCAGGCAGGGTGCCAGTGGATCGATGGCGAAGGGCACCATCGACACCATGGGAGTGCCGTCGGCATTCAGGCTGCCCAGCGCGGCCACGCGCTGGACATGCAGCAGCTGGCGCAGCGCGAGATGCTGGCGGGGCATATGGGGCATGGGGTTGGTTTTGCTCCTCGCCCTGTTTGTAGCAGATCGGTCGGATGACCGGCCGAAGCTGCGACCCTACAATGGTTTTTCACCCTCCATGCCTTGCGCCAACGACGATGCCCGCCTCAACCGCCGCCACGACCCCAAGCGCTTCGTGCACCATGTTCGACGACCGCGCGTTGCCGCGCGCGCTGCTGGAAGAAGTGCTGGCGCTGGCACGGCGTGCGCCGTCCGGCGTCAACACCCAGCCCTGGAACGTGTTTGTCGTCCAGGGCGCTTCGCTGGTGGCGCTGAAGGCTGCGGCCGGAACCGCGCTGGCACAGGCACAGCTCGACGTGGCCGCGCAGGCGCGATTCTGGACGGCGTTTCGGACCTTGCCCGGGCATAGCCATTGGGCTGGCCCTGCCTGGGAACAGCGGGGAGCGGGTTTTGCCGCGTCGGCCGAGGCGGCGTTCGGCGCCGGCCGGATCGGCGGGGATGGCGATCTGGCCCGCTATTTCAACTTGCACGGTGCGCCGGTGGCGCTGATGTGCACGATCGACCGCAAGCTGGGGCTGGGCTCGGTGCTGGACTACGGCATGTTCCTGCAAACCATCGTCGTGGCGGCCCGCGCGCGCGGCTTGCGCGCCGAGGTGCAGACCGGCTGGCGCGGCCTTGCCGACGCCGTGGTGCCGGTCCTGCAGCCGGGTGAGGGCCAGTTGCTGCTGGCCGGTGTGGCGCTGGGATATCCCGCCGATACACGTCCGCCCGTGACAGCAACACCGGTTCCGGCAGACAACTTCACCCTTTGGTACGGCTGAGCCCGAAACTGCCCTGGTCGCGAAAATCGTTCATGGCCTGGATCAGCGCAGCCTCGATGCCTGGCTCGAACGCAGAGTGTCCCGCATCGTCGATGATCTGCAACTGAGCCTGCGGCCAGGCCTGTTGCAGGCGCACGGCTGACACCGGTGGACAGATCACGTCATAGCGGCCCTGCACGATCAGGGCGGGTATGCCATGCAGCCGGTTCGCGTCGCGCAGCAACTGGCCGGGCGTGAAGAAGCCCAGGTTCAGGAAATAGTGCGCCTCCAGCCGTGCGACCGCCAGCGCGGTGGCATCGGACAACGCATCGTCCGGCTCCGCAGGCTGCGGCCACAGGTGCAGACAACTGCTTTCATATCGGTTCCAGGCCCGCGCTGCATGCAGCCGGGCCAACGCGTCGTCGCCAAACAGGCGCCGCCCGTACGCGGCCAGCAGGTCGCTGCGTTCAGACGCGGGTATTTGTGCCACGAACGCCTGGTGCGCCAACGGAAAGAATCGCCCCATGCCGTGCAGGAACCAGTCGATCTCGTCGGCCGTACACAGGAAAATGCCTCGCAGCACGAGTGCGCGGCAGCGCTCGGCATGGCTTTGCGCATATGCAAGCGCCAGCGTCGACCCCCAGGAGCCGCCGAACAGCACCCAGCGTTCAATGCCGAGCATTGCGCGCAGCCGCTCGATGTCGGCAACCAGCAGTGGCGTGGTGTTGTTCCGATATTCCGCCGCCGGTCTGGAGCGGCCTGCGCCGCGCTGGTCAAACAGCACGATGCGGTAATACGCCGGGTCGAAGAATTGCCGGTGTCGTGGCGCCGTGCCCGAACCCGGGCCACCGTGCAGCAGCAGCACCGGGACCCCATCCGGGTTGCCGGACTCTTCCCAGTACACGGTGTGTACATCGTCGAGTTCGAGCATGCCGCTGCGATGCGGTTCGATCGGCGGATAGGGTATGGGCGCAGGCTTGGGTACCATGGTGTTCATGTCGGGTGTTGCAACGCGGACAATGCCGGCTGATGCAACCCGGCTGCCGATTGTGACCCAGACACTCCATCACCATAGACCATGCGACTGATCATTCTTGGAGCCGGCCGAGTTGGCGAAAGTGTCGCCGAGAGCCTGGCCTCAGAGCAGAACGACATCACCGTGATCGATCCCGATCCGGATTTGCTGCGCAGTCTCGAAGATCGTCTCGATCTGCGAGGCGTGGTCGGCGATGGTGTGCAGCCTTCGGTGCTGCGCCGCGCCGGGGCCGAGGACGCCGACCTGTTCATTGCCTGTGCCTCGCTCGACGAGACCAATCTGGCCGCCTGCAAGGTCGCGCGCAGCGTGTTCGGCATCCAGACCACCATCGCGCGGCTGCGTTCGCCCGAGTTCGAGGAGGGAAACCCGCTGCTCGGCCCCGAAGGCTTCGGCGTCGACCATGTGATCTGCCCGGAAGAGTCGCTGATGCACTACATCAACCAGCTCATCGCCTATCCGGAAGCGCTGCAGGTGCTGGAGTTCTCGCAGGGGCGGGCGCATCTGATCGCGGTGCGTGCGGCATCGGGCAGCGCGCTGGTCAACCATAGCATCGGCGAGTTCAAGAAGCTGTTTCCCGAGGTGCCGATGCGGGTGGTGGCGATCTACCGCCAGGACCACGAACTGCCGATCGATGCCGCAACCCAGGTCTGGCCAGGAGACGAGGTGTTCGTGCTGGCCGACAAGGATCGGATCCGCCCGGTGCTGCAGGCCATCCACAAGAACGACAAACCGGTACGAAGCGTGATGATCGCTGGCGGCGGCAAGGTTGGCATGCGGCTGGCGCGCAGCCTGTCGGGCCAGTGCCAGGTCAAGATCATCGAGGCCAACCGCAAGCGCTGCGAACATCTGGCCGGTGAGCTGCCAGGAGACATCATGGTGCTGCAGGGCGACTCGACCGACGAGGAACTGCTGATCGAGGAGAACGTTGGCAGCACCGATCTGTTCATCGCGCTGACCAGCGACGATGAGGACAACATCCTGTCGGCAATGCTGGCCAAGCGGCTGGGCGCGCGGCGTGTCATCGCGCTGATCAATCGGCGCATTTATGCGGAGATGATGCAGGGCAGTGCGATCGATATCGCGCTGTCGCCGGCCCAGACGGTGATCGGCGAGCTGCTGGTGCATGTGCGCCGCGGCGACGTGGCGGCGGTGCACAGCCTGCGCCGCGGTGCAGCCGAGGCGATCGAAGGCATTGCGCGGGGCGACAAGCGCACGTCGCGCCTGGTCGGGCACCGCATCGATGCGATCGAGTTGCCGTCGGGCGCGCGCTTCGGGGCCATCGTGCGGGGCAAGAGCTCCGACTGCGAGGTGCTGATGCCCTACCACGATCTGGTGATTGCCGAAGGCGACCACGTGATCATCTATGTGCCGAACAAGCGCCAGCTGCGTGCCGTGGAGAAGATGTTCCAGGTCAGCGCAACGTTCTTCTGATCCACGATGTTCGGTCTGCTTCCCGTCCTCAATGTGCTTGCCACCGTGCTGGTGGGCTACTCGCTGATGTTCCTGGTGCCACTGGGGTTCGCGCTGGCGCTGGACCATTCGGACCTGCATGGCACCTGGGCCAAGGCCATGGCGCTCACGCTCGGTGTCGGTCTGCTGGTGATGCTGCTGACCCGGCGCCATCGGCGCGAACTGATGCCGCGCGATGGTTTTCTGCTGGTCAACCTGGTCTGGCTGGTGTTGCCGGCGTTCTCAGCAATCCCGTTGTTGCTGGCGATTGATGGCCTGAGCTGGACCGATGCCTATTTCGAGTCGATGAGCGCCTTGACCGCCACCGGCGCCACGGTGCTGTCCGGGCTCGACGCGTTGCCGGTGTCGGTCAACGTGTGGCGCTGCTTCCTGCAGCTGATCGGCGGGCTGGGCATCATCTTGCTGGTGGTGGCGATCCTGCCTTTGCTAGGTGTCGGCGGCGTGCAGCTGTACAAGACAGAGACGCCGGGGCCTATGAAGGATGCGCGGCTGACCCCGCGCATTGCCGAGACGGCACGCGGCCTGTGGAGCGTGTACTTCATGTTCTCGCTGGCCTGCATGCTGGCCTATCGCTACGTCGGCATGTCCTGGCCTGACGCCTTCATGCACACCTGCACCACGATGGGCCTGGGCGGGTTCTCGTCGCACGATGCGAGTTTCGGTTACTGGAACTCGCCGCAGATCGAATGGGTAGCGATCATCTTCATGGCGCTGGCCGGTGTGAGTTTTGCACGCTATTTCATCGTCTGGCGCGCGCGTTCATTGTTGCCGTTGCTGCGCGACGTCGAGATCCGCACCTATGCCCTGGTGCTGCTGACATCCGTCATCGGTCTGGCCGGCGTATTGCTGTTCCACGGTACTTACGAAAATGCGCTGGCGGCATTGCAGGCCGCTGCCTTTCATGTGGTTTCGGTCGCCACCACCACCGGCTACGCATCAGCCGACTACGCGATGTGGCCGGTGTTCGCGCCGATCTGGCTGATGTTTCTGGGTACCTTCGTGTCCTGCGCCGGCTCCACCGGTGGCGGCATCAAGATGGTCCGCATGGTGGTGCTGGTCAAGCAGGCACGGCGCGAGATGGTGCGGGCCATCCATCCGCGCATCGTCAATCCGGTGACACTGGGCCGGGTCACGATCGCCAATCAGGTGATTGCCAACGTCATGGCCTTCATGCTGATCTATGGTGCCACGACGCTGGGTCTGACAATGCTGATGCTGCTATCGGGGCTGGACATCGTGACCGCGTTCTCGGCGGTCGTGGCCACGGTCAACAATATCGGTCCCGGACTCGGTCGGGTCGGTCCGTCGGCCAATTTCGGTTCCCTGAGCGATTTCCAGACCTGGGTCTGCACCTTCGGCATGCTGGTCGGCCGGCTCGAGCTGATTGCCGTGATGGTGTTGTTCGCACCCGAGTTCTGGCGCAAGTGACGGCCTGCGCCGCGTCGCGCGTCAGTTGCCTGGTGCGACCCTGGTAGCCGGCAGGCGCATCACGCCAGTGGACAAGGCGGTTCCGGTCACGATGACGACCCCGCAGGCCAGCATCCAGCCGGTCAGCGCTTCGCCCAGCAAGGTGGTGCCGAAGAACACCGCGAAAACGGGTATCAGGAAAGTCACGGTGATGGCGCGCGCTGGCCCGAGCTGGGCAATCAGCCGGAAGTACAGGATGTAGGCCACGGCACTGCACAAGATGCCGAGCACGACCAGCGACAGCCAGGACGTCGGGCCCGGGTTGTGGTCGGGCCAGTAGAGCCAGGTCGGCAGCGCCAGCGCCAGTGTGGCGCCGATCTGGCTGCCGGTGGCGGTTGCCAGCGGGTGCACGCCGCTCAGATAGCGCTTGGTGAAGTTGGCGGCAATTCCGTAACACAGCGTCGCTGCGAGGCAGGCCAGCACGGCCCAACCGGAGCCGCCGGACGTGAAGCTGGCCTTGCCGCTGGCCAGCAGCACGACGCCGGCAAAGCCGATCACCAGCCCCAGGATGCGCGAACGGTCGGGCCGGTCGTGCAGCCACCACCATGCGATCAGCGCGCCAAACAACGGGGCCGTCGCGTTCAGGATGGCGGACAGGCCGGTGCTGATGGACATCACAGCGAACGAGAAAAGAACAAACGGCAGCCCGGAGCTGAGCACGCCGATGAACAGGATCTTGCCGGCGTGCTGGCGCAGCACCGGCCAATGGCCGCTGAACCACAGAACAGGGATCAGCGTGGCCGCACCGATGGCGACCCGGACACCGGCTGTGGCCAGCGGGCCGAACTCGGTCACGCCCAGGCGCATGAACAGGAACGAGGAGCCCCAGATCGCGGCCAAGGCGACGAACTCGGCAACAGGGTGGGATTTCATGGGCAGGCTGGGATTGTCCCTGTTTCTGCCGCTGCCCGTGTTTTCGAACTTCCCGATGCCCGGGTGTCTTTGGCCGCCGATTCCAGTGCCAGCAATGCCGCCTTGCGTTCGAGCCCGCCGGCATATCCGGTGAGCGCGCCGTTGGCGCCCAGCACGCGGTGGCAAGGTACGATAATGCTGACCGGGTTGCGTCCCACGGCAGCGCCGACCGCGCGCACCGCCGAGGGTCGACCGATCTGCCGACTGACGGCGCCATAACTGGTGGTGCCACCAGCGGGAATGGTGCACAAGGCGTTCCATACCGCCTGCTGGAACACGCTGCCGCTGCGCAGGTCCAGCGCAAGCTCGAAACTGGTGCGTTGTCCCGCAAGGTATTCGGCGAGTTGCGTTCGCGCCTGTACCAGCCAGGGGTTGCCATCGTCGACGCGCCACGCCAGGGTATCGGGATGGTGCTTCTGACCGCTGAACCACAGACCGGCCAGGCCCTGGTTGGTAGCGGCCAGCGTGACCGGGCCGAGCCGGGTGTCGACGTGGGTAATCACGGTGCGGGGGTCGAAGGACATCAGTTTTCTCCAGAAGGCAATTCGCGTGTTGGCAATCCGTGCCAGGCGCGCAGCACGGCGTAGCTGCGCCAGGGTCGCCAGGCTTGTGACAGGGCTTCGGCGGCACGCGCCGGGTGGGGCTGGTCCTGCAAACCCAGTGCCTTGTGCAGGGCCACGTCGCCGCTGGGGAATGCGTCTGGCCAGCGCAAGGCGCGCATGGCGATGTAGTGCGCCGTCCAGTCGCCGATACCGGGTAGTGCCCTGAGTGCCGCCATCGTCGCCGGGATATCCGCACCCGCGTCAATATGCAACTGGCCGTCGGCCACCGCGCGCGCCAGCGCCTGGATCGCGCGCTGGCGCTGGCGTACCACGCCCAGTGCGCCCAGCGTATCGGGATCCGCCATGGCCAGCGTATGGGCGCTCGGGAACAGGCGGCTCAGGCCGGCGTGGGGCGTGGCGATAGGCTCGCCCCACTGCTGCACCAGCCGCTGCGCCAGCGTGCGCGCCGCCGCCACGGTGATCTGCTGGCCCAGCACCGCGCGTACGGCCAATTCGAACCCGTCGGGTGTGCCGGGCACGCGCAGGCCATCACCGTCGGGAAACTCGCCGTGCAAGGCCTCGTTGATCGCATGCGGGTCGGCGTCCAGGTCGAAGGTGTTGCGCACCCGGCGGATGACCTGTGGCAGCACCTGGCGCAGGCTGTCGCTGACCTGCAGCCGCAGCAGGTGGTGTTCGGGATCGAAATCCGCCAGGAACCAGCCGGTGAACTGCGCGCCGGCATGCGGCATGTGCAAGGTGCGGGCAAAACGCGCGTATCCGGGCCGCGCGGCGACATCGACGAACTCCACGGCGTCGATCTGGCGGCGCCGGAAGAACTCGGCCATGGCCGCCGTGTCGTACGGCGGGCGATAAGCCAGCCGTACCGTGACCGCGCCGGCCACCGGCGTGGCCCCGGCGCGCCGCATGGCCGTCGGATTCAGCCGGTAGTGCGCCAGGAACGCCGCGTTGAAGCGACGCACGCTGGCAAACCCGCTGCTGATCGCGACCTGGTGCACCGGCAGGTCGGTATCGGCCAGCAACTGCTTGGCCGTCAGCAGGCGTCGGGTCTGCAGGTACTGCATCGGCGCGACGCCGAACTGGGCCTCGAAAATACGCCGCACGTGGCGGTCGCTCACACCGAGCCGGTCGGCCAGCCGCTGCACCGAAACATCGTCGCCATGCCAGGTGTCTGGGTCGTCCAGCAGCCGCGCTGCCTGGTGCGCCAGGATCGCCGAGGCGTCCTGGATCGACCACCAGGGTGTACCCGGCGCCAGTTCCGGCCGGCAGCGCAGGCAGGGTCGGAAACCGGCGCTCTCCGCCTTGGCCGCATGGGCAAAGAAGCGGCAGTTTTCGCGTTTCGGAGTGCGCACGTTGCACACCGGCCGGCAATAAATGCCGGTCGAAGTCACGCCAGTAAAGAAGCGGCCGTCGAAGCGCGCGTCGCGCGCCTTGAGAGCGAGGTAGCAGGCGTCTGCGTCAATGCTGCTGTGGCGGGGATCCATGGGTGCATGGTACGCCCCCGGGATGACGCAACTAGCCGTTTTCGGACCTGTGCACGCAGGCTTTCCAGTCGTTATGCCTCGCGTGAAATTGTCACAACATGGGCCTGCATCTTTGCGTCGACCGCGCCGCTGCCGAACTGCCGGGCAAGCGCCTGGGCCGCCCGTTCAGTGATCTGATGCAGGCGCTGCGGCGCCCGCGCCTCGATTTCGCCGCGCAGCGGTGTGCCCTGGCAATAGGCGACCGCCACCTCGTTGGCACTGGCGGCGCGGCTGCGATCTGTCAGAGTGTCGAACTGTGCGCGGGTGGACCATCCACCACTGGCCAGGTCTTGTGCGATGACGGACAGGTCGTGGTAGCCGTGCGGCGTGCGGGCCATGAATCGGGGTGGGTCGTGCGGGAATTCCAGCGCCAGGGTGTCCGTCACCGTCTGTGCAAACGCGTTGTGCTCGATATCGTCCCAGACGTTGAAGATCAGCGTGCCGCCGGGACGCAGCACCCGGCGCGCTTGGGCAAACGCGCCCGGCTTGTCGGGAAAGAACATGGTGCCGAACTGGCACACGACCACGTCGAAGGCAGTGTCGGGGAATGGCAGTTGCTGGGCGTCTGCCACTTGCCAGGACACCGGCCGGCTGGTGCCGATCGACGCCGCATGCTCGAGCATCGCCGGGTTCAGATCGGTTGCGACGATGTCGGCACCGGGCTCGAGCACGCGTGCGAGCTGGCGTGTCACGACGCCGGTGCCCGCTGCAATCTCCAGCACGCGCGATGGCCGGTACTGCGCCGCGCGCGCCGCCAGGTCGGCGGCGTATGGCTCAAAGATGAGCGGCACCATGTATCGCTCGTAGAACTGCGGTATTGAACCGGCGAAAGTACGATCACTGACCGCGTGGCCCATGGGGATCTCCTAGATCGGCAAGGCATGGTCGACTCAAATGCCGACCATCGATCTTGACCCGTCGTCGTGCGAAATGCAAGTGGATGTGGCTCCCGATCCCGGGGCCAGCCACGGCGCTCAGGGCGCGCCGGTGACACCGGCGCCGGCGGCAGCCAACAGTTGCAGGCTGTGGGCCGCGACTGGCAGGTCGGCATCGCCCTGGCCGTGCCAATGGCTGTCCCCGCGCGCGTCGCTGGTGTCGAGCAGGCATTGCCAGACGCCCCCTGGCAGATGGAAGGTCTCCGCCGTGGTGCCGGCATTGACCAGTAGCAGCATCGGGGCTCTGGCCCGGCCGGGACGGCCGATCAGGCAGGCCAGCGTGCGACAACTCGTGTCGTGCCAGTCGGCCTGTTCCATGGTCCGGCCGTCGGATCGCATCCAGCACAGGTCGCACAGGCCGAGCGGGTCCTGGTGGCCGCTGTACCAGTCGGCGCCGAGTGGCATTGCGGCGCGGCGCAATTTCAGCAGACGGGCCGTGAAGGCGGTCAGGTTGGTGTCGGTCTGCGACCAGTCGAGCCAGGTGGTTTCGTTGTCCTGGTTGTACGGATTGTTGTTGCCGCCCTGGGTCTGGCCGCGTTCGGCGCCAGCACACAACATCGGCGTGCCTTGGCTGAGGATGGTGCAGGCAAGCAGCGCCCGTTGCAGCCTGGCGCGCAGTGCCAGGATTCCTGCATCTTCGGTCTCGCCCTCGAACCCGCAGTTGAAACTCAGCGTCTCCGCATGTCCGTCGCGATTGTTCTCGCCGTTGGCCTGGTTGTGCCGGTTGTTGTAGCTGACCAGGTCGCGCAAGGTGAATCCGTCGTGCGACACCACGTAGTTGACCGATGCCTGTGGCGGGCGTCTGCCGGCCTGGAACATGTCGCTGGAGCCACACAGGCGCAGCGCGAAGTCGCCACGCAGGCCGTATTCCTGACCATTGCCGGGCTGGTAGTGCCAGCCAAGCCAGAACCGGCGCATGCCGTCGCGGTAGCGGTCATTCCACTCCATCCAGCCGCGCGGAAAGCCGCCGCTTTGGTAACCACCGGGCCCGAGGTCCCAGGGTTCGGCGATCAGTTTGACACCAGACAACGCCGGGTCCTGCGCCAAGGCCATGAAGAACGGGCTGTCGCGCGTGAAGCCGTGCTCGGTGCGACCGAGCACCGGCGCCAGGTCGAAGCGAAAGCCGTCCACGTGCATCTCTTGCACCCAGAAGCGCAGGCTGTCCATGACCAGTCGCAGCACCTGCGGACGCCGGGCATCCAGGGTGTTGCCGCACCCGCTGTAGTTGTCGTAACGCGATCTGTCGGTTTCGGACAAACGGTAATAGCCGGCGTTGTCCAGACCGCGAAAACTGATCGAGGGTCCATGCTCGTCACCTTCTGCGGTGTGGTTGAACACCACGTCCAGGATCACCTCAAAGCCGGCTGCGTGCAGCGCACGCACCATGGCGCGGAACTCGTCGCGCGGCGAAACGCCGCCGTATTGGCTGGCCAGGCGCGGATCGGGGTAGAAGAACGCCAGCGTGTTGTAGCCCCAGTAGTTGCGCAGGCCCTGCGCCGACAGCCGCTGCTCGTCCAGTGCGTAGTGCACCGGCAGCAGGCTGACCGACGTGATGCCCAATCCTTGCAGGTAGGCGATCGACGCCGGATGCGCCAGACCCGCATAGGTGCCGCGCAAGGCCGGTGGCAGCGCCTCATTGCGGCGCGAGAAGCCACGCACGTGAAGTTCGTACAGCACGACATCTGCAGCCGCTATCCGGGGTGCCGTGTCAGCACCCCAGTCGAACGCATCGTCGACGACCCGTGCCTTGAGCGCACAGGCCGCGTTGTCACGGGAGTCCGCCAGCGTCGGGTTGTCGGCCTGGGCTGCGAAATGCGGATCGCTCCAGCGAAATTGCCCGACCACTTCGCGCGCATACGGATCGAGCAGCAGCTTGGCCGGATTGAAGCGTTGTCCCTGGTCGGGTTGCCACGGGCCGTGTGCGCGCATTCCGTAGACCGTTCCGGGCCCGGCGTCAGGCAGGTAACCATGCCAGACGTCTTGCTGCGGTCCATGCAGCGCCAACTGGCGGATCTCGCGTTTGCCGCCGGCATCGAACAGGCACAGCGTGAGGGCATCGGCGCTGGCGCAGGAAACGGCGAAATTGACGCCATGCCCGTCCCAGTGCGCGCCCAGTGGTGCTGTTTTGCCCGGCAACAGCGCGGGGCCGTCGGTGCTCAGCCGCATCCGGAATCAGCCCGGTAGCGGCGCCACGCGCCAGATCTCCGACGCGTATTGCCGGATCGTGCGGTCGGACGAGAACGGTCCCATGCCCGCGACGTTGGCAATCGCCCGGGCCCACCATTGTTTCGGATCCTGGTACAACGCGTCGACGCGCGATTGCGCGGCAATGTACGAGCCGAAGTCGGCCAGCAGCATGTAGTGGTCACCGCGCCACAGCAGGCTGTCGACCAGCGGGCTGTAGCGGCCCGGTTCTTCGGACGAGAACGTCGCGCCGGCGATAGCGTCGAGCGCACTGCGCAGAGCCGGAACACTCTCGTAGTAGCCCATCGGGTGATAGCCGCGCTGGCGCAGCGCCTGTACCTCACTGGCACCCAGGCCGAAAATGAAGATGTTCTCGTCGCCGACGTTCTGGCGGATCTCGATGTTGGCGCCGTCGTCGGTGCCTATCGTCAGCGCGCCGTTGAGCGCCAGCTTCATGTTGCCGGTGCCCGATGCCTCGGTCCCGGCGGTGGATATCTGCTCGGACAAGTCGGCCCCGGGCATGATGATCTCGGCCAGCGAAACGCCATAGTTGGGAATGAACACCAGCTTGAGCAAGTCCTTGACGCGCGGGTCGGTATTGATCACCCCTGCCACATCGTGGATCAGCCGGATGATGGTCTTGGCCATGTGATACGAGGACGCGGCCTTGCCAGCGAAGATCACGGTACGCGGCACCCAGTTGGCGTCCGGCTGGGCGAGGATGGCGAGGTATCGCGTCACCACGTGCAGCAGGTTCAGCAACTGGCGCTTGTATTCGTGGATGCGCTTGACCTGCACGTCGAACAGGCTGTCGGGCGAGACGACGATGCCGGTGCGCGCCTCGATGGTGCGCGCCAGCCGCTCCTTGTTGGCGCGCTTGATGGCAGCGAACTTCTGCTGGAAGGCCGGCTTGTCGGCATGGGCACGCAGGCCTTTGAGCTGATCGAGGTCGAGCCGCCAGCCGTCGCCCAGTGTCTCGTCGAGTAGCGTCGACAGGCCCGGGTTGGCCTCCGATAACCAGCGCCGCGGTGTGACGCCGTTGGTCATGTTGGTGAAACGCTCCGGCCACATGCTGGCGAAGTCGGCAAAGATGGTCTGCACCAGCAGATCCGAATGCAGCTTGGAGACGCCGTTGACCTTGTGGCTGCCGACGATGGACAGATGCGCCATGCGCACGCGGCGCTCGCCGTGTTCGTCGATCAGCGACAGCCGCGCCAGAAAGCCGTCGTCGCCCGGGCGGTGGCGTGCGGCCAGTTCGAGAAACTCCTCGTTGATCAGCAGGATGATTTCCAGGTGGCGTGGCAGCACATGCTGCATCAGCGCCACGGTCCAGGTCTCCAGCGCCTCGGGCATCAGCGTGTGGTTGGTGTACGAGA